>JAFGNZ010000221.1 GCA_016926755.1 Myxococcaceae bacterium | reverse complement strand
TGGTACATGGACGGATCCACCGCGGGGGCGCAGCGGACCGCGGCCGGATGGTACATGGACGGATCCACCGCGGGGGCGCAGCGGACCGCGGCCGGATGGTACATGGACGGATCCACCGCGGGAGCGCAGCGGACCGCGGCTGGCTGATACGCCGAGGGATCCACGGATGGGGCGGTGGGGGGGTAGCGAACGGGCTGCTGGAGATCGCCCAGCAGCGTCTCTGCCTTGCTCTCGCTGGTCGTCGAGGGCTGCGGCTTGGCCTTCAGATTGGGATCGTTCTTGTCGGACTCGCTCATGGTCTTCTCCAGGCTGAGTTGAGGGTTGGGATACGGATATTGTGCACCGAGGTAGGCACCGCTCGTTGGGTCCCTCAGGTAGCGGACGCGCTTGAGCGTGTCGCCAATCCGGTGATGGGCTTCGAGGCCTCGCCGGACGGAGTGCCAGTTCATCGCGCGCAGCTGCGAGACCTCGCGCTCGGTGAGCTCATACCCGAGCGCCTGGGCGTCCTTTGGATCTCGAAGCTGCTCCACGGCCGCGACGTCGATCCGACCGAGGGTCAGGTCACTGAAGAGGATCTGGAGATCGTACAGGCTCACTGGCTCACCCTCCCTCGCTCGCCGCGGCCAGCCTGGGCTCCCGCCGCTGCCGGCGTGCACTCGGGAACAGCTCGTTCAGGCGCTCCAGGTTGTGGAACAGCACCCATGGCTCGGCCCCGATCGTCTCCGTGTAGAGGGCCTGGAGCCGTGTGCAGCGCGGGATGACGTAGCGCAGCACCTCTTCGGTGAAGGGGTTCAGCGGCCCCGCGTAGTCGTCGACCCAGCTGCCGCCTTCTGGATCTCCCACCATGCCGCCCGCGGTGTTGATCTCGCCGACGTGATCCAGCGGGAACTCCTCGATACGGTGGAGTGGCGCGTGTCCGTGCAGCAGGTTGTAGCTGAAGAAGTGGCCGACATCGAAGTTCAGCATCGCCCCGGTCGCGTCCACGAACCGGCGGAAGAACGTCGACAGGTGCATCTCATCGGGGCCCGGCATGTAGAAGTGCGGGACCTCGGGGAAGAGCGGCACCGGCACCTGCTGGCTGATCTCCCGCATCCGCCGGACGCACACCTCGAGGCACTCCTCGGTGAGGAAGGGCTGGATGTAGTTCGGGTTTCCCTGCGGTCGGGTGCGCGCGAAGTTCGTGACGATCACGTCCTCTGTGGCCCAGGCAGGGTGCCAGAGCTCCGCGATGGTCCGGATGCGCTCCCAGTTCGTGGCGACCGACGGCCCATCATAAGGAAGCTCGAAGTCGCCGCTGGCGTGCCAGACGTACCTCAGGCCCGGTGGCAGGGCCGCGCGCATGCTCCTCAGGAAGTCCAGGCTGTAGTTCTCGTAGACGTAGATGGTCAGGTAATCACACAGCCCGCGCGCGTAGGCTTCGCGGACGAGCGGGACGAACTGGGGCTCGCAGAGATCATTGGCCAGGCCTATGCCGAGCACGTCGACCTGCTCCACAGCCGAGCGCTCTACGGCGGACGTCATCAAGCTCTCCTCTCAGTCTCGAACGCGCGCGCACCATAGCGTGGCGCCATGCCGGGAGATACCTCGCTGATGCTCGAGCCCCAGGCTCGCGAGCTGCCCGGGGAGCGCCAGGCTGCATCCCATGAAGAAAGTCAGCTCCTACTACATGCCGGAGGTAAGCCCACGGGTGCCCTGCTCGCTTGAGAATGGCCAACTGCTCATCCTCCTTTGGGTACGCTGAGCGTGTGCGCTCTCTCGTCCCGCTCTGCTCTCTTCTGGGGTCCCTCTGCTGCCTCGGCGCCGCCGCCAACCCACTCGTGCTGGAGGGTGAGGTGCCCGCTGAGGGCCGCTTCTTCGACGTCCCCTTCGAGGTGCCCGCCGGCACCGTGGAGCTGGAGGTGCGTCACGACGATCTCGCGGGTGAGAACATCCTCGACTGGGGGCTGGAGGACCCGAGCGGCTTCCGGGGCTACGGGGGCGGTAACGAGGAGCCCGCCATCGTGGGCGAGCGGGCCGCCTCGCGCTCCTACCTCGCGGGCCCGCTCCCCGCGGGCACGTGGCGGGTGACGGTGGGCAAGGCGAAGATCGGCAAGACGCCCGCGCGCTACCGCATCGAGGTTCACCTGCGCCAGGAGGCCACGCTGCCGCCCCAGCCCGAGCGGCGCCCCTACCGCCCGGCCACCGCGCTGCGCACGGAGGCGCGCTGGTATGCGGGAGACTTCCACGTCCACTCGCGCGAGAGCGGGGATGCGCGCCCTCCCCTGGATGACGTCGCGCGCTTCGCCCGGAGCCAGGGGCTGGACTTCATCCACCTCTCGGATCACAACACCCCGTCCACGCTGGACTTCCTGGAGGCCGCGCAGGAGCGGCACCCGGAGCTGCTGCTGGTGCCCGGCGTCGAGTACACCACCTACTCGGGACACGCGAACGCCGTGGGGGCGACCGCGTACGTGTCACCCCGGCTGGGCGAAGGCACCACGCTGGAGCAGGCGCTGCAGGCCTATGCGCGGCAGGGTGCCCTCGTCTCCATCAACCACCCCACGTATGATCTCGGGAGCCAGTGCATCGGCTGCGCGTGGCAGCTCGCCGTGCCGCGCGAGGGAGTCAGCGCGGTGGAGATTGGCACCGGCGGCTGGGACAAGCTGGGGCGCTTCTTCTCGGAGAGCGCCATCGCCTACTGGGACTGGCTGCTGTCGCAGGGGCACCACCTGGCGGCGCTCGGCGGCAGCGACGACCACCGGGCGGGAGTGGACCTGAACGACACGCAGAGCCCCATCTCCGAGCCCACGACGCTGGTGTACGCGCGCGAGCTGAGCGTGGAGGCGCTGCTGGAGGGCGTGCGCGCGGGGCGCACGGTGGTGAAGCTCCAGGGCCCGGGCGATCCGATGGTGGAGCTGGGCAGCGACGTGGCTCCGGCCGGGGACACGGTGCTGGCCGAGGGGACGCGGCTGAGCGCGCGGGTGACGGGAGGCCTCGGGCACGAGGTGCGCTTCGTCCACAACGGCGTGAGGCTGCCGCTGACGCAGGTAACCTCGGATCCCTTCGTGCTGGAGCGGGATGCCATCGCGCCCGAGCAGGGGGAGGATCGCTACCGGGTGGAGGTCTGGGTCGAGGGGCGGCCCCGCACCGTCACCAGCCACCTGTGGGTGGCGCGGACGGCGGAGGCGCGAGGAGTGCCCGGGCCGACGCCGCAGGTGGAGCAGGCGTCCGGGTGCGGCTGCCGCGCAGCTCCGGGCGGGTGGGCCGCCGCGCTGGGGCTCGCCGTGGTCGCCCTGTGGGCCCGCCGCCGCGCTCGTCAGTAGGTGGCCTTCACCCCCAGCGAGGGCAGCGTGAGCGGCGGCACCCCCATGGGCTTGCGCGTGAGGCGCCCCTCCTCCTCGCCGTAGCTGTAGCGGAACGTCTCGCGCGCGAGCGTGAGGTTGATGATGTCCAGCCACGCCTCCAGCGCCACCGGCCCGAGCGTGCCCGCCTTGGCCACGCGCGCATCCACCCGGAAGAAGCCGGGGAGCCGGGCCACGCGGTCGCGATCCTCGTCCACCCAGCGCGAGCCGCCCAGGAGCGGGTCCACCCCCTCGCGCCGCGTATAGGACGAGAGCCCACCGGCCTCGGGCGCTCCGGTGTTGTAGTGCAGCGTGGCGCCGAGCGTCACACCCCACCGCAGCTTCACGGTGACGGCGGCGTTGAGGATGTGGGCCTGCTCCAGCGCGGCGGCGGTGGAGACCGTCTCGGTGGAGAGGAGCGCCCCCGTCTCGTCCCGCCGCTCCACGCGGGTGCGCAGGGTGCGCCGCTGGAAGGTATAGGACGCGAGCAGGCTCCAGCGCTCGGTGAGCGGACGCCGCGCCATCAGCTCGACGCCGTATGCCAGGCCCCGCGCCACGCGGGAGGCGGCGAGCGCCTCGGTGTCCGCGTCGAGGAAGTCGAGCGCGAAGAGATCCAGCTCCACCGTGCGCAGCAGCGGGTGGAGGAAGGCGTCCGCGGAGAGCTGGAAGCCGGCGGGGGCCAGGGCATCCACTCCCGCGCCGAGCTGCACGGTGCGCTGAAGCCCCAACCGCCGGGCCGCATGGCCCTCGACGGGCGCCTCCACGAGGTAGCCCGGCATCTGGTGGGCCAGCCCCGCGCCCAGGCGGACCGCCACCGTGTCCGTGAGCCCGCGCCGCGCGTGCAGCCTCGGCTCGAGCACCACGTCCGTCTGCCCGGGCCCCAGGTGGTAGGAGTCGACGCGCAGGCCCGGCGTGAGCCTCCACGGCCCATGCTCCCAGGCGAGCTGCGCATGGACGCCCGCGAGCGTCGTGCCGGCCACGGGCTGCTGGACGGTGGTGATGACGGTGGGCCGCGCCGGATCCGTCACGTCGCCCGGGCGCAGCGTGGAGGACTGGTGCGTGGCCGCGAGGCGGCGCTCCACGTCCGCGCCCACCTCCAGCTTCGCGTGCTCGGAGAGGGGCGCGTTCCAGGCGAGCCGGGCCCCGAAGGTCCGCTCGGTGAGGCGCACGGCGACCCGAGAGATGTCCCCGCCTCCACCGAAGGCCAGCCGATCCACGCCCCAGGTGAGCGCCACCTGCGCCTCCCCTACTCCGAGCGGCTGCGAGAGGCGCAGATCCACGCGGTGGAAGCCCGCGCCCACCTCCGCCACGGTGCCCTCACCGCGTGTCCCGGCGGTGTCGGAGCCGCCGAACGCCAGCAGGCGCAGCGAGCCCTCGCCCAGGGACTGGGTGATGCGCGCCTGATAGTCGAAGACGTTCGCCACCCGATCCGAGCGCGAGACGGCGTAGAGCCAGGGCGTGTACGCGAACCGTCCGGCCATGGTCACCTCGGTGCCGGTGCTGGCAATGGGCAGCTGGGTGAAGAGGCCCACGTTGACCAGGTCGAGCGAGGCGACGGTGCGCGCCTCCTCCACCCTCGGTGGCGTCAGGCGCAGCTCCACCGTCCCGCCCGCGTCCCGCCCGAAGCGGGCCGGGGCCGCGCCGCGGTGGAAGTCGAGTCCGGCGATCAGCTCCGGGTGCACCACCGCGGGCCCGAGCCCCAGGTGGTAGAGCATCGGCACGCGCACCCCATCCAGGGAGAACAGGGTCGCGGAAGGCGGGGCGCCACGCACCACGGGGTGGCCCGTGCCCGAGAGCACATGGCCTACCCCGGGCAGCAGCAGCACCGCACGGAACGGCTCGCCCCAGGTGCCGGCCAGCTCGCGCAGCTCGGAGGACTCGAAGCGCAGCGGCGCGCCGTCAGCAGCTTCCTGGGCGGAGACACGCGTGCCGAGGAGGAGGAACAGGAGGGCCAGGGGCGTGCGCACGGCCTGGATTCTACGCTCCCGCGCGCGCCCTCCCCCCTTGCGCCCAGGGTGGGCAGTTTGATTACATTGGAGCCGACCCATGCGGCGAGGCCGTCCGCCTGTTCAGGAGCAACCCATGCAAAAGAAGCTCGCGGTCATTGGAGGCGGCACGGCTGGCATCCTCAGCCTCACCCACTTCTGCACGTGGCTCGACAACACCTGGAAGGTCGTGTCGATCCACAACCCGCAGAAGAAGATCCTCGGCATCGGGGAGAGCACGAACGGCGGCTTCGTGACGCTGCTGCAGTACGGCCTGGACTTCACCCCGGGGAGCCCGGCCGACATGGCCCGGCTGGACGCCACCCTGAAGTTCGGGAGCATGTTCAAGAAGTGGCGCAAGCATGACTTCCTGAACCCGCTGCTGGATGGGAGCACCGCCATCCACTTCAACAACTTCAACTTCCGCGAGTTCGCCTACGAGCGCCTCCGGCAGTTGTGGCCGAAGAAGTTCGGGCTCATCGAGGGAGACGTCAAGCGCATCCAGAACCACCCGGATCGCGTCACCCTCACCATCGACGACGAGGAGCACGAGTTCGACTACGTCATCGACTGCATGGGCTTCCCGGAGGACTACACCGACTACGTGATGAGTGATTGCACGCCGATCAATCACTGCCTCATCCACAACGTCAGGGAGTACGAGTTCGAGCCGTACACCGACCACATCGCCACCCAGAACGGCTGGATGTTCGGCGTCCCCCTCCAGGGCCGTAAGACGTACGGCTACATGTTCAACGACGTCATCACCCGCAAGGAGGAGGCGCTGGCGGACATGAAGGAGGTCCTCGGCGTCGACGCCATCGACGGTCGCGAGTACTTCTTCAAGTGCTACTACGCGAAGCAGATCATCGCGGGGCGCATCTGCAAGAACGGGAACAAGGCCCTCTTCTTCGAGCCGCTCGTCGCGAACTCCATCTTCCTCTACATCCACACCGCCCGGGTGTTCTTCGACTACATCGCCGGCCATAACGACGCGCCGGTCTCCAACCAGATGTTCGTCAAGGGGGTCCAGGACATGGAGGACCTCATCAGCCACTACTACCAGGGCGGCTCCACCCACCAGAGCAAGTTCTGGGACGCCGCGGTCAAGCTCACCCAGGAGCGGCTCGCGCACCGGGCGCCCTACCATGAGCTCCTGGCCACGTACCGGAAGCTGCACAGCGAGGGCACCCTCCACCTGGGGCCGACCTACGCCCTGGCCCCCCACAACTGGAGGATCATCGACAAGGCGCTGGGCTACGGGAACTTCTGAGCGCCTCCCGGCCGCACGCCCCCCAGGCGACTTCGTTTGGGCACAGCGCGGCTGGAGGACTGCGATCCCATTGCGTCATCTGGTCCACGGAACGCACTCCCAGCCGTTTCCGCGCACACGGCGTCTCTGCGAAGAGACGGGGCTCACTGGGAGGAACACATGAAACGGACGATCGTGTCGCTTGCCACCGTGGGGCTCTTCCTGGGCTGCGGCGTGCCGAAGTCGCAGCTCGATGCCAAGGCCTTGGAGGCGGAGAACTTCCGCCGGCAGTACGGGGACGAGTCGGAGAAGGCGAAGTCGCTCGAGGCGAAGGTGGCGCAGCTCTCGTCGGAGCTGGAGGCCGCGCAGAAGGAGCGCTCGAATTCCGATGAGGCGCTGGCCACCAGCGAGGCCCGCGCGCAGGAGCTCCAGAAGAAGGTGGAGGAGCTGTCGGCGCTCAACGAGTCGCTCGCCCAGAGCAAGGAGAAGCTGGAGAAGGCGCGCGCGGAGCTGGAGAAGAAGTCCGAGCAGTACGAGTCGCTCGCGCAGAGCCTCAAGGACGAGATCAAGACTGGGAAGATCGAGCTGTCCGAGCTGAAGGGCCGGATGGTGGTGAAGATGAAGGACAAGATCCTCTTCTCGTCCGGCAGTGTGAAGATCAACCCGGAGGGCCAGGCGGCGCTCGTGAAGGTGGCCGAGGCGCTCAAGGACGTGGCGGGGAAGATCATCCGCGTGGAGGGCCACACGGATGACGTGCCGACCGATCCCAAGGGCCCCTTCCCGAGCAACTGGGAGCTGTCCACCACGCGCGCGCTCGCGGTGCTGAAGCTGCTCCAGGACAAGGGCGTGCCCGCGGACCGGCTCTCCGCCGTGGGTTATGGCGAGCACCACCCCATCTCCTCCAACAGGACGCCGCAGGGCAAGAGCCAGAACCGCCGCATCGAGATCGTCCTCGCGCCCGAGGAACAGGCGCCGGGCGTGAAGATGAAGTCGGCGGGCCGGTAGGCCAAACCCTCGACAGGAGAATGCACCCATGAACGTCCGACTCGCCTGGACCGCCGCGCTCGCGGCGGTGCTCGTGTCCGGCTGTGCGGTCCGGAGCTCGCGGCTCCCGGGCCTGGAGATGCGCTTCTATGAGTCCCCCGTGGAGGGGGCGCCCAAGGAGCGGTTCCACGAGAAGTTCACCTTGAACGCGACGCTGGTGGGTGACGCCAGCCTGCGCTACTTCAAGCCCTCCGAGCTGCTGAAGGCGGCGGAGACGGGCTCGGGCGAGGGCGATCCCCAGCGGCTGATGCGCGCCGCGCGCACGCTCGTGCCAGGGGAAGGCGTGGTGCTGCTGGGCACGGTGCGCAGCGCGGCCGCCGGGGGCGGCAGCGTGAAGCTGGCCATCTACTCGCTCGCGCTGGCGTGCGAGGAGACGGACCTGGACAAGCCGGGGGATCTGCGCGGCTGCAAGGGCTACGTGCTCCGCGTGACGCGCACGTGGCCCGCGGAGGTCTATGCGCTCGAGGAAGCCACCGTGTCCCTCATCCCCGAGGGCGGGACGGCCCACGGCCGCATCCGCGCGAGGAGTGAGCCGGGCGCCTTCAAGGCCGAGCTGGAAGGCGAGTTCGCCGCGAGCATCGTCGAGCTGGGCTCGGGCGGCGAGGTGGCCTCGGGCTCCTCGCCATGAAGTGAGGCGATGAGGTGAGGCGTGACCCGCTCCCTGGGTCACTTCGTCTGGGGGGTACCGCCCTCCTATGATGCCGGCTCCCTCTACCAGGAGAACGGCATCATGGCGAAGCAGCTGTACACCGGACAGGTCCGTACCTTCGGCGAGAGCATGGCCCGCAGCACCACCGAGGCCCACGCCTTCAAGATCTTCATGGACGAGCCGGTCGAGCTCGGCGGCAGGAACGGCGCGCCGAGCCCGCTCGACTTCATCCTCGCGGCCCATGCGGGCTGCCTGAACTATATGACTTTCTTCATCGCCAAGGAGCTGGGCATCCCGGTGGCGAGCACCGAGATCACGGTGCAGGGCTCGCTGGATCCCGCGAAGTTCGCCGGCACCGACCGCGGCGTGCGCGCCGGCTACCAGTCCCTCGAGGCGACGATCCTCATCAAGAGCACCGCCACCGCGGAGCAGATCGCCCGGCTCAAGAGCGAAGTGGAGGCGCGCTGCCCGGTGAGCGACAACCTGACGAACGCGACGCCGGTGAACATCACGATGAAGGCGCTCTAGAGCCCGGTGAGCACGCAGATCGATCGCTGAACGTTGATGCGGCTGAGGATAGGATGCCGCTTCGAACGGCCATGTTCTGGCGAAGCTGCCCCCGGGCAAAAGCACCCCTCGTGATCTTCGGATTGCTCCTCGCGCTCGCGGGGAGCGCGTCCGCCGAGGAGCCGATCCCCCACCGCGAGTCCTTCGTCTTCAGCGGCAATGTCGTCCTGAACGACGAGGTCTACCTCGCCATCCTGGATCTCCCCCCCGACTTCACGATCGACCTGGAGGGAGCGAACCTCGTCCGTGAGCGGCTCCTCTCCTTCCTGAAGCGCGCCGGCTACGAGCTGGCCCGGGTGGAGACCGCGGCGGATGACGGCCGCATCCTCGTGGACATCGACGAGGGCCGGGTCGAGAAGATCATCCTGCGCGGCCAGGGCTCGTTGAAGACGGTGCTGGTGCTGCTCGGGCTGAGCCTCCCCCACAACGTCTTCAACCGCCCCTACCTGGAGCGCCAGCTCTCCGCGCTGGGCCTGGAGCGCGGCATGGAGGTGGAGCGCTTCGAGCTGGTGCGCACCAGCAAGGTGTCCCACCTGGGGCCGCAGGTCGAGGACCTGGGCTCCATCGTCGATGATCTGGGCCGGTTCGTGGGCCACCCGCTCATCCCGCCGCGCGCGGACTACGAGCTGCACATCATCTTCCGCCGCCGCGAGTGGGCCACGGGCGCCGGGCTCGTCGCCGGGCTGAGCGGCGTGGATGGCCTGCGGCTGGGGCTCGAGTACCGCGGCGAGGACCTCTGGCTGGACAATGATCGCTGGGGAGCCGGCGCGCAGCTGGGGACCAAGATCCGCTCGCGCATCTCGGATGGGGACGCCTACCCGGCGCTCACCCGCGCGATCGCCGAGCTGCAGTGGCTCACGCCCCCACTGAGCACCCACCTGCGGCCCGCGCTGTCGGTGCGAGGGGAGCTCATGAGCCGCCAGCGTCCCGACGTCGGGCTGGAGAGCTACATCGCCACCCGGGTGCAGTTCGTCGCCGCCTTGAGCTACCAGGTCTTCCGCGGCGCCACGATCGCGATCGGCCTCGGCGCCGAAGAGCTCGACGTCTTCGAGCTCAGCCGCGTGGAGGGGAGCGGCGAGCTCGCCGGGGTGGGCCCCAGCTCCACGCTGCGGCCCTACCTGAACGGCACGGCGCAGCTCGTCTTCGACATCGACGAGCTCCGCCGTGATCGACATCACGAGCTCGAAGTCACGGGGCGGCACTACCCGCGAGAGGCCGGGCGCGGCTACGGCATCACGACCTACCGCTACCAGCAGGTCACCGAGATCGGCTGGCACGATCTGTGGTTCATGAGCCGTGGCGCCTACATGTGGGGCTCGGCGCCCTTCATCGAGGAGCAGCCGGTGGGGGGCATGCACGTGCGCGGGGTGTTCGACGAGCGCTTCTACGCTCGCCGTGTCGTGAGCGGGGGCTTCGAGGCGCGCTTCTCGCTCACCCGCGACGTCTACAAGGTCGGTGGCTTCGCGGATGTCGCCGTGTTCGGGGACCTGAATCGGGCGAGCGGCGCGGAGCAGCTCCGGCTGGTGGGCAGCGTCGGGCCCAGCTTCCATGCGCTCATCGCGGACGTCTTCCAGCTCGACATCTACTACGGCATCGGGCTCGCGGGCGGAGGCAAGGCCGAGCGGGGCTTCACGGTGGCGCTCAAGCAGGCCTTCTGAAAAGGCGCCGGAAAGAGAACAGCGCCCGCCAGGTCCGGGGGGACCCGACGAGCGCTGGGCGCATCACCCGAGACGGGCAGGTTTCAGATGCTGCCAGGCGCCGCGGCCGGGGACTGCTGCACCTGACTGGACAGCGGGGACAGCTCGTAGTTGTGATCGGGCTGGTACCCCATCACCCACAGGAACGGGACGAGGAAGAAGACGCCGCCGATGCAGGGCCCCACCTCGAACTGCTCGCTCCGCGTGATGATGGTCTCCAGGTCCTCATAGCCCTCCTTCTTGAGCTTGATGCGCGTGGAGGAGCCGACGATCTTCGTATCCGAGTAGGTGTACGGCGTCGTCCCCGCCTTGCTGCCGTCGACGTAGACGGTCGCCCCGGAGGGCTCGCTACGAATGATCGTGGTGCTGGCGCACCCGACGGTGAAGAGGAGGAGGGTCGATGCCGCGACGAGACGCTGAGAAGCACGGGAGTGATTGGACATGGCCGGCGGGATAATGTGCCTGCCGCCATGCTGTCAATCCTGAGCACACTTTCCGTGCTGACCCTCGCGGTGCCCCCCCCCCCCTTCGGCAGCCCCCACCACCCCGTCACGCGAGAGGTGCGGCAGGCTCCGCACTCCCGGGCGGCGCCCGCTCCGAGCAGCCACTTCCTGGGGTTGGCCTTCCGCTTCTACCAGACCGTCGTGACGCCCATTGACGGGCCGCGTTGCTCGCATCGGCCCACGTGCTCGCTCTATGCCAGACAGGCCGTGGGGCGGCATGGAGTGGTTGGCCTCTGGCTGGCCTATGACCGGCTGCTCCGGGACGCGCGCTCCTCGGCGATCCGGCGGCTGCCCACGGCCCGCGATCAGGGGCGCATCATCTACCTGGATCCTCTAGAGGAGAGCACATTCTGGTTTCCCTGACCCTTCTGGTGCTCGTGCTGGCGGGAGCGCCCGAGGCGGACCCGCAGCTGGGCTTTGCCCGAGCGCTGCACGCCGAGGGCGACTACTACCGCGCGATCGGAGAGTACAAGCGCTTCCTCTACCTGTACCCGGACTCCCCCGCGGCGCAGGAGGCCCGGCTCGCCATCGGCCGCGCCTACGTGCATGGCGGGCAGGGCGAGGCCGCCGAGGAGTACTTCCTCACGCTGGCGGAGCTGTCCCCCGAGTGGCGCTCCCGCGCGCGGCTGGAGATTGGCTGGGCGCGCTACCTGGGGGGCCGCTCCGAGGCCGCGGCCCTCTCGCTGCGGGCCTTCCTCCGCGAGCAGGGTGCGCAGCCGGGGGCCGACGTGGACCGGGCCCGCTACCTCCTGGGCTGGGCGCTGCTGAGTGAGGGGCGCGGGGAGCAGGCCGCGGAGGCCTTCGCCTCCGTCACCCCCTTCCCCGAGCAGGGCCGGCTCACCGAGAGCGCCAGGAGCTGGGGAACCCTGCCGCGCAAGTCTCCCGTGGTCGCGGGCCTCCTGTCCGTGGTTCCGGGAGCGGGCCACCTCTACATCGGCGAGCCCGTCGTGGCGCTCGGGGCGCTGGCCTGGAATGGCCTCTTCTCCTTCGCCCTCTACGAGTCCATCCGCCGAGACCAGATCGGCGTCGCCGTGCTCCTGGGGGCGCTCGAGCTGCTCTGGTACTCGGGCACCATCTTCGGAGCCATCAGCGGCGCGCAGAAGTACAACCGCGACGTGAGGCAGGAGGCGCTCGACTCGCTGCGCGCCCGGTACGATGACCGCCCCGAGGACTGGCCTCCGAGGCCTCCCACCAGGCCCGAAGGCTGAGCCGCGGGAGCTGACATGTGCGCGTCAGGCGCCAGGTTTTTCACCATGTTCCGCGGCCGCGTCACGTGACAGACTCGGCCCGGGTTCGCGAAGTGCACGCGCGGGTCCAGGTGATCCTCCGTATGAGCGCACAGGGTGACGAGGATGAGGGCGACCCGGGGGGCCCCTCGGAGCGAGACATCCTCGAACGGGCCTGGTCCAAGGACTGGTACTTCGCGCGAGAGGCGCTGCCCGCCCGAGTCGAGGAGCTGCTGCGGCTGCTGCCTGCCGCGCGGACCTACGGCATCACCGCCCCGCTCGAGAACTTCCTGAAGCGCCACACGGGTGAGGTCCTCTCCATCCAGATCGACGCGCCCGAGAGCCCGGGGCGGCGCGACGACGCGCTTCAGTGGACCCAGAAGCTCATCTCCGCCTGCACGCCCCCCGCTCCCAGCGGGGAGCAGTTCTGCATCCCCGCGCTCCCGGAGCCCTACATGGGCTGGCTGCAGGGCGCCTCCCTGGTGCGGGGCCTCTCCCCTTCGGGCGAGGGCTCCCTCTATGGCGCCTGGCTGAACCAGTACCTCGATGACCGGTTCGCCTGGCTCGGCTTCACCCGAGCCCGGGTGCTGCTGGAGAAGCTCCACTCCCTCCCGGTGCGGCCGCCTGACTTCTCTGGGGCGCTGCGCCGGTTCCGGGCCTACCTCCGCCTGACGCTCCCGAAGAAGACCCGCATCCCCACCGCGCGGCAGCTCGAGCAGCTCGCGGACGAGCACCTGGAGCCCCACTTCGAGGAGTACCGCGAGTTCCTCATGCCCATCGCCGAGCGCGACGGCGGCGTGTTCACCTGGGAGGCCAGGTACGGGTAGCCGCGCGCCGGGCTGGCTGCCGCATCACGAGCACTACCGCAGGCGCCAGACAGCGCTGGAGTGCGCCGGGAGCGCCAGCTTCCAGGTGCCGTGCTTGCCGGGCTCGGCGGCCGCGCTCACCTCCGGGTCCGCGAAGAGGAGCTCCGCGGGCGCGGCGGGCAGCAGGTGGCTCACGCTGGCCGGCGCGGCCCCGAGGTTGTGGGCCACGAGCACGCGCTCGCCGCTGGCCTCCCGGAGCCACGCCACCACCGAGGGCGCCTCGTCTCTCCGGGGGAGCGGCCGCAGCGCGCCGAGCCGCAGCGCGGGCGAGGCGCGGCGCACGTGGATGAGCAGCCGGTAGCGGTGCAGCAGCGAGCCGGTGTCGCCCAGCTGCGCGGCCACGTTCCGGCCCTGCCAGCCCTCCACGAAGGGAGCCCAGGGCTTGCCCAGGGTGAAGCCGCCCTTCTCCGAGCCGTCCCACGGCAGGGGGCGGCGCTTGCCAGGATCGCCCTCCTCCTTCGGGCCGTTGGGCAGGCCGAGCTCCTCCCCGTAGTAGAGGAAGGGCGATCCGGGCAGCGTCAGCAGCAGCGCGGGGGCCACCCTCATCCGCCCCTCATCCCCCTCCAGCCGGGTGGCGATGCGCAGCTGATCATGGTTGGCGAGGAACGGCGCGATCTGCACCCCGCGCGGATAGGAGGTGCTCACCTCCGCGAGCCGCGCGTCCAGGCGCGCCGCGTCCCCCCAGCGCAGCGACTCCAGCGAGGCCTCGGCGATGGGGAAGTTGAACAGCATGGGCAGCTCGTCTCCGCCGGGCAGCCGCGCCGTCGAGCCGTAGTAGGGGAGGATCTGCTTGGAGTCGCTCCACACCTCGCCCACCAGGAGCGCGTCGGGGCGGACGCTGCGCACGTGGGCGGAGAACTCCTTCCAGAAGGCGTGCGTCTCCGGGGTGTCGTTCTGCGCCTCGCCCGGCCCCTTCTCCACCATGTGGCGGGCCGCATCCAGCCGGAAGCCGTCCACGCCGCGCGCCAGCCACAGCGAGGCCAGCCGCTTCACCTCGGCGCGGACCTCGGGGTTGCGGTAGTTGAGGTCCGGCATGCCGCTCCAGAAGATGCCGTAGTAGTGCGCGTCCCCTCGCGGGTGCCACACGGGCCCCTTGCCCCAGGGCTGCGTCCAGCCCGGGTTGTCCTGCCGCCAGACGTACCAGCTTCGCCGCGGAGAGTCCGGCGAGGAGGCGGACTCCACGAACCACGGGTGCTGGACGCTGGTGTGGTTGATGACGAAGTCCACCACGACGCGGAGGCCTCGCCGGTGGGCCTCGCGCACCAGCCGCTCGAAGTCCTCCTGGGTGCCGTACTCGGCATCCACCTTCTCGTAATCGACGACGTCGTAGCCGTGGTAGCTGGGCGACTCGAAGATGGGCATGAGCCACAGCCCCTCCACGCCCAGGTCTCGCAGGTAGTCCAGCTTGCCCGTGAGGCCGTTGAAGTCCCCCACCCCATCCCCGTTGGAGTCGGCGAAGCTGCGGACGAAGATCTCATAGAAGACGGCGCCGCGCGCCCACTCGAGCTGCCAGCCCGGAGGCGACGCCGAGGCAGGACGCGCGGGCGGGGCCGCGCGGGCGACGAGCGCACTGCAGAGGAGGATCAGGCCACAGAGAGCGGGAGACCGGGACATGGGCGCGCACCATATCCCCCCTTCCGGGAGGCGCACCCCGAGAAGAGTGCGCTCAGGGGCTCTTCCCGCTCCGGAGCCACTCCTCGCGGCGCTTGTCCTGGAGCTGCTTGCGCGCGAGCGCCTCCTCGGTCTGGCGCGGCACCTCCGCGAGCCGATCCTTGTGCATCCGGATGCTCAGCGCGATCAGGCCCTTCTCGCTCTCGGACAGGCGCTCGCCGTACTCGGTGAGCATCAGGCTCGCGACCTCGAGGTAGTCCTCCGAGCGCTGGCGCCGGTAGTCGTAGTAGCGGTGGATCTCCTCCTCGGAGGCGTCCCCGGCCTGGACCTTGCCGAGCAGCTCGTTCCACTTCCGCCGCTCCTCCGCGCGCTGCTGGAGCACCTGCGGATCCTTCGTGGGGGCGTCCATCTTCCAGTAGAGGTTGTCGGGGAGCCGCGCCTCAAGCGCCTCCAGCTTCAGCGGGTGCTCGTTCCGAGGCTCCGCGGAGGATTCGTCCGGAGGGGTGGCCAGGAGGAACCTGTCCAGCGACTCGGCTTCACCCCCGCTGGGAGCTGCGACGCGCGGCGCAGGCCCAGGGCTCGGAGGCGAGGACTGCGCCGGGGGTGCCGCAACCACCGCGGGTGAAGGCGCCGCTTCGGGCGAAGGCTCACCGCCCAGGACCGCGAACAGCACGGCCAGGAGCACGCCGAGCACACCGATCACGAGCGGGAGCTTCCACCGAGCCTGGGTGCCCGTGGTGGGCCGGAATCTTTCCATTACCCCTAGACTTTTAGTTCACTCCCAGTATACCACGCAATCCCCCGAAACAGGAGGAAACCAGAATGAAGCGACTTCTCGTACCAGGCCTGCTGGCACTCATGCTCTCGCCCGGAGTGTCCCGCGGCGAGGTGCTGCTGCCCGCCATCATCGACATCCTCGTCGACGGCGGTAACAACTACACCTGGCAGAAGGTGGAGCTGCCTGGGACCCAGTGCGGCAACGGCTCGCAGTACAAGTTCTTCATCCGCAAGACGAGCTCTCCGAACCTGCTGTTCCTGTTCGAGGGTGGCGGCGCGTGCTGGGACTACGACACCTGCAGCGGCCGCGCCGGCGTGCTGGGCGCCGCCAACCCGAACGGGCTCACCGACGATTACATGCAGCAGTTCACGGCGAAGTACGTGTCGCCCATCGTGAACGGCGCGGACCCGGGCCTGCCGCTGCGCAGCAAGACGGACCTGGTCACCAAGGACTGGAACATCGTCTACATGCCGTACTGCACCGGTGACGTGCACGTGGGCAACAACGTCGTCACCTACGTGGATCAGACCGGCGCCAACCCGCCGCTGACCTGGCACCACAATGGCTACGGCAACACCCTCGCCGCGGCCAACTACGCGAAGACCCAGTTCCCCAGCGTGCAGAAGATGCTGGTCACCGGCTTCAGCGCCGGCGGCGCGGCCACCTCCTCCGCCTTCTACTTCGTCCGCAAGGCCATCAACCCGGCCCGCGGCTACCTGCTCAACGACTCGGGCCCCATCTTCCTGGCGCCCAACGTGAATGATCTGTCGCGCGCCCTGCACGACAAGATCCGTCAGTCCTGGAACCTCAACTCGGTGTTCGCCCTGCTGCCGGCCTCCTTCGATCAGAACAACTTCGGCAGCATCAACCGCATGGTGGCCACGGAGTTCCCGAACGATCAGCTGGCCTACACGGGCTACTCGCGCGACTACAACTACTCGCGCTTCTCGTATGAGCGCTTCAAGACGCCCAACGACGAGGCGGCGATCCTCAACTACTGGAAGCAGGATCAGGACCGGCTGGTGCAGGAGCTGAACCTCTACAACAACTTCAGCTACTTCATCCCGTACCACCGCCCCATCAACGACAGCCACTGCAGCACCGTCATCACCTTCATCGGCTCGCACGCCTGCCAGCAGATGGAGAAGAAGCGCTACTGGTGGGAGTACCTTGAGTTCCCGTGGAGCCAGACGTACAAGTGCTACAGCGAGTTCGTGCCGATGGAGACGTTCCTGGCGCGCTGGATCAACGAGAACCAGCGCGTCCGCATCTACGAGCCGGCGAACAACTACAACAACGAGGACCCGGGCATGAGCGCCGTCGCGGGCCTCATCAACGGCGCCCTCGGCGAGTAGTCCTCCCTCCAAGGCGCTGACGGAGCGGGCCACCTCGGCTTGGGGTGGCCCGCTTCGCGTTTGTGGGCACACCGGCGTGTTCCGCCGCGCCCCGGGCCCGTGCGAGGCTGGGGCGCATGAGCGTCCACGTCGAGAAGAGCGGCCCCGTCACCACCGTCATCCTCCACCGCCCCGAGGTGCGTAACGCCGTGGATGGCGCCACGGCGCAGGCGCTCTCGGAGGCCTTCCGCGCGTTCGACGCGGATCCGGACGCGCGGGTGGGGGTCTTCTACGGCGAGGGGAACACCTTCTGCGCCGGCGCGGACCTCAAGGCCGTGGCCGAGGGGCGGCTGCCGCACCTGGCGCCGGACGGAGACGGGCCCATGGGCCCCTCGCGCCTGGTGCTGAGCAAGCCGGTGATCGCGGCCATCTCCGGACACGCCGTCGCGGGAGGGCTGGAGCTGGCGCTCTGGTGCGATCTCCGGGTGGCCGAGGAGGACGCCGTGCTGGGCGTGTTCTGCCGCCGCTGGGGCGTGCCGCTCATCGACGGCGGGACGGTGCGGCTGCCGCGGCTGATCGGCCTGTCCCGCGCGATGGATCTCATCCTCACCGGGCGGCCGGTGCCGGCGCAGGAGGCGCTGGGGATGGGGCTCGTCAACCGCGTGGTGCCCCGGGGCAAGGCGCGGGAGGCGGCCGAGGCGCTAGCGCGGGAGCTCGCCGCCTTCCCTCAGGCGTGCATGAACGCGGATCGCCGCTCCGCCTATGAGCAGGCGGGCCTGCCGCTGGAGGCCGCGCTCCGCCAGGAGTTCGAGGGCGGCTTCAAGGTGCTGGCGTCGGAGTCCCTCGCGGGGGCCCAGCGCTTCGCCCAGGGCGCGGGCCGACACGGCAGCTTCGAGTAACGGACGGCCACACCCCGGGTAAGGGCCCCAACGCTCGCTGTGCGTGCCTCCACTCGGCTCGCCCGGCCGTGCCCATTCTATTGATCATCCCTCTTGAAAGTTTGGGGCAGCAAATATATGTTATCTGCCGTAGACCTCGGGCGCTTATAAAAATAAGGTGTCTGGCCCTATGGACAGCCTGGATTACCGCATTCTGGACATGCTGCAGCGCGACGGGCGGGCGACCCAGCTGGAGATCTCCCGCGCGGTGGGGCTGTCGCAGCCGGCGGTGGCCGAGCGCATCCGCAAGCTGGAGGATCGCCGCGTCATCACCGGGTACACGGCGCGGGTGGACGCGGCGAAGCTCGGCAAGGACATCACGGCCTTCGTCGGCGTGAACATCGAGCACCCGAAATACTTCGAGAGCTTCGCCAAGAAGGTCCTGGCCATGCCGGAGGTGCTCGAGGCGCACCGCGTCGCGGGCCAGGACTCCTACATCCTCAAGGTGCAGACGGCGAACACGAAGACGCTGGATCAGTTCCTCGTGGAGGCGCTGCGGACCCTCCCCGGCGTCACCCGCACTCACACCACCATCGTCCTCACCTCAATCAAGGAGGAGACACATGTCCACGTCTCCCCCGAGCTGTTGAAAGGAGAATGACCGTGACCCTCGCTGCTAGCGCGACCCTCCTCTCCCCCGCTGTCTCCCTCCAGCTCGCGCAGCGCATGTCGCGGATGAAGACGTCCGCCGTGCGGGAGATCCTCAAGGTGGCCGAGCGCCCGGACATCCTCTCCTTCGCGGGCGGGCTGCCAGCCCCCGAGCTGTTCCCGGTGGAGGCGATCGCCCAGGCGCACGCCGAGGTGTTCGCCAACGAGGGCCCCGCGGCGATGCAGTACAGCACCACGGAGGGCTACGGGCCGCTGCGCGAGTGGATCTGCGCGCACCTGGCCGAGCGGGGCCTGCGCGCCACGGTGGATCAGGTGCTCATCACCTCCGGCTCGCAGCAGGGCATCGACCTGGTGGCCAAGGTGATGCTGGATCCGGGGGACGTGGTGGTGGTGGAGAACCCCAGCTACCTGGCCGCGCTGCAGAACTTCGCCGGGTACGAGGCCCGCGTCGAGGTGGTCGGCAGCGACGATGAGGGCATGCGGGTGGACGAGCTGGAGGAGCTGGCCACCCGGTGCACGCCCCGGCTCATCTACCTGGTGCCCAACTTCCACAACCCGAAGGGCACCACGCTCTCGCTGGAGCGGCGGCACGCGCTGGTGCGGTTCGCCCAGCGGCACCGCGTGCTGATCCTCGAGGACAACCCGTACGGCGAGCTGCGCTTCCGGGGAGAGGCCCTGCCGTCGCTGGCCTCGCTCGACGATGCGGGGGTGGTGGTCCAGCTGGGGACGTTCTCGAAGACGCTGGCGCCCGGGCTGCGCATCGGCTGGGCGGTGGGCTCGCGGGAGGTGACTCGCGCCCTCACCATCGTCAAGCAGTCCACGGATCTGCACACGGCCACGCTGGCGCAGCGGGCGACGGCGCGGCTGCTGGCGCGGTTCGACTACGACGCGCACCTGACGCAGCTGCGCGCCACGTACGGCGAGCGGTGCCAGGTGATGCTGGAGGCGCTGGAGGCGCACATGCCGGAGGGCACCCGGTGGACGAAGCCGGACGGGGGCATGTTCCTCTGGGTGGAGCTGCCGGGAGGCCTGCGGGGTGAGGAGCTCCTCCCCCGGGCCATCGAGCAGCGCGTGGCGTTCGTGCCCGGCAGCCCGTTCTTCGCGGCCAACCCGCGCAGCGAGTGCATCCGCCTGAACTACTCCAACCGCCCGCCGGCGCTCATCGAAGAGGGCATGCGGCGGCTGGCCTCCGTGCTGTCCGCGCAGTAGGCGCGCGGCGGAGAGATGCCCGCCTACCGGGCCTGGTCCACCGAGACCACCCCGGGGGCCTCCGCGGTCTCCTCGTAGTCGAGATCGCGGTGGAACGTCTCCTCGATGCGCAGGAGGGCGACGAGGGCCAGGCCGAAGCAGATGCTCCCGACGGCGAGGGCCGCGTGGGCGACCGACATGTGGCCCTTCAGGAACGCGAAGCCGCTGGCCGCCATCGCCGCCGAGCCGCGCACGAAGTTGGGCACCGTCGTCGCCACGGTCGCGCGGATGTTGGTGCCGAACTGCTCGGCCGCCATGGTCACCAGCACCGCCCAGTACCCGACGGTGATGCCGATGAGGAAGCTCAAGACGTAGACGGCCGTGCTGGTGAGCCCTGGGACGAGCCCGTACACGAGCATCAGGCCGAACCCCGCGAGCAGGTTCACCATCACCGCGCGCTTGCGGCTCTTGAGCAGCTGGCTGAAGAGGCCCGCGAGCAGATCGCCGAGGGTCAGTCCGATCGAGCCGTACAAGATGGCATTCCCGGCCGTCACCGTCCCCTGAACGTTCAAGCCCGCGGTCAGCTCGGGGGCGAACGTGAAGAGAATGCCGGTGGTGAAGTAGATCGGCACCCCGATCAGGATGCAGCTGATGTACTTGAGGAAGCGCCCACCTTGCAGCAGGAGGAGCGGGTTGGCGCGAGAGGGATCGGTCTTCTTGGAGAAGAGCTCGGACTCCGAGACCTTGAAGCGCGCGAACAGGAGCGCCAGGCCCATCACGCCCCCGGTCAGGTACGCCACCTTCCAGGTCATCTGCTGGCCGATGAACGCCGCGGCGACGATGCCGAGCATGCCGAGCGTCGCCACGATCGTGGTGCCGAGGCCGCGCTTCTCCTTCGGGAGGGACTCGGCCACGAGGGTGATGGCCGCTCCCAGCTCGCCCGCGAGCCCCACGCCGCCCAGGAAGCGGCAGACCGCGTAGCTCGTCACATCCCAGGCGAAGGCGTTGGCGATGTTGGCGAACGAGTACAGGAGGATCGAGCCGAACATCACCGACAGGCGTCCGCGCTTGTCGGCCAGCGTGCCCCAGAAGAGGCCGCCGATCATCATCCCCACCATCTGGGCGTTGTAGATGAGGATGCCCTTCCCGAGGATCTCGCTCGGATCCGTGAGGCCGATGTCCTTGAGCGAAGCGACGCGCACCACCCCGAACAGGGTGATGTCGAAGAGGTCGACGAAGTACCCGAGCCCGGCGACGAGGACGGTCAGGTTCAGCACCGAGCGGAGATCTCTCAGGAAGTTCATCTTGCCCCAAGTTGATGAGCGGTTCAGTTTTGGTGGATATCACCAAATGGGGCGCTCGCCCAACCACCCACGGTGAGTGACTTTCACCCCACCAGCTCCATCCAGGTGTCCTCCAGCTCCTCGGCCGAGGACACGGTGATGCCGGTGATGCGCTTGAGCGCGTGGAAGATCAGGGTCTCCTTCTTCTCGGCCGCGTCCGGGGCGTTCATCCCCTCGCGGTACTCGAGCTGGTCCCACCAGTTCACGTGCGTCTCGCGCTGCTCCACGTGTTCGCGCCGGCTGCCCTGCACCTCGCCGCCCTCCCGGAGGAAGAGGTGGGCCACCGCGAACGCCTCCTTGGCCCGGTACTCCCCGCTGTCCACCAGCCCCTTGGCGAAGGCGATGAAGTAGTTCATGTGCTGGATCTCGTCCGCGCCCACCTGCTTGAAGAGCGCCTTGAGCCCCGGCTCCTGGGTGATGCGCGCGCAGTGGGCGTAGTTGACCGCGGCGACGATCTCGGAGATGGACAGCAGCGTCAGCGTGCGGAGCATGTCGTCATCCGGGAAGATCTTCCGGAACTCGATGAAGGTCTCGTCCGAGATCCGCTCCAGGCCCAGCAGGAGGGCCAGCCGGTTGAAGCTGGTCTCGTGGTGCGCCTCCTCCTCGTTCCAGTAGCGGCTCCAGGTGCCGCACGCCTGGATGATCGAGGCGACGGCGTCATTGCGCCCCTGCCACCGGCGGCACTCCTGGTCCGCCAGCCGCGCGAGCCGATCCGCGCCGGGCTTGGTCGTCAGCTCGGCCCGCCCCGCGTTCCACACCACCAGGCGGTCCGACGCGGAGACGCCCTCCAGCTCCACCGCGTCGACCCGCTCCACCGCGCTCCACCGACGGGACTCGTGGAGGCGCTGCTGCTCCCACTCGAGCTCCACGAGCGTGCGGCCCTCTTCCCGGATGGCCCGGTAGAGGTCCGCGACGATCTCCGCCTTGCGCGTGGGAGGCACGCGGAGCACCTCACGGCGTTGGGGTACGGCGCTCATGCCGCCCTCTCTTCCCGCTGCCGCTGCACCTCCTGGAGGAAGACCTCCAGGACCTTGGAGATCCGGGTGTCCAGCGCGAGCGCCGGCAGGCGAACCCGGAGGCCGTGCTCCCTGCGCAGGGCGTTGGACGTCCTCGCGAACGCCTCCATGAGATCGACGCTGTTGGCCATCCGCTCGGAGCGGGTGATGAGCGCCGCCAGGGTCAGGTCCGCCCCGAAGATCTCCTCCTGGCTCAACCCGAGGTGCTCGCTGAACTTCTTCTGGATGTAGTCCTTCAGCTCGTCGGCGCTGGGCATCGCGGCCTCCTTCATCACGGCTGAGGAGGCAGGTGCTCCTTGTGATCCCCGCCTCCGACGCCCGCCCTCCGCCCCGGTGTGCGCTCGACCGAGCGAGCCAGCGAGGCCAGGGCCGGAGCATTTGCCGCGGCGCGCTGAGCCAACGTCAGTGAGCTCGCGGAGGCCGTGCGCAGCCAGGCGGAGATCTCCTCCCACCAGCCCTGCGGGCAGCGCCCCGGATCGAAGAAGCCCGAGTGCCCCAGGCCGCGCAGCTTCAGCCGGGTGTGCTCGACGTGGCACCAGAGCGCCGGCGCCGAGACGTAGTAGTCATGCAGCAGCACCTGCACGGCCCGCTTCGGGGCGTAGCAGGTGTCATCCTCGAAGCTGAGCGCGAGCAGCGGGAAGGTGCACTCCGAGAAGCGCGCCGACTGGGACTCGCCGGAGGGCCACAGGTAGTGCTCCGCCAGCCCCCAGCGCGAGTAGTCCTCGGCCATGCCTCGCGCCAGATCGTCCAGCCCCACGAAGGACAGGGGCACGCGGCCGAAGAGCTTCAGGCACAGCGGGATGTACAGCCCGAAGAAGAGCAGCACACCATAGCGCCTCCAGCCCCGCCAGTGCCGCCACCAGCCTCGCTGCGCGGCGACGAGCACCACCGCGCCCAGCCGATGGTGGTTCTCCGAGAAGGCGAGGAGCTGCCCGCCGATGCTGTGCCCCACGGCGACGAGGCGCTCGGGGGAGAACACGTCATGAGCCCACTGGATGACGGCCGTCAGATCCTGCTCGCCCCAGTCGCGCATGGAGGCGGTGTGCCGGGCCTCCTCCGGCAGCACCGAGCGGCCGATGCCCCGGTAGTCGAAGGTGATCACCCGCCATCCATCCCGGGCCAGCCACCGCGCGAAGGGCTCATAGCGCTCCTGCCGGACCCCGGTGGCACACAGCAGGAGCAAGGCCTCGCGCGGCGCCCTCCCCTCCTCCTGGTAGGTGGTCACCGCCAGGGAGACGCCATCCCGAGTGGAGACCGTGTGGTGTTCGCGCCAGATCATGGGGTGCCTCAGGCCACCTGCTCCTGCTCGGCCAGCAGACCCGCCGCGCGCTCCCCTGCCGGCACTGCGCCGCGCAGCGCCGCGAGCCGGGGCTGGGAGGGCTTGGGCCTGCGGAAGATGACCAGCGACTTCCAGATCGCCTCCCACCAGCCGAGCGTGCGGTAGGGGTAGCCCTGCTCCTGGCAGTAGCGCTGGAGGATGCGGCTCATCCGCGGGTAGTACACGTGGCTGTAGCCGGGGAAGAGGTGGTGCTCGATCTGGTAGTCCACCCCCGCGCAGAAGAGCCGGCCGAAGAAGCCCGTGCGGAAGTTCAGCGTCGTGGACGTCTGCAGGAGGAGGTAGTCCGCCTTCCGGAAGTACTCGGCCCGCTCCTTGCCCTCCCGATCGAGCAGGACCGCCTCCTCCGGGAAGTGGGCCGGCGCGAAGGCGACGAAGATCGCGTAGCCCAGGAGCACCACGCGCACGGCGTACAGCGCCACCACGGGCAGCACCCCGAAGAAGAACGCCGGGATCACCAGCCAGAGGGCCACGTGCCCCACGAGCATGAGCAGATCCTTCACGTGCGCGGCCGTGCGGCGGGCGGGATCGCGCAGGCAGCCCACCAGGTAGCGCACGCCGGTCTGCTGGACGTTGAGCGCGTTGAAGGCGATGGCGAAGGGGATGGCCAGCCACTGGTGCTCGAGCCACCAGCGGCGCAGTCCTCGGGCCTCGAGCACATCCCTCTCGTGGATCGTGAAGGTCGGGAGCAGATCCGCGTCGTCATCGAGCCCCATCACGTTGGGCGTGGGGTGATGGACGGCCACATGCTTGTGCCACCAGTAGGTGGCGGACATGCCCAGGAAGAGCGGGTAGCCGAACCAGGTGAGGGCCCGGTTCACCCAGCGCCGGTTGGAGGTCGCGTAGTGCGAGGAGGTATGGGTGTTGGTGGACACGCCCATCGAGCCCATCGTGGAGAGGAGCAGGCCGAGCCCGTCGAGCAGCAGGCGCTGGGAGAGCACCACGACGGCGAGCCCACCGAGCGCGAGCGTCACGTGGAAGCCAAGCTCGGCGAGGATCCGCCCGGTGGGCTTGCGGTTCCAGCCGCGCGCGAGGAACTCCTGGTTCAGGACGGACAGTGGATGCACGATCGTTCTCCGGGTGGGCGTTAGACGCGGTGGAGCGGCATGGGCGCCGCGTAGTCCTTCATGAAGAGCACCTGGTACACGGTGCCATCCGACGCGAGCGGCGCCGCGACGCAGCAGTGCAGGTAGTACTCCCAGAGGCGGCGGAACTCGGGGCCGTAGCGCTCCGGATCCAGGCGGTGCTGGTTCTGCTGGAAGCGCGTCAGCCAGTGCTTCGCCGTGTAGTGGTAGTGGCGGACGATGTTCTCCACGTCGCGGATGGCGAGCCGCTGGCGCTCCAGGTGCGTCGCCACCTCCGAGAGCTTCACCTGCCCCGAGCCGGGGAAGATGTAGCGCTGGATGAACGGATCATGCGTGTTGGTGGGCGCGCTGGTGCCGATGGCGTGCACCAGCCCCAGGCCCTGGGGGGCCAGCGCCCGGGCGATGAGGGCGAAGTAGCGCCGGTACTCCTTGCGCGGCAGGTGCTCCAGCATGCCCACGCTGACGATCTTGTCGTAGCGGCCCTCGATGGAGGCGTGATCCCTCAGCTCGATGCGGATGCGGTCGGCCAGCCCCGCGCGGGCGATGTTCTCGTTGCCGCGCTCGCAGTGCCGCTGGCTGTTGGTGATGCCCACCCCCGTCACGCCGTAGTGCCGGGCCGCGTGCATGAGCAGGCCGCCGAAGCCGCAGCCGATGTCCAGCAGGTGCTCCCCCGGCTTCAGCTCCAGCTTGCGGCAGAGGCGATCCAGCTTGTTCCGCTGGATCTCCTCCAGCGAGTCCTCCGGCGTGAGCGCGTACCCGCACGAGTACGTCATCGTCTCGTCGAGGAAGGACTCGAAGAGCTCATCGCCCAGATCGTAGTGGCGCTGGACGTAGCGCCACTGGGCCCGCGAGAGCATGTTGCCGAGCTGCACGCGCAGCACCTGGAGCGCCGTGCGCGGGTCCTTCCGCACCTTCTGATCGATGCGGTTGCGCAGCAGCAGGGTGAGGAACTCGTGGAGCGAGCCCTCCTCGACGGTGAAGTCCCCGTCCATGTAGGCCTCGCCCAGGCCGAGGTTGCCCTGGCTCAGCACGCGCGTGAAGAAGCGCCCGTCGTGGATGCGCAGGCTCACCGAGGGTGAGGCTCCCGCCGCGCCGACCGTGAGGGGCTTGCCCTCCACGATCAGGCGGAGGTTCGCATCGGAGAGGTGACGGTTCAGGATTCGGACGAAGGTGTTCTGGGCCAGGTTCATACGAGGTGGGGGGGTTGCGTGAGAGGCAATGGAACGCCGGGCTGCGGGCGACGCACCGTCGGGCGGACCTCGACGGCGTGTTGCCGCAGCCAGGAGGCCATCTCCTCCCACAGGGTTGGACGGAAGTGCTCCTTGAGCCACCGGAAGTGGCCGATGGAGTCCACCCCGAGCTCGGCCGGGGTGAGGTGTCGGCGCTCCTTGCGCGCGCTGCGGTAGAAGCCGGTCAGCGCGTCCACGGCGGCGCGGGTCGCCGAGCTGTCATCGGAGAAGCTGTAGGCCCGCAGCGGGCCGGAGAAGTCGTCGAAGTGCGGGCGCAGCGGCACCCCGCGCTCGTCGGAGATGTAGGCCGGGTTGCGGCACCAGCGCGCCCACTCCCGCGCCACGCCGCCCGGCAGATCCTCTCCCAGCCCGAGCCGCTTCGAGGGGAAGTAGCCCAGGAGGCTCGTCGCCGCCGGGATCGCCACGTACCAGAGGAAGGCGAGCTGGTAGCGCCGCGTCCCCTCCCAGTGGCGCCAGTAGCCGCTCTGCGCGCCCACCGTGAGCAGGGCGGAGACGTGCTGGATGCGATCCGTCAGCCCCAGCAGCTGCCCGCCCGAGCTGTGGCCCACGGCGAGCAGCGGGCTTCGCGGGAAGCGCTCCACCAGCCAGTCCACGGCGCCCGCGAGATCCCGCGTCCCCCAGTCCTCCATGGTCGCCTTCAGCGCGCGCAGGGGCCCGGTGCGTGAGCCCCCCATGCCACGGTAGTCATAGGTGAGGGCGTGCATCCCGCGTTCCGCGAGGAAGCGGGCGAACCGCTCGTAGCGCGTCTGCTTGACGCCCGTGGCCGGGTTGATGAGCACCACCGGCCCGGCGGGCTGTCCCTCGGGAGAGTAAAGCGTCGCCGCCAGCTTGTAGCCGTCGGTGGCGGGAATCGTCAGTTGCTCGATGTGGATGTCCATGTCTCGCTGCCCTCGTGCATCGGGCCTCGGTCCTGAGGCCCTGTCTTGAAGGTGGGCGCGTGACGACTCCGCTGCCTTCGCCCTGTCGGTTCGAGAGCCTTGGCTGCCGATGTGATGGAGACGCTGCGCCCGAGCCTGCCCTCCGAGCGGGAGAGCGGCGCTCCCGTCACGTCGGAGCCGAGGAGGCTCGGTCTCCTGCGATCACGTGATGACGGGGAGATGAGAGATGGCCAGAGCTGGCTTCAAGGTCTTCGACAGCGACATGCACTGCGTGGAACCTCCGGATCTCTGGGAGCGCTACATCGAGCCGCGCTACCGGGAGCGGGCGCCGCGCAGCTCGGAGTTCGCGTTCCGGAACGCGCTCGTCTACATGGAGCTCGAGCAGCGGCTCATGCCCTGGTTCGAGCCCCGGGGGCCGGATGGGCGCCCGCTGCCAGCGGTGCTCCCGCCACAGCTCCGCGCGGCCGTGCGCCAGGCCGCGGAGCAGCGCCCGGAGGCCCGCTCGCTGGAGGCCTTCCAGCAGGCCCGCTTCAGCGACTTCTCCCGGCGGGGCTGGTCGGTGGAGACGCAGCTCGAAGCGATGGAGACCGAGGGCGTCGACGTGACGGTCGTCTTCCCCACCTCGGGGCTGCTCGCGCTGGGCGTGGAGGAGCTGGAGCCGGACTTCGCTGGCGCGGTGGCGCGGGCGTACAACGACTGGCTCCACGACTACGTGAGGCGCGAGCCCCGCCGGCTGCTCGGCGCGGCCATGGTGGCTCCGCACTCCGTGGAGGAGGCGGTGCGGGAGACGCGCCGGGCCGTGAAGGAGCTGGGCTTCCGGGCCATCTTCCTTCGCCCGAACCCCGTGCGCGGCCGGCAGTGGTACGACCCTGCCTATGACGCGCTCTGGGAGACCTGCACGGAGCTGGGCATCCCGGTGGTGTTCCATGAAGGGGTGGGCTCGCACCTGCCGCAGGCGGGGAGCCGCTTCGGCGGCAACATCTTCCTGCGCCACGTGGCCTGTCACTCCATGGAGATGATGTACGCGGCCATGGCCTTCTGCGGCGGGGGCGTGCTCGCGCGGCACCCGGAGCTGAAGGTGGGCCTCTTCGAGGGCAACTGCAGCTGGGTGCCGTGGCTGCTCCACCGGATGGACGAGCACTGGGAGATCGAGTTCGGCGTCTCGCACCGGCAGATCCCCGAGCCACCGAGCCATTACTTCCGGCGGCAGTGCGTCGTCTCGGTGGAGGCGGACGAGGACTTCGTCACGCACGTCGTCGAGCACCTGGGCGCGGACAACATCGTCTTCTCCACGGACTGGCCGCACCCGGACTCGCGCTACCCGCGGGCCGTGGAGCGCTTCCTGGAGATCCCCCTCCCGGAGAGCGCGAAGCGCAAGCTGCTCTGGGAGAACTGCGCCCGCTTCTACGGCCTGGCGGAGACGGAGGCCCGCTGAAGCGCGGTGGGGCGCCGCCTACGCGGCCTGCCCCAGCCCGAGGAAGGCACGCGTCCGCTCGTGCCGGGGGTTCGAGAGCACCTCGGCGGGGGCCCCCTCCTCGATGATGTGCCCGCCGTGGAGCACCAGCACGCGGGAGGCCAGCGCCTGCGCGAAGCGCATCTCGTGCGTCACCGTGACCATCGTCAGCCCCTCGGCGCGCAGCCGCTCCAGCAGCGCCACGAGCTCGCCCACCCGCTCCGGATCCAGCGCGCTGGTGGGCTCGTCCATCAGGAGCACCTCGGGCTCCATGGCCAGCGCCCGCGCGATGGCCACCCGCTGCTGCTCCCCTCCGGACATCTCCGAGGGGTACGCGCCCTCCCGGTGCGACATGCCCACCTTGGCCAGCAGCTCCCGCGCCCGCTCGGTGGCCTCCTTCATGCTCAGGCCCTTCACGTGTACGGGGGCCTCGATGACGTTGCCCAGGGCGGTGCGGTGCGCGAACAGGTGCCACTGCTGGAAGACGAAGCCCACGCGCCGCCGGATGCTCCAGAGCTGCGCGGTCCGCGCGCGCCCGGGCTCGAGCGAGTGCTCGCCCACTCGCACCGTCCCGGAGTCGAAGGACTCCAGGCCGTTGAGGCACCGCAGCAGGGTGCTCTTGCCGCCGCCCGAGGGTCCCAGCAGGGCCACCACCTCGCCCTTGGAGAACGTCGCGCTGACGCCCTCCAGCACCGTGCGGTCCGCGTAGCGCTTGGTCAGCTCTCGTACCTCGATCATGCGCGCTCCAGCTTCGCCTCGAGCCGACGCGCGAGGCGGGACAGAGGGTAGCTCATCCCCAGGTAGAGCGCCGCGCACAGCGCTCCTGGCACGAGCCAGCTTCGGACATCCACGGCGGTGATCGTCATGCGCTTGGTCAGCTCGACCACGGAGATGACGGAGACGAGCGAGCTGTCCTTCAGCAACGCGATGAAGTCATTGGTCACTCCCGGCAGCGCCACCCGGAAGGCCTGGGGGATCACCACCCGCCTGAGCGCAAGGGGGCCAGACATGCCCAGGGCGAGCGCCGCCTCCAGCTGCCCCTTGGGCACGGCCAGGATGCCCGCGCGGTACACCTCCGCCTCGTAGGCGGCGTAGTTGAGCCCCAGCCCCAGGATGGCGGCGCTGAGCGGATCCAGCCGCAGCACGCTCGCCAGCCCGAAGTAGAGGACATAGAGCTGCAGCAGGACAGGGGTGCCCCGGAGCAGCTCCACATACGCCGTGGTCATCCCGCCCAGCCAGCGGGGCCCGTAGAGCCGCCCCAGCGCCAGCGCCATCCCCAGCGGGATGGCCAGGGCCATCGCCCCCACCGAGACGAGCAGCGTCACCAGCGCCGCCTGGAGGAAGAGCACGAGCTGGCTCCAGCCCAGGCGCGTCGTCCGCGTCTCTGCCAGCACCTCGCGCGTCTGCGCCTCCGTCCACTCCACCATGCGCTGCTGCGCGGCCCCGTCGATGCCCCAGCGGCGGAAGAGGGCCCGCAGCTCTCCCGAGCGCGCGATGCGATCCAGCGCCTCGTCGAGCGCCCGGCGCAGCTCCTCCTCACCGGGCCGCACGGCGATGGCGTAGTAGCCCTCCCCCACGTCCCCGACGACCTGGAGGCCCGGCCGCGTCATGCCGTAGCGCTGCGCGATGATGTCGTCCATCAGCACGGCATCCAGCCGGCCCTGCTCCAGATCGATGTACGGCTCCTGGACGCCCTCATAGGGGATGGCCTGCGCGCCGCTGCTCAGCAGCAGATCCCACGCCTGCGAGTTGGAGAGTGTCCCCACCCGGCGCCCGCGCAGGGACTCGAGCCCGGTGACGGAGCTGTCGTCGCGCCGCGCCATCAACCGGAGGCTGAAGAGGTAGTAGGGGCGCGAGAGGAGCACCCGGCCCGCGCGCGCGGGGGTGATCTCGACGCCGTTCATGGCGATGTCGAAGGAGCCCCCCCGCTCCAGCGTGGGGATGAGGCTGGACCAGTCGTTCTGGACGAACTCGGCGCGCACGCCCAGCTCGCGGCCCAGGGCGTCGGCCAGCTCCACCTCGAAGCCTCGGTACTGGCCCGGGTGCTCGGGATCCTCCATGGCATAGGGCTCACCGCCCTGCGCATCCGCACCCCACCGAAGCACCCCCGCCTGCCGCACGCGCTCGAGCGCCGAGCCCTCCTTGCCGCCACAGGACACCAGCAGCGCCAGCGCAGCCAGCGCCAGGTAGCCACTTGGGAGGGAGGAGGACCGTCGCGTCCGGGGGGGAGGCTCTGCTGACATGTCGGGGATCGAACGATCCCCCACATAGGTCAAATCAGCGCCGGCTGCCAGGGTCGCCCCGGGTTGAGCACCGCGTGGCGGTGGAGCTGGTTCACGGTGACGTAGAAGAAGCCATCCGGCCCGTAGCCGGAGCTCCTCGGCATGGCCCAGGGCATGAGTGTGTTAGGCAGTATTGCCTGCCCCCATATTCAGGGATTAGGGGAGGGACAGAACCTCATGGCCACGCGCTCTCGCTACCCCCACCCGTTCCTGCCCACGACCCGCGCCGACATGGAGGCACGAGGCTGGGACCAGCTCGACATCATCATCGTCAGCGGGGATGCGTACGTGGACCACCCGGCCTTCGGGCCCGTGCTCATCGCGCGGTTCCTCGAGGGGCGAGGGTTCAAGGTGGGCCTCATCCCCCAGCCGGACTGGCACTCGGCCGAGCCCTTCAAGGCGCTGGGCAGGCCGCGGCTCTTCTTCGGGGTGGCGGCCGGCAACCTGGACTCGATGCTCAACCGGCTCACCGCGCAGAAGAAGAACCGCTCGGAGGATCAGTACAGCCCCGGCGGGCGGACCAGCTGCCGGCCAGATCGCGCCACCATCGTCTACGCCCAGCGCTGCCGCGAGGCGTACCCGGAGGTGCCCATCGTCCTGGGCGGCATCGAGGCCTCGCTGCGGCGCATCGCCCACTATGACTACTGGAGCGACAAGGTGCGCCGCTCCATCCTCTTCGACGCCAAGGCGGACCTGCTCATCTTCGGGATGGGCGAGCGCCCGGTGTGGGAGGTGGCGGACCGGCTGCGCCGGGGCGAGCGGATGGAGCAGCTCCGCGACGTGCGCGGCACCGCGTACCTCATCAACGACGCGGAGATGAAGGCGCACGAGGCGGACCCGGCGCGGCGGGCGGCGGATCGCAAGACGGTGGTGCTCCCCTCCTACGAGGAGGTGATCGCGGACAAGCGCGCCTTCGCGGTGATGTCCCGCGACTTCCAGTTGGAGACGAACCCGGGCAACGCGCGGCCGCTCGCGCAGCGCCACGGCAACCGCGCCATCTACATGAACCCGCCGGCGCTGCCGCTGGAGGACGGGGTGGGCACCGCCGAGGGCGCGGTGGCCATGGATGAGATGTACGATCTGCCGTTCAACCGCGTCCCGCACCCCATGTACAAGGAGGGCATCCCCGCCTACGAGACGGTGAAGCACTCCATCGTGCTGATGCGGGGCTGCTTCGGCGGGTGCACGTTCTGCTCCATCACCGAGCACGAGGGCCGCGTCATCCAGAGCCGCTCGGCCCAGAGCGTGCTGCGCGAGGTGCGGGCGCTGCGGCGGATGGGAGACTTCCGCGGCACCATCACGGACCTGGGTGGCCCCACGGCCAACATGTACAAGCTCAAGTGCAAGAGCGAGGACATCGAGCGCAGGTGCCGCAAGCTGTCCTGCGTGCACCCCGGGGTGTGCGAGAACCTCCAGACGGACCACGGCCCGCTGATCGAGCTGATGCGCGAGGTGCGCCAGGAGGAGGGCGTGAAGCACGTCTTCATCGCCAGCGGGGTGCGGTACGATCTGGCCGAGCGCTCGCCGGAGTACGTGAAGGAGCTGGCGGCGCATCACGTGGGCGGACAGCTCTCGGTGGCGCCCGAGCACGTGTCGCCGCGAGTGCTGGAGAAGATGAAGAAGCCGGGCATCGAGAGCTTCGAGCGCTTCCAGCACATGTTCGCCTGCGCGAGCGAGGAGGCGGGCAAGGAGCAGTACGACATCCCCTACTTCATCAGCGGGCACCCGGGCTCGACGCTGGAGGACATGGTGGAGCTGGCGCTGTGGCTGAAGAAGAACGGCAAGCGGCCGCGCCAGGTGCAGGACTTCATCCCCACGCCGATGGCCACGGCCACGGCCATGTACTACTCGGGGATCGATCCGCTGAAGATGGAGCCCGTGTACACGGCCCGCGGGCTGCGAGAGAAGAGGCTGCAGAAGGCGCTGCTGCTGTACTGGAACCCCGAGCACTGGCCGCTGGCGCGCGAGGCGCTGGAGCAGGCGGGCCGCGAGGATCTGATCGGGCGCGGGCCGAACGCGCTGGTGCCGCCGGAGAGCGCCGCCGAGGCCGATCGCCGCCGCCGCGCCGAAGAGCGCCGGGCGCAGTGAGCCAGGAGCCTCCATGCGGGTGCTCGTGCTGGGGTGTGGTGTCTCGGGGCTCTCGTGCGGCATCCGGCTGCTGGAGGCCGGCCACGCCGTGGAACTCCGTGCGCGCGAGCTGCCGCCGCACACCACCTCCGACGTCGCCGCCGCCGTCTGGTACCCCTACCGGGCCTTCCCTCAGGAGCGCGTGACAGGCTGGGCGCGGCGCACCTTCGACGTGCTGTGCGAGCTGGCGGCGCATCCGGAGGCGGGGATCCAGGTGGTACGCGGCGTGGAGCTCTTCACGGAGCCCCCGCCCGAGCCCTGGTGGGCGCCGTGCGTGCCTGGCCTCCGCGCGGCGACTGCCGAGGAGCTGATGCCGGGCTACTCCCACGGCTACTCCTTCGAGGCGCCCATCATCGAGATGCCGCGCTACCTGCCATTCCTCATGGCTCGCTTCCGGGAGCTGGGCGGACGCATCCTCCAGCGCGAGGTGCGCTCACTGGACGAGGCGTGGGGCGAGGCGGCGGTGGTGATCAACTGCACGGGCCTGGGGGCGCGCGCGCTGGTGGGAGACGACTCGCTCTTCCCCATCCGAGGGGAGGTGCTGCGGGTGGCGCCGCCGCCCGTGGAGGGCTTCCTCTTCGACGAGAGCGAGGAGCGAGGCATTGCCTACGTCATCCCCCGCTCCACCGACTGCATCCTGGGCGGGACGGCCGAGGACGGGAACGCCTCGCTCGTGCCCGATCCGGCGAAGGCCGAGGCCATCCTCGCGCGCTGCCGGCGGATTCTCCCCAGGGGAGCACATTTCCAGGTGCTGGAGCACAAGGTAGGCCTGAGGCCGGGCCGCCCCACCGTGCGCCTCGAGGAAGAGCGCCGGGAGGGGCATCGAGTCATCCACAACTACGGCCATGGCGGCGCGGGCATCACCCTGTCCTGGGGCTGCGCCGAGGAAGCCACCGCGCTCGTGGGCCCGGCTCGCTGAGCGGCAGCGGAGCGACGCATTCATTCCAGAAGTGCCACGGGTTCAAGTCCCGTACTCCTCGCCAATAGAGGGGCCTGGAATCGAGAGCGAAACCTCAAAGATTCCAGGCCCTTCGTCTTTTCAGCGTCCGGGCTTCTCCTTCGGCGCGGAACCCGTCTCCAGGATGTCTCCAGAAATTGGGTCCGCTGGCGTACCAGTAAGCCGATGGCCGCGTCCCTTCAAAGTGGGTTCCAGAATTTCCTTTGCCCTGCCATAGGAGCTGGCCGTAGGTTTGACCGCCATGGCCCCCAAGAAACGGCTGTGGGTGACGTATGCGTGGGCGGACAACGCCGACCAAGACGTGGACTACATCCTCAAGAAACTTGAGAACTCCGGCGAGCTTGAGGTTCATTTCGACCGAAGGCAGCTACCTGCGGGCCAGCGACTCTGGGACAACATTGAGCAAGAGATCATCAATCCCGACCACTGCGATGCCTATGCAATCGTGGTAACCCCGGACAGCCTTGCAAGCGGGCCTTGCAAAGAGGAACTCGCTTACGCCCTTGAGCGTGCACTCAGTACGCGAGGCTCGACATTCCCGCTGATACCACTCATATACAAGATTGAGCCTAGCAAGATGCCCCCTCGGCTGAAGATCCGCTTGGGGGTAATGCTGCGAGAACCAAACTGGGTTACACAGGTTGTTGCTGCGGCCAACAGCCGCCCCATGGAAGTCGATTTCGGAGAGCTTCAAGACTGGAAGTTGCGGGTGCACCGAGCACCTGCTGAAGAGAACTGCGTCTTCGTCCTGGAGGTTCAACCACGTCTCGAAACAATCCCATCCTGGCTAGTGGCATTCCCAGCCAGCGAACGTGTCATCTTGAAAAAGTGGGGTGTTCGAGCGCCGAAATCTCCATTCGGGGGCATTGGAATGATGACAGTTATCGATGATGAGGTGGAAAGCAGCATCGGGCCTCTGCGGGTTGTCGGCTCCGATGGAACCCCACTGGATTACTCCCACAGCCTTTATCTCTTTCTTGATGCACTTCCGAGCCAACTACTCTTCAGCCGTGATGGTGGACGCAACCTCGCTCCGATAGACCTTTCAACGGTGCGACCTAGCGTCCCCTAAGAGCGCCTAACAAGAGTCAGGCTTGAGGGTGGCGCCCCTCGGGTTTCCCTCGGGCCTCTTCGGGCGGACCGTCCCTTCTCTTACTTTTGTTAGGCGCTCTAAAAGTACTGCTTGGATTTCATCCCGTGGAGAGGACCATGAGCGACGGCCGTGCCTGGGAGGGCAACGTGAGGGCCCGCCTGTATGAGCGAGTCCGCGAGCGGGGTTACGACTCGCTCACCGCCTTCGCTGAGGCGCGCC
>JAFGNZ010000220.1 GCA_016926755.1 Myxococcaceae bacterium | reverse complement strand
GCGAGTGCCGGATAGGCCGGGCGGTGCACCTCCAGAAAATCTGCATCCTCGGGGCTGAGCCTCCTCGTTAGGAGCGGGCTCGGCTCAAAGCGGCGGGTTGTTCTGGCTCGTCCATCGCCCCCTGCGGCATCTGCTCGCCCGTCACCGCCAGACTCATGTTCTGCCGCCACAGCTGCGCCAGCTTCGGGTGGTCCGGCACCTCGTTCCCGTCGGCGTCCACGCCTGAATCACCTGGCTGCGCGGCCTACTGAAAGCTTCGAGAGGGGAACCAGAGAATCGCCGTCCAACTTCTGCACCGACGGGCACCATGACGGCGGGAGCCTCGAGATCAGCATCCGCTCCAGCAGCCCGAGATGTTCTTCGTCCCGGAGTTCACCTCCAAGCCGGAGTTTCGCGGGAACTCGAGCCGACGGGAGCTCCCGCCCTTGCGCCGCCCCAGAACTCGGCGCTCTCCGTCGGCCCACTCTGTCCTGAGCGCGAATGAACCGGCTCAGGACACCGCGAAGGCGGCGCAGCCTCTCAGGTCCACGACTTCATACGTCTGGAGCTGAGCGCTGGCCATCAAGCGCGGAGGCAGCCGGCTGCGCGTGATGATGCCCACGGTCTTGACCGACTGCTCGCCCTCCTCCGCCATGAGCGCGACGCGCGGCACCAGCAGGGTGAAGAGGAGCGCACCCGCGTCCGCGTCCGGCTCAAGGGTGATGCTCACCAGCGTGCCGAGTTCGGTCTCCACCTGGCGGATCTCCATGCCCTGTGCGCTCACATCGCGGCTGCGATCCTTGTAGTGCAGCAGCGGCTGGCCGGTGATGCTGGTGGCCGAGTAGGTGACGGAGACGTTCTTGCCCTGGAGCGTGAGCATGTTGGCGCTGTTGCTCCCGGGCATGGCGATCGAGATGCCCTTCGTGATGTTGGCGTCCATCGAAGTTCCTGAAGTTCCTTGTCTCATGGTCTCTGCTCCAAACGACGTGGTTGAGTGCCCGCTCCGGAGGGCTGGCCTGTGCGGCATTTCCATCGAGCGGTCATGAGGAAGATGTGAACTGGTTGATTTATTACCTCGGCGATTCTCCCTTCGCGTCTCGCCGCTGGGAGAGCGGCGGGCGATGAAGAGTCGCGGCAGCGGGGACTCCGCGGTACGAAGGTCGTGCCGTCTGGAGAGGGCTCGAGTAAAAAGGATGTCACCCCATGAGTGCCTGCATGTCCCTTTTCCATTCCTTCCGGTGGGTGCCTTTGCTGCTCGTGTCGGCCTGTGCGGCAAACCCGGGCGCCGTGCGCGCGAACGCCTCGGGCTCCGAGCTTTCGCCCCCAGAGATTCTCGACGTCTTCTTCGGGCTCGATGACGCACTGCCGCTGAACGCGGTCTTCCTGTGCCCCGGCGCCGAGGGGCTCGATGGGATCCCCGTCACGTTCTCGCGCCGGGTCGTGGACACCTATCCCTCCGCGAAGTCCTTCCGCATCACGACCCAATCCAACGCCACCTATACGCCGCGCTGCGCCACCGTCCGCCCCGCGAACGATGACAGCGAGCACCACACCGTGCTGCTCATGGGGCAGCTCGGCTCCCAGAGCGACCCGCCGGTACGGCTGGACATCGTGGGCAGCGTCGTGTTCGAGGACGGTTCGGATGCACGGGGGCAGTCCAGCACGCACGTGACATCGCTGACTGCGGGGCCCTCGCTGCTGATCGGGCTGCGCTATGCGCCGGAGGAGCTCTCTGGAACGGACTGCCCTTCGCCCGCCACGAAGCAGATCGTCCAGGTGACGTGGAGTGGCGGCGTCAGCGCCGTGGGCGGCGGAGACCTGGGAAATACCCAGCGGATGCGCATGCACGTGACCGTCTCGGAGCCGGACGGCTCCCGCCGCGAGCTCATCCCCTTCGCGTTGGCCGACCTGGGCGACAATGACAATTACGTCCAGCTGTGCCTCGATGACTCCACGCCTGCCGTCTCCGTACGCGTCGAGGCCGACACCTGTGTCGACCCTCGTGGCGACCCGAACGGCGAGACCTCCGTGTCCGTGAGCCCCGCGAGTTAGGACTCCGTGGCACCGGAAAGCCTCGCCAGCCCTCGGGCTCCTCAGGTGTCTCGGGCTGGAGGCGGCGGCAATCGAACCCGCCGCCCCCGTGCACCGGGCGCTACTTCACCCGGCCTTCCTTCCAGGCCTGCAGCAGCTGCTCGTAGGGCACCGTCTCGCCCTTCGGCTTCTCGTTGGCCAGCTTCGGCTTCGGCGAGCCCTCCGCCTTCAGCCACTCCTGCGGCGCCTTCTCCGGGTTGAGCTTCGGCGGGCAGTTCTTCATCCCCGCCCGCTCCAGCCGCGCCAGCACCTCGTCCATCTCCTTGGCCAGCTTGTCCATCGCCCCCTGCGGCGTCTGCTCGCCCGTCACCGCCAGGCTCACGTTCTGCCACCAGAGCTGCGCCAGCTTCGGGTAGTCCGGCACGTTCGTCCCCGTCGGCGTCCACGCCACCCGCGCCGGGCTCCGGTAGAACTCCACCAGCCCGCCCAGCTTGTCCGCCACCTTCGTCACGTGCTCGCTGCGGATGTCCGAGTCACGAATCGGCGTCAGCCCCACCAGGAACTTCTTCAGCGAGGTGCTCTTGGCCACCGTGAACTGCGCGTACAGCCACGCCATCTTGCGCCGCTCCAGCGGCGTGCTCGTCAGCATCGTCCACGAGCCCGTGTCCTGGTAGCCCAGCTTCATCCCCTCCTCCCAGTACGGGCCGTGCGGCGAGGGCGCCATGCGCCACTTCGGCGTCCCGTCCGCGTTCACCACCGGCAGCCCCGCCTTCGTCAGCGGCGCCGTGAACGCCGTGTACCAGAAGATCTGCTGCGCGATGTTGCCCTGCCCCGGCACCGGCCCCGCCTCGGAGAACGTCATGCCCGAGGCCTCCGGCGGCGCGTACTTCTTCAGCCAGTCCATGTACTTCGTCAGCGCGTACACCGCCGCCGGCCCGTTGGCCTCGCCGCCGCGCGACACCGAGGAGCCCGCCGGGTGGCAGCCCTCCACGCGGATGCCCCACTCGTCCACCGGGTTGCCGTTGGGGATGCCCTTGTCGCCCACGCCCGCCATGGACAGCCACGCGTCCGTGAAGCGCCAGCCCAGCGACGGATCCTTCTTGCCGTAGTCCATGTGCCCGTACACCCGGACGCCGTCGAGCTCCTTCACGTCGTTGGTGAAGAAGTTGGCGATGTCCTCGTACGCGGACCAGTTCACCGGCACGCCCAGCTCGTAGCCGTACTTCTTCTTGAACTTCTCCTTCAGGTCCGGCCGGCTGAACCAGTCCTGGCGGAACCAGTACAGGTTGGCGAACTGCTGGTCCGGCAGCTGGTACATCTTCCCGTCCGGGCCCGTGACGAAGCTCTTGCCCATGAAGTCGTCGATGTCCAGCGTGGGCAGCGTCACGTCCTTGCCCTCGCCCGCCATGAAGTCCGACAGGGGCACCACGAACCCGTAGCGCATGTGCGTGCCGATCAAGTCACTGTCGTTCACGTACATGTCGTAGATGTTCTTGCCCGACTGCATCTGCGTCTGCAGCTTCTCGATGACGTCGCCTTCCTGGATGAGATCGTGCTTCACCTGGATGCCGGTGATCTCCTCGAAGGCCTTGGCCATCGTCTTGGACTCGTAGACGTGGGTGTCGATCGTCTCGGAGACGACGTTGAGGGTCTGCCCGCGGTAGGGCTTCGCCGCCTCGCGGAACCACTTCATCTCCGCCAGCTGCTGCTCGCGCGTGAGCGTGGAGGGCTGGAACTCCTGATCCACCCACTTCTCGGCGGCCTTCTCCAGCGCGGCGGTGTCCTCGGGCGCCGCGGCGGCGGGCTGCTGCGCGTTGTCCTGCTTCGGTGCCTCCTCCTGCGCCTCCTTCTTGCAACCAGCGAAGGAGACAGCCACGGCTACGGCCAGGGCGCTTCTCACCAGGTTCTTCACGTTACCCCCATCTTCCAATGACAAGCATGAACAGCAACGACAGCACTACGGCGACCCACTGCGAGGCTTCGGTCAGCCCGAGCCACGCCAGGTTGATCCACGCGCTGCCCATCAGCCCGAGGAAGAGGCGATCCCCTCGGGTGGTAGGCATGGGCAGAAGGCCACGCCGGGGCGTTGACGGCGAGACGACGCCCCAGACGGTATAGGCGGCGATCAGCGACGCGATGACGCCGAAGAACACGCCCGTCTCCAGCGTCCACGCCATCCATTGGAGGTCCATGACGGCTCAGACCCTCCCCAGGGCGAAGCCCTTGGCGATGTAGTTGCGGACGAAGTAGATGACGATCGCCCCCGGCACCAGGGTGATGACGCCGGCGGCGGCGAGCACGCCCCAGTCCATGCCGGCCGCGCTCACCGTGCGCGTCATGGTGGCGGCGATCGGCTTGGTGTCCACGGAGGTGAGCGTGCGCGCCAGCAGCAGCTCCACCCACGAGAACATGAAGCAGAAGAACGCCGTCACCCCCACCCCGGAGCGCACGAGCGGCAGGAAGATGCGCAGGAAGAAGCGCGGGAAGCTGTACCCGTCAATGTAGGCCGTCTCGTCGATCTCGCGCGGCACCCCGGACATGAAGCCCTCGAGGATCCACACCGCCAGCGGCACGGTGAAGAGCATGTGCGCCAGCGCCACGGCCCACGGCGTGTCGAACAGGCCGATGCTCGAGTAGAGCTGGAAGAAGGGCAGCAGGAACACCGCCGGGGGCGCCATGCGGTTGCTCAGCAGCCAGAAGAACAGGTGCGTGTCGCCCAGGAAGCGGTAGCGCGAGAAGGCATACGCGGCCGGCAGCGCCAGCAGCACGGACAGCACCGTGTTGATGCCCACGTAGGTGAGCGAGTTGAGGTAGCCCTGGTTCCAGTCCGGATCCGTGAAGATGGTGACGTAGTTGGCCAGCGTGGGCGCTCTGGGGAAGAGCGAGAAGCCGCCGAGGATCTCCTCGTTCGTCTTCAGCGACATGCCCACCAGCCAGTAGATGGGCACCAGGCTCAGCAGCAGGTACAGCGGGATGGCGAGGCGGGACGGTCTCATCGGGCCTCACTCCGCCCCGCGTGCTGCATCGCCGTGTAGAAGACGTAGCTGAACAGCAGGACGACCAGGAAGTAGATGAGCGAGAACGCCGCCGCGGGCCCCAGGTCGAACTGCCCCACCGCCAGCCGGGTGAGGTACTGGCTCAGGAAGGTGGTGGCGTTGCCGGGCCCGCCGCCCGTGAGGACGAAGGGCTCCGTGTAGATCATGAAGCTGTCCATGAAGCGCAGCAGCACGGCGATGGTCAGCACGCCGCGCAGCCGCGGCAGCTGGATGTAGCGGAAGGTGGCCCAGGCCGAGGCGCCGTCGATGCGGGCCGCCTGGTAGAAGGGCTCGGGGATGGCGCGCAGGCCCGCGTAGCAGAGCAGCGCCACCAGCGGCGTCCAGTGCCACACGTCCATGGCCAGCACCGTGAGCCACGCGTCCAGCGCGTCCGCCGTGTAGTTGTATTTCAGGCCCAGGCCGTTGATGGCCACGCCCAGCAGGCCAATGTCGCCGCGGGCGAAGATCTGCCAGATGGTGCCCACCACGTTCCAGGGGATGAGCAGCGGCAGCGCCAGCACCACCAGGCTCACCGAGGCGGCCCGCCCGCGCATCGGCAGCACCAGCGCCAGGGCGATCCCCAGGGGAATCTCGATGGCCAGCACCGCCAGGGAGAAGCCGAGCTGGCGCCGCAGCGCGCCGTGCAGCTCCGGATCCCTCAGCACCTTGCGGAACCACTCCGTGCCGACGAAGACATGCTGCTCCGGGCCGAGGATGTCCTGCACCGAGTAGTTCACCACCGTCATCAGCGGGATGACGGCGCTGAAGGCCACCACCAGCAGCACGGGCAGCACCAGCAGCCAGGCGCGGTTGTTCGTGGGCTTCTCCAAGTCCGCTCCTCTCAGGAGACCGCGCGGCCACCCGCATAAAGCGTCGTCCACCGCGCCGGGAACTCCAGCCAGCAGCTCTCGCCGGCCGCGACGCGCTCCTCTTCCGGCAGCCGCACCTTCACCACCTGCGCGCCCAGGCGCGCGGTGGCGATTCGGTAGCGCCCCAGCTCCTCCACCTGCGCCACCTCCACCCGCACCGAGGAGGCCGTACCCTCCGACACCCGGCGCACGAACTCCGGGCGGATGCCGAGCCGCAGCTCACCGCCGTCCGCCTTCGCGCGCGCGCACACCTCCGGCGGCAGCGGGACGCGCTGCCCCTCCACCACCGCGGCGCCCTCCTCCACCGAGCACGGCAGCAGGTTCATCCCCGGGCTGCCGATGAAGTAGCCCACGAAGGTGTCCGCCGGGCGCTCGAACAGCTCCTGCGGCGTGCCCGCCTGCACCACCCGGCCCTGGTTCATCACCACCACCTGGTCCGCCAGCGTCAGCGCCTCCACCTGATCGTGCGTCACGTAGACGAGCGTCACCTTGAGGCTCTCGTGCACCTGCTTGAGCTTGCGGCGCAGCAGCCACTTCACATGCGGGTCGATCACGGTGAGCGGCTCGTCCAGGAGGATGGCCGCCACGTCCTTGCGCACCAACCCACGCCCCAGGGAGATGCGCTGCCGCATGTCCGCGGACAGCCCGCTGGCCCGCCGCCGCAGGTCCGCGGTGAGCTCCAGCAGCCCGGCCACCTCCTCCACCCGCGCCTGCGTCTCGGCCCGGCTCACGCCCCGGTTGCGCAGCGGGAAGGCCAGGTTCTCGGCCACGGTCATCGTGTCGTAGATGACCGGAAACTGGAACACCTGGGCGATGTTGCGCTCCTGGGGCGGGGCCGCCGTCACGTCCACACCGTTGATGAGCACCTGCCCCCGCGTGGGCCGCAGCAGGCCGGAGATGATGTTGAGCAGCGTCGTCTTCCCGCAGCCGGAGGGCCCCAACAGCGCGTAGGCGCCGCCGTCCTGCCAGATCAGCTCCAGCGGCAGCACCGCCCAGTCCTCGTCGGAAGTCGGCGACGGCCCATAGGCGTGGGCCACGCCGCGCAGCTCAATGCGGGCCATGCGCGGCCTCCTGGGCAGTGGAGGAAGGAGCGGCCACCAGGCGCCCCTCCGGGCTGAAGGCAAACACCCGCGACGGAGAGACGAAGAGATCCAGCTGGGTCCCGTACGGGTGCCGGTGGACGCCCTCCACCTGCGCGGTGAGGGAGAGGCGGCCGTGCGTCGCGTGGACGAGCGTCTCGGAGCCGCTGACCTCCTCCACCTCCACGCGCGCGGGGATGCGCACGTCCGCCTCGGAGGCGGGCGCGAGCCGCAAGTGGTGGGCGCGCAGGCCCAGCCGGTAGCGCCCGGGCGCCAGGGAGCGCAGGTGTCCGGTCAACGGCAGCGCCACCTCGGGCGAGAGCCGCGCCTCGGTGGCGGACACCTCCACCTCCAGCAAGCTCATCTGCGGATCGCTGAAGACCTGACCCACGCGCTCGGTGATGGGGGACTGGTAGACCTCCAGCGTGGGCCCCACCTGCAGGAGCCGCCCCTCGTCCAGCACCGCCGTGCGCCCGCCCAGCAGCAGCGCCTCGGTGGGCTCGGTGGTGGCGTAGACGATGACGGCGGGCCGGTCCCGGAAGATCTGCCGCATCTCCGTGCGCAGCTCCTCGCGCAGCTTGTAGTCCAGGTTGGCCAGCGGCTCGTCCAGCAGCAACAGCGAGGCGTCCTTCACCAGGGCGCGCGCCATGGCCGTGCGCTGCTGCTGCCCACCGCTCAGCTCCGCTGGGAGCCGCTCGAGGAAAGGCTCCAACCGGAGCGTCGCGGCCGTGTCCCGCACCCGCCGGTCGATCTCCTGTCGGCTCAGCCTGCCGCCCAGCCGCAGCGGGGAGGCGATGTTCTCGTAGACGGTGAGCGAGGGGTAGTTGACGAACTGCTGGTACACCATCGCCACGTTGCGGCGGCGCACGTCCCAGCGCGTCACGTCCTCCCCGCCGAAGCGGATGGCGCCCGAGGTAGGCCGGTCGAGCCCCGCCATCAGCCGCAGGAGCGACGTCTTCCCCGCCCGGGTGCGGCCCAGCAGGATGTTGAAGGAGCCCGGCTCGAGCCGCAGGTGGATGTCCGCGAGGTGCATCTCCCCGTCGACGATCCGGCCGACCTTCTCGAGCTCGATGCCGTGCTTCAACCCTCTCCCCTCGGTAGGCAGCGCTGTGGGCGGCGACTGTAGGGGGAGCCTTGGGCGGGGGCTAGTTTCCAGGACGTCCCAGGTCACGCCGCAGTGCGGCGTCGCGCTAGCGCGTGGGGCCTGCTACAGCCTCCTCTCCCTGCTGGCGCCGGGCGATCATCAGGGACAGGACGATCGCAGCGACCCCCACCAGGCAGGAGTAGATGAAGAAGACGGCATAGCCCGCCCCGAGGGAGGCCGGCTTCACCTGGGTCGCCGCGGCGCCCTGGACGAAGGCATCCGCGGACATGCCACCGAAGAGGTCCGCCAGCGGCGCGAACAGGCCACCCTCCTCGGCGGAGCGCGCGGCGCTCTCGACGATTCGTCCGGATTGGGAGGCGATCAGCTTCCCGGGCAGCGCGTAGAGCGAAGAGAACAGGGCGTACTGGGTCGCGGTGAAGCCGGCGCTCGTCAGGCTGGACATGTAGGCGATCAAGCAGGTGCCCGAGAAGCCAGAGGCCAGGTTGTCCACGCTGATGGCCACGACCAGGGCACCCACGTCATGCCCCCGGGTGGCGAGCCAGACGAAGATCAGGTTGGTGATGGGTCCGGAGAAGGCTCCGACGATCAGCGGCCTCATCAGCCCCCACCTGGCGATGGCGAAGCCGCCGAGGAACACCCCCAGCATGGACATGATCACCCCGTACACCTTGCGCACCTCGGCGATCTCCGTCTTGGTGAAGGCCATGTCCAGGTAGAAGGGGTTCATGATGTTGAGGACGAAGTCCGACAGGCGGTAGACGCAGATCAGCGCCAGGATCAGGCCCGCGGTCTTGCCGAAGCGGGAGAAGAAGTTCGCCAGCGGCTCGCCCAGCGCCTTGCCGAGATAGACGCCGGGTCGAGTGGGGGCTCCGGGGATCGGGCGCGCGGCCAGGTAGATGAAGCCGCCGCCCGCCAGGACCCCCATCAGCTGGAGCCAGACGCCCCAGGGCCTGGCCGTCCACAGGGCCGCGAGCTCCTGGCCCGCCGCGTCGAGCCCCAAGGCGCCCAGGGCTCTCGCCAGGAGCGAGGCGTTGCCAGAGAGCCCCGAGCCAAGCACCAGGGCGCCCAGCGCGAACAGCCCCAGGCGGACGAACCACTCCAAAACCTCGAGCACCGGCTGCTCACGCACATCCTGGACGTGGATGGGTCGGAGCTGGTGCTGCGCCTCCCGAGGGGCAAACACGACCGCCAGCACGCCCACGCCCATGAGCGCCGCCATGGTCGCGTAGGAGAAGGACCAGCCGTAGCTCTCCGCCAGGAGCAGCGGGACAGCGCCCGCGACGATCATGGCGATGCGATAGCCCCACTGGTAGGCAGCGGCCAGCGCGCCCTGCCGCGTATCCTCGGCCGACTCGATCCGCCAGGCGTCGACGACGATGTCCTGGGTCGCCGAGGAGAAGCCGACGAAGACCGCGAAGAGAGCCATCAGCCCGAGATGGGAGGCGGGGTCCGTTCCCGCCACGAGCCAGAGCCCCAGGATGATCAACACCTGGCAGAGGAGCATCCAGGATCGCCGGTGCCCGAGCAGCCGGGTGAGGCCCGGGACCGTGGTCCTGTCCACCAGCGGCGCCCAGAGGAACTTGAAGGAGTACGCCAGGGTCGCCAGGCTGAAGAAGCCAATCACCTCCAGCGACAGCCCCGCCTCGCGCAGCCACGCCGACAACGTGTCGAAGATGAGCAGGTTCGGGAGACCGGCGGCGAAGCCCAGCGCCAGCATGACCAGGGTGCGGCGCTCGAAGTAGACAGCCAGGGCGCCGAGCACGCCACGACCTGAAGTGGCGGAGGCGGAGGAGTCGGTCATTACTGCCCCTATGGCGGCCGCCCCGATGCGGCCTTGGGAGGAGAAGGGGGCAAGCTTGTCCCGGACCTCCCCTTTCGTCCAGCACGCCCGCACTGCTCGAGATGGAATGCCTCGCGGAGGGCTGCTCGGCGCGTGTGCGGGCAGCCATGCGTGGGAGGGATGAAGTACTTTCCCTGCAGGACTCCCGCCCTGGCCGCGCCTTCGCTGTTGCCTCTGCGCGGCGTGGGGGAAAGACTGTCGCCCTGAACCGCTCACCTTCACGCCCCGGAGCCCCCCATGTCGAACCCCTCCAAGCCCGTCATCGGCATCATCGGCGGCAGCGGCCTCTACCAGATGGATGGCCTGACGGACGTCTCCTGGCGCAAGGTGTCATCGCCCTTCGGTGAGCCCTCGGACGAGCTGTGCTTCGGCATGTTCGAGGGCCAGCAGGTGGTGTTCCTCCCCCGCCATGGCCGCGGGCACCGGCTCCCCCCCTCGGAGCTGAACTTCCGTGCCAACATCGACGCGCTCAAGCGCAGCGGCGTCACGGACATCCTCTCGCTGTCGGCGGTGGGCAGCCTGCGCGAGGACCTGCCCCCCGGCACCTTCGTCGTGGTGGACCAGTTCATCGACCGGACCTTCGCCCGGCAGAAGAGCTTCTTCGGCACCGGCTGCGTGGCCCACGTCTCCATGGCGCACCCCGTCTGCAAGCGCATGGGCGACGCGGTGATGGCGGCCGGCGAGGGCATGGACATCACGCTGCGCCGCGGCGGTACCTACCTCGTCATGGAGGGGCCCCAGTTCTCCTCGCTCGCCGAGAGCGAGCTGTACCGGAGCTGGAAGTGTGACGTGATCGGCATGACGAACATGCCCGAGGCCAAGCTCGCCCGAGAGGCGGAGATCTGCTACGCGACGGTGGCCATGGTGACGGACTTCGACTGCTGGCACCCGGGCCACGACGCCGTCACCGTGGAGCAGGTCGTCTCCGTCCTCCTGGCCAACGCCGACAAGGCGCGCGCCCTCATCAAGCGCGTGGTGCCCCGGCTGGGCGGGCAGCAGGGCCCTTGCAAGCACGGCTGCCAGACGTGCCTGGACACCGCCCTCATCACCGCCCCCGAGGCGAGGGAGCCCGCCGTCCTGCAGCGCCTGGAGGCCGTGGCGGGGCGCGTGCTGCGGCGCTGAACGTCCCGGGTACTTGCTCCCCTGGCGCGGGACGAATAAAGCAGCGGGCCGTCAAGGAGAACCATGCCCACTGCCTTCACTCGAGTCCTAGGAAGCGGTTTCGTCGTCGGGGAGCACTGCGTCAAGAACGAGGCGCTGTCGAAGATCTGTGACACCTCGGATGAGTGGATCCGAGAGCGCACCGGGATCGAGCAGCGGTACTTCGTCGAGGAGGGGACCACCACCAGCGAGCTCGGCGTGCGGGCGGCGCGCAAGGCGCTGGAGGACGCGAAGATCTCCCAGGACGAGATCGACTACATCGTCTTCGCGACGATGACGCCGGACTACTACTTCCCGGGCTGCGGCGGCCTGCTCCAGGCGAAGCTGGGGATGAGCAACGTGCCGGCGCTGGACATCCGCCAGCAGTGCAGCGGGTTCATCTACGGCCTGCAGGTCTGTGATGCGCTGATCCGCTCGGGCGTCGCCAGGCGCATCCTCTTCGTGGGCGCCGAGGTCCACACCGGCTTCATGCCCTGGTCGAAGCAGGCGTTCGACGTCATCACCGGCAAGGCCCAGGGCGAGGTCCCCCGGGAGGAGATCGAGTTCAACACGAAGTTCCGCGACCGGACCTCGCTGTTCGGCGACGCGGCGGGCGCGCTGGTGCTGGGGCCCACGGACAACCCGGAGCGGGGCCTGCTGGGGTTCGCCCTGCACTCGGATGGGAGCAAGGCGGAGAGCCTCTATGTCGCGTCCGCCGGCTTCGCCTACCGCCCGTACGTGGGGGGCGACACGCACATCAAGGAGGCCCGCTATGTCCCGTCAATGGACGGGCGCACGGTGTTCAAGATGGCCGTGTCGAAGATGCCGGAGGCGGTCCACGAGGTCTGCCAGAAGGTCGGCGTCACGGTGGAGGACATCCAGCTGCTGATCGCCCACCAGGCCAACCTGCGCATCAACGAGGCGGTGCAGAAGGCGCTCAAGCTGCCGGACGAGCGCGTCTACAACAACATCCAGCGCTACGGGAACACCACCGCGGCGACGATCCCCATCGCCTACGACGAGTGCCGCAAGAGCGGCAAGGTGAAGGCCGGAGACCTGGTGTGCTTCGTGGGCCTGGGCGCCGGGTTCCACTGGGGCGCCGCGCTGATGCGCGAGTGAGCGCCGGCTCCCCGGGTGCAAGAGCGCATGCGCCGATGCTTGCTGTTCCTGCTGCTCATGGGCTGGGGGTGTTCACCCTCCAAGCCCATCCCGGGCGTGGTGCGCCCCGGCCCCGGCGAGCCGTTCCTCGACAGGCTCCCAGGCCCGATGCCCGGCTTCGGGCCGTTCGACTCATACTCGGACGCGTTGCTCGCTGCGTGTCCAGTGATCCTCTCCAAGCCCAACGCAACTGCGGGCCGTCCAGGGGGGCAGGATTTTCAGCTGCGCTGGCGCATCTCCAGCGAGTACTGCGCCTGGCTGTACTACACGCCAGACCACAAGTACGAAATGAGCATGCTGACGGATCAGGCCAGGCCGAATCTTGGAGATAGGAAGACCTGTAACCTTCCTCCGTTCGTCGACGACCCGCGCTACCCTCCCGCCAGTCTCAAATACATCTTCGCGCTTCACAACCACCCGTTCGAGGACAGACTCTCCGATTATGATAATGGCTTCTTTGAGTTCATCCCAGCGACGGCTGAGATGCTGAAATGGATCCGCGAGCGAGACGACTGGCGCATGGAACGAGTGGGTTTCGTCAGACTCCTCGCCAATGGAGGGTTCTTCCTTGAAAAAGGCTAGCTTTACCTGTCGCCTGGGGAGAGGGCTCGTGCTGCTGATATCTTTATCTGCATGCTTGCGCTCGCCGCATCCCTCCCCCGTGCCGGTCGGGAACGATACGTCCATCAGATTCCCAGATTTCAGTGATCAGAGGCCCATTGTGCTCGGGGAAACAGGCGGCCCGTACCAATTGGATGGCGTCACGCTCCGCGCCCTCATGATTGCTGCGAATGATTACATCCCCCCAGGCACCCAAGAACAGGATTGCCTGGACCGCCAGGAGGCACAACTCTATCGAGTGATTCGTCAGGGAGACATCATCTTCGTGAGCGTGTCTTTCAATTTCTTTTCTTCCTGCCAACCCAAGGCCTACCCCTTGGATGGAGGCGCCAGATATGCCATCAGCACCGATGGCCGCATCCTGAGACGCCTCGTCGGCATTGAGCCGGATGGCTTTCCCCGTGAAGAGCCCGAGGGGAAGGGCGTACCGGTACCGCCATCAAAGCTAGGCTCCACTGACTCTCCCCCGAGATGGGATTTGCTGCCCCCCTCCATCCGGCGCAAGCTCCAGGATGCTGGCACGGCTCCCACTCCCCCAGCACCAACACCTGCTCCTTCCATGCCCCCAGATGGAGGCGTACCGGAGATGGATGGCGGCTTGCCAGGAGGCGCTCACGATGGCGGCGTGTGAGCGGCGCTGCTCGCTCCCTTCCGGCATGATGCGCTCCAGGAGGAGTTCATGAAGGTCCACGGTCAGCCGATGCGCACCATCTGGATCGAGCCCGACGGTTCGTCCGTCGGCATCATCGACCAGCTACGCCTGCCGCACGTCTTCGTGACGGCGCGGCTCACCACCCTGGAAGAGGTGGCCCACGCCATCCGCTCCATGCAGATCCGAGGCGCGCCGCTCATCGGCGCCGCCGCCGCCTACGGCGTCTGCCTGGCGCTGCGCAAGGACGCCTCGGATGGAGCGCTGGAGCAGGCCTGCGAGGTGTTGATGGCCACCCGGCCCACCGCCGTCAACCTGCGCTGGGCGTTGGAGGAGATGCGCCGCACCCTCCGGCCGCTCCCCCCCTCCGAGCGCGTCGCCGCGGCGTACCAACGCGCCGCGGCCCTCTGCGACGAGGACGTGGCGATCAACCACGGCATCGGCACGCACGGCCTGCCGCTCCTCCAGGCCGCCTGGGAGCGCAAGGGGAAGCAGGGGCGCCTCAACGTGCTCACCCACTGCAACGCCGGCTGGCTGGCCACCGTGGACTGGGGCACCGCGCTCGCCCCCATCTACCTGGCCCACGAGGCGGGCATCCCCGTCCACGTCTGGGTGGATGAGACGAGGCCACGCAACCAGGGCGCCAGCCTCACGGCCTGGGAGCTGGGGCAGCACGGCGTCCCCCACACCGTCATCGCCGACAACCTGGGCGGCCACCTCATGCAGCACGCCGAGGTGGACCTGTGCATCGTCGGCACGGACCGGACCACCGCCCGCGGCGACGTGGCGAACAAGATCGGCACCTACCTGAAGGCCCTGGCCGCCAAGGACAACGACGTGCCCTTCTACGTGGCGCTGCCCTCGCCCACGATCGACTGGACGCTGGAGGACGGCGTGCGGGACATCCCCATCGAGCAGCGGGATGGCGCCGAGCTGACCGACATCTCCGGCCGGCTGCCCTCGGGCGACGTGGTGACGGTGCGCGTCACGCCCCCCGGCAGCCCCGCGGCCAACTATGGCTTCGACGTGACGCCCGCGCGCCTGGTCACCGCGCTCATCACCGAGCGCGGCGTGTGCGCGGCGTCCCCCGAGGGGCTGCGGTCGCTCTTCCCAGAGAGGGCGCGAGGAACCGAGACGTGAGCCCCCTCCCGTACCTCTGGCAGCGCGAGGCGATCATCGTCACCGGGCGACGGATGAACGCCTCCGGGCTCAACCAGGGGACCTCCGGCAACCTCAGCCACCGCGTGGACGAAGGCTTCCTCGTCACCCCCACGGGCATGGACTATGACGCCCTGCGCCCCGAGGACATCGTCCTCATGCGCTTTGACGGGGGCCACGACGCGCCCCGGCTGCCGTCCTCGGAGTGGCGCTTCCACCGTGACATCCTCGCCTCGCGGCCCGAGGTCCACGCGGTGCTCCACACCCATTCCCTGCACTGCGCGGCGCTCGCGTGCCTGCGCCGCTCCATCCCCCCCTTCCACTACATGGTGGCGGCGGCGGGAGGCAGCAACATCCGCTGCGCGCCCTACGCCACCTTCGGCACCGAGGAGCTGTCCCGCCACGCCGTGGCCGCGCTCGAGGGGCGCAAGGCGTGTCTGCTGGCCAACCACGGGCTGATCACCGTGGGCGCGGACCTGGCAGGCGCGTTCAAGCTGGCGGTCGAAGTAGAGACCCTGGCGGCCATGTACCTGCGGGCGCTCCCGGTGGGCGAGCCCGTGCTGCTCGATGAGGCCGAGATGGCCATCGTGCTGGAGAAGTTCAGGACCTACGGGCAGCAGAAGGGATGACCTCTGCTCCCCGCCACGCCAGGTGACGCGCGCCATGCCCCCTCGCAAGCTCCCACGTCACCTCAACTGGCTGGAGGCCTTCGCGGCCGCCGTCGAGGCCGGCAGCCTGGAGGGCGCCGCCGAGCACCTGGGCGTAGCCCGCTCGGTGGTGAGCGAGCACATCCGGGCGCTGGAGGCCGCCCTGGGTAACGGGGAGCCCCTGCTGGAGCGCGGGCCCGGCCGCCGGCTCCACCTCACCCCGCGCGGCCAGCGCCTCTATGCGGGCACGCAGACGCCGCTGCACCAGCTGGATCTCAAGCGCCTGAGGGATCTGGCCAGCTCCGAGCCCAGCCTGCGCCTGGGCCTCAACCACACGCTCTCCACCATGCTCCTGGGCGACATCGCCCGGGACGCGGCCCAGGAGGGCATCAAGCTGGAGATCGGCTTCGGCGGGCCCTTCGAGCTGGTGCGCGAGGTGCAGACGGGGCAACGGGATCTCGTCGTCGGCTTCACCCCGCTGCCGCCCCACCGCGGCGCGGAGGCCGAGTCCCTGGTCGCCCTGCCCTTCGTCGTGCTGGCGGGGCGGGACTCGCCCCTGGCCACCCGCCCCGGGGCTCGCAAGGCGCTGCACGTGAAGGATCTGGAGGGTCAGGCCTTCGTGGACTGGCTCCGGGATGATCCCTACGGCGGCGCCAACAGCGCGCGCTTCGCGGCCCACGAAGTCACCGTGCGCGAGGTGGCCCGCGTCGAGAGCTTCCTGCACCTGTTCGATCTGCTCCGCGCCTTCCGCCAGGCCTGCGCCATCACGCCGGACCTGCGGCCCCTGCGCGCCTTCCCTCCCGAGCTCCACGTCTGGCCCCTCCAGGAGGAGGAGCCCCAGCTGATCGAGGTGGTCGCCCTCTGGCCCGCGGGCGCGCCCAGCTCCGAGGCCCGCCATATCCTCCAGGGCCTGCGGCGACGCCTGGGGCAGAAACGTCGGAAAACCGACTAGAACTTCGAAATTTTACGGATTTCCGCCGGACGCTCCCAGGCTTACCTTTCTGTGAAAAGCAGAGAGGAGCGCCCATGACGCCGACGGAGAGGACCCTGAACCGCCTGCCTGCCCACCTGCGCCGCTACGTGGTGGATCAGGAGTATGCGGCCTATACGCCGCGCGATCAGGCGGTGTGGCGCCACATCCTCCGCCGGCTGCGCAGCCACCTGTCGGACAAGGCCCACCCGGTCTACCTGGAGGGGCTGGAGGCGACGGGGATTGGCGTGGAGCAGATCCCCAGCCTGGACGAGATGAACGAGCGGCTGGAGAAGCTGGGCTGGGCGGCGGTGGGCGTGCGCGGCTTCATCCCTCCAGCGGTGTTCACCGAGATGCAGTCCCTGGGCGTGCTGGCCATCGCCGCGGACATCCGCACCCACGAGCACATCCAGTACACGCCGGCGCCGGACATCGTCCACGAGAGCGCCGGCCACGCGCCCATCATCGCCAACGCCCGGTACGCCGAGTACCTCAAGCGCTGCGGGATGGTGGGCTTCAAGGCCATCGCGTCCGTGGAGGACCAGGCCATCTTCGAGGCCATCCGCAACCTCAGCGTGGTGAAGGAGGATCCCTCCGCCACGAAGGAGGAGGTGGAGCACGCCCAGGCGCGGCTGGACGCCGCCACGCGCAGCCGCCGCTACGTGAGCGAGAGCACCAAGGCCTCGCGCCTCTACTGGTGGACGGCCGAGTACGGCCTGGTCGGCAGCCAGGAGCACTCGCGCGTGTACGGGGCTGGCCTGCTGTCGAGCATCGGCGAGGCGGAGCACTGCCTCACCCCGGCGGTGAAGAAGGTACCGCTGAGCCTGGCCTGCGCGGACACCGAGTTCGACATCACGCGGATGCAGCCCCAGCTCTTCGTGGCGCGGGACTTCGAGCACCTGTTCCAGGTGCTCGAGGAGTTCGAGGCCACGCTGGCCTGGAAGCGCGGCGGGGACTACGGCCTGCACGAGGCCTTGCGGGCGCGCTCGGTGAACCACCTGGTGCTCTCGGATGGGCGCGAGGTGACGGGCAGGGTGCGGGAGATGATTGAAGGCACGCGCCCCGTGGCCGAGGAGCTGCGCACGGCGCTGGCGCGCCTGGAGGGGCCGGTGCTGCTCTCGCGCGGGGGCAAGGCGCTGGGCAACCCCACCCAGGGCCCGGCGCTGGTGGCCTTCGGTGCCGGGAGCCTGCCGGAGCAGGGCGAGTTCCGGCTCGAGCTGGCCAGCGGCCTGCGCCTGGAGGGCTTCGCGGTGGGCAAGGGCGAGGTGCTCAACCTGCGCGGCACCCTCTGGGGGCGGGAGCTGGAGCTGCCCTCGGTGGCGCGGCTATTCCTGAGCGAGGGCCTGCCGTCCGTGGCGGGCGGCCCCGCGGATCCGGGCGCGTGGGATCACTGGTTCGGCGAGCTGGACTCCTTCACCGAGGGAGACGGCGAGGCGCGGGCGCGGGCGCGCAAGGCCGAGGCGCTGCCCCCAATCCTGGGCGCACTCTACCGGGAGGTGCGGACCCTGCGTGAGTCGGGCGAGGTGCCCCCAGGCCGCCTGGAGCAACTCTCCCAGGCCGCCGCCTCGTTCCCGGACGACTGGCTGCTGAGAGAACAGCTCGCGGAGCTCCGGACTGCCTCCCCGGAGGCTCCAGCGCCCGTCGCGCTCAGAGCGCAGCCTGACCGCTCCCTGCTGTCCGCGTCGTAGCGGGCGCCATCAGCGCCCAAGGAACTGGCGGAGCGCGTCGAGCGCCTCGTCGCCTCCCACCACGAGGAAGAGCAGGAGCGTGGCGACGAGGGCGGCGTTGGTGAGCCAGCCGTTGCGCAGCGGGCCCACCCACTCGCGGCGGGTGTTCATCCACAGCAGCGTGAAGGCCAGCAGCGGCATGAAGAGCGAGCCGAGCACCGCGTAGGCGAGCTGCGCGCGCTGGAGCGGCACCCACAGCATGGGCAGGGGCACGAGGGCCAGCGCCACCAGGTAGCGCCGGAAGGCCTTCGTCTGCCGCAGCTCGACCTGGGAGCCGGCCTGGCCGTGGTGGATGCGGATGAAGTCCGCGAAGAGGTAGGGGACGCCCTGCCAGACGCCCAGCAGGCTGGAGAAGACGGCGCTCCAGAAACCCCCGAGGAACAGCCAGCGCCCCGCGGGCCCCATGACGCCCTCCAGCCGCTGTGCCAGCAACACCGCCACCTTGAGGCCGCTGCCCTCCAGCCGCAGCGTGGAGCCGATGAGCACCATGGAGATGCCGAACAGCGCCGTCATGGCGTAGCTCACCGCCAGATCAATCCGGGAGACGCGCAGGCCTCCAGGGCCCTCGCGCCCCGCCTCGCGGATCCAATAGCCATAGGAGAGCAGCGTCACCGTCCCGCCCACGCCGCCGAGCAACCCCAGCACCCAGCCGGAGCCGCCCTCGGGCAGGGAGGGGATGAGGAGCCCTCTCGCCGCGGCGCCCCAGTCCGGCCCCGAGGCCACGGCGGTGAAGACGACCCCCGCGAACATGAGCGCGATGCAGGCCGTCATCAGCTTCGAGAAGAGGCGGAAGCTGCCGAGCCACACCAGCCCCAGGCCCACCAACGCGTGCACCACGCCCCAGATGCGCCGGGACGTGTCCGGATCGCCGCCCAACGGCAGCAGCGCATCCCCCGCGGCGCCACAAGCGGAGATGAGGGCTCCGCCCGTGAAGAAGCTCCAGCCCAGGAAGTAGACGAGGAAGAGGTAGCGCAGCCACGCGCCGATCCGCGCCCACCCCTCCAGCAGCGTGGTGCCGGTGGCGAGCTGCCAACGGGCAATGCCCTCGTTGAGGAACCCCTTCAGCAACGAGCCCACGACAGCGGCCCAGAGGATGGATACGCCCACGGCCGAGCCGCCCAGGCTCGCGGTGAGCAGATCCCCCGCGCCGACCCCCGTGGCGGCCACGAGGATGCCCGGGCCGAGGCGCGCCAGCAGGCCGCTATGAACGACGCCGACACCTTCCTCCGCCTCGCGCTGAAGCACCGCTACGGGCCCGGGCGGCAGTAGGCCTGCTTTTCCTTGTTGCTCATTCATGGATCGCAAGATTCTCCGCTCTTTCGAGCTCTAACGGGGGCGATACCATGAATATGAAGAAGCAGCTGCCCACGGGTTACACTCGAGCCCGGGGAGGTGGTCGAGGACCTCTGGGAGTTGCACAATGCGCGCTCCGGAGGTTCTGCCCTTGAACTCGACTCGCCGCGCCCTGCTCCCTGTCCTTCTCTGCCTCTCGCTGCTCGGCTCCCAGGCCCTCGCCGCCCCTCCCGCCAGCGCGCCCCCGCCGCAGTCCGAGACCTCCCGGCTGGTCGCCACCTTCCTCGGTGAGACGCCGCTGATGAGCGATCTGCAGTCCCTCGTGGACGAGATCGGCGGCAGGGCCACGGGCACCCAGGCCAACCTGCGCGCCGTGGACTGGGCGCTCGCGCGCTTCCGTGAGGCTGGCGTGGAGGCACGCAAGGAGGCCTTCCGGATGCCTGTGCTGTGGCTGGAGCGCTCGGCGCACGCCACCGTGCGCACCGGGAATGTCCTCTTCGCGGCCCGGGTGGCGGCCATGCCCTACTCCACCGGAACGCCCAAGGGCGGCCTCACCGCACCGCTGCTCTTGGTGGGCAAGGGGACGGAGAAGGACTTCCAGGCGCTCGGGGCCAAGGCCCGCGGGGTGTTCCTGCTCGTGGAGACCGAGGAGCTGAAGGACATCGAGGGCCTGTTCCGGGAGTACAAGGAGGCGGCCGAGATCGAGCAGCGCGCCGTCGCGGCGGGCGTGGCGGGCCTGGTCTACATGGGCTCGCGGCCCAACAACCTGCTCTACCGCCACAGCGTCTCCCTGGGCGAGCGCAACACCCGGCCCATGATCGTGATGGAGCGGGACGCAGCGCTGCGCGCGATGCGGCTGCTCAAGACCGGCAAGGCGCTGACGCTCACCGCCGAGCTCGACGTCCAGTCCGGCCCTGCCTACGAGAGCTACAACGTCATCGGCGAGATCCGCGGCGCCACGCGGCCGGAGGAGATCATCGTCGTGGGCGCGCACCTGGACTCGTGGGATCTCGGCACGGGGGCGCTGGACAACGGGGCCAACGTGGTGATGCTCCTCGACATCGCGCGGCAGCTGCGCAAGCTGGGGCTCAAGCCGGCGCGCACCATCCGCTTCGCCCTGTGGAACGGGGAGGAGCAGGGCATGCATGGCTCGTGGGGCTATACGAAGACGCACGAGGCGGAGCTGGACAACCACGTGATGGCGGCCTCCTTCGACATCGGCTGCGGGCGCATCACCGGCTTCTTCTCCGGGCGCCGCCCCGAGCTGTCAGCCCTGGTGGGCCAAGCGCTCGAGCCGGTGAGGGGGCTGGGCCCCTTCACGCAGGTGGACGAGCCCATCGTCGGCACGGACAACTTCGACTTCATGCTGCACGGGGTGCCCAACCTAGTGGCCAACCAGGAGCCGGCGCTCTACGGCCCCAACTACCACGCGCGCTCGGACGAGCTGGACAAGTGCGACGCGCTCCAGCTCCGGCTCAACGCGGCCATCACCGCGGCGCTCACCTACGGCTTCGCGCAGATGGACTCGAGGCTGCCGCGGCACTCCCGCGCGCAGGTGGAGGAGCTGGCGCGCACCTCGGAGCTGATCGAGGCGATGAAGTCCTTCAACCTCTACGAGGCCTGGACCTCCGGCAAGCGCGGCCGCAAGTAACTCAGAGCGAGCGGACGGCGATCTCGGCGAGCTCCTCGTCCGTGAGCACCAGGGGATTGGCCTTCATGCTGCTGGCCACCCGCGCCTTCTCCACCAGCCGCGGCACCTCGGCCTCCGTCAACCCATAGCGGCGCAGCCCCGGCACGCTCAGCGCCTGGCACAGCGCCTTCACCCAGGAGATGGCCTCCTCCGCCCGCGCCTCCGCCCGCCCGGTGAGCAGCGCCGCCACCTCCTGGAAGCGAGCGAGCGCCGGGTGCTCGGGCGCGCGGGCTCGCAGGGCCCGGTGGTTCACCTCCAGGCTGGCCGTCAGCAGCGCCGCGCACACCGCCCCGTGCGGCGCCTGGAACATGCCGCCCACTGGCGCCGCGAAGCCGTGCACGGCGCCGAGCCCCGCGTTGGCCAGGCACAGCCCGCCGAAGAGGCTGGCCAGCGACAGATCCTCTCGCTCCGCCGGCCCCAGGCCCTCCAGCACCGCGCGGCGCAGCGAGCGCGCCGAGCGGCGCATGCCCTCGCGGGCCAGCGTGTCCGTGAGCGGGTTGGCCCGGGCGGAGAGGAATGGCTCGATGAGCTGGGACAGCGCGTCCAGCCCGCTGGAGGCGACCACGGACGCGGGCGCTCCCGCGAGCAGGTCGGGATCCACCAGCGCCACGCGCGGCAGCATGAGCGGGCTGCGCAGGCTGGCCTTCACCTTCTCTTCCCTGGAGCCCAGCACCGCGTTGCGCGTCACCTCCGAGCCCGTGCCAGCCGTGGTGGGGATGGCCACCAGCGGCACCGAGGGGTGCGTCAGCGGCCGCCCCCGGCCGATCACCTCCAGGTAGTCGAGCGGATCCCCGCCGTTGGCGGCCAGCGCCGCGATGGCCTTGCCCGCATCCATCACGCTGCCACCGCCCAGCGCCACCACGCCATCACAGCCCGCGGCGATCGCCGTGGCCGTGCCCTCCCGCGCCAGCTCCAGCGTGGGCTCGCCCTCCACCCGGAAGAGGACGGTGGACAGCCCCAGCCGATCCAGCCCCTCGCGCAGCGGCGCCGCGCGCGCCGGGTTGCCGCCGGTGACGATCATCACCCGGCGCCCTCCCAGCGCTCGCACCACCTCGGGCGCTTCGGCCAGGCGGCCCGCGCCGAAGAGGACTCGCGTGGCGGTGGCGAACTCGAAGGCCAGTGGGCTGCTCATCTCACCACCCCGCATCTTCAGGGAAACAGTTGACGTACTTCCGGCTCGTGCGCGGCTCGGCCATCATCGGCGCCACCGCGTCGCGCCACTTCATGTAGTGGGCCGTCTCCTTGTGCGCGGCCGGGGCCTCGGGCGTGCGGTACGCCTCGACGAGCACGAAGCGCGTCCGATCCTCGGTGTCCTGGACGACATCGAAGCGCGCGATGCCGGGCTCCTTCACGCTCTCGCGAGCATTGGCCAGGGTGGCCTCTCGGAAGGCGTCGACGTGGTCGGGTTTGACGTGAACGTGGACGTGCACGACCAGCAGGCTGTGGGACATGCCGCCCAGGGTACTCCGAGCCCGCGTCGCCCGGAACCGCCCTGCCGCGCCCCCCCAGCCCCGCGCGGAGCCGGGATGGGAAATCGCAGAACCGCTCAGGTATCGTCACCCGGGTGCCCTGCCGCGAGGCTGTCCTCGCCCAGCTCACCGTCATCACCCGCTCGACCATGCCGCGCCTCCTCCTCTGTCTGCTCTCCTGCCTCCTGCTGTCCACCCCCGCGCTGGCGGAGCCCTCGGGAACGGGAGGCGCCTCCGCGGAAGCCACGCCCCGGCCGCCCACGCGCGAGGAGCTGGCCCGCTACCCCTGGCTGCCCAAGGATGCCCGGGTGCGCCGGCTGGAGGACTCCTTCCCCCCGCCCGCCGGCTACACGCGGGTGGCGGTGGAGGCGGGCACGTTCGGCGCGTGGCTGCGAGGCCTGCCGCTGCGCCCCGAGGGCACGCCGGTGCGCGACTTTCGAGGCGGAGAGATCCTCGCCGGCGAGGATCCCCGGCTCGCGGCGGTGGCCGAGCTGGACGTGGGCACGCTCGACCTCCAGCAATGCGCGGACTCCATCCTCCGCCTCCACGCCGAGTGGCGCTGGGCCCAGGGACAGAAGGAGCGCATCGCCTACCGCTTCACCAGCGGCGATCTCGCCTCCTGGCCCCGGTACGCGGCCGGCGAGCGCGCGAGGATCTCCGGCTCGAAGGTGAAGTGGGCGCGCACCGCCGCGGCGGACAGCTCCCGCGCGTCCTTCCGCGCGTACCTGGACCTGGTCTTCACCTACGCCGGGACGCTGTCGCTGCAGGTGGAGAAGCAGCGCCCCTCCCGCGAGGCGCTGCGGCCCGGGGACTTCTTCGTGCTCGGGGGCAGCCCGGGCCACGCCGTGCTCGTGCTGGACGTGGCGGTGAACGCGGCCGGCGAGCGCGTGGCGCTGCTCGGCCAGGGCTTCACCCCCGCCCAGGACTTCCACCTCCTGTCCCCAGGCCAGGACGGCCCCTGGTTCTCCCTGGAGGCCGAGCAGGTGACCACGCCCTTCTGGAGGCCCTTCCCCTGGTCCGCGCTGCGCCGCCTCTGAGCAGCGAGGAATATGCGAAGTGCCTGGATGTTCGGCCGCCCGCCCGTGTAGACGAAGCGCCCCCGGTCCATCAACAGCCCCTCCTGCCCGCTCCGGAGACCCATGAGCCTCAAGCCCTTTTCCCGCGTCCTCTGGGCCCCTGGCGCGCTCGGCGCCCTGCTGCTCACCGGCTGCGCGAGCAGCCCGCAGTCCCAGGCCTCTGCCTCCTCCTCGGAGACAAAGTCCCAGGCGACGACGCGCAAGCTCGGGATCGAGGTGAAGCACTTCGACGCCAGCGTCCGCCCGCAGGATGACTTCTACCAGTACGTCAATGGCGGCTGGGTGAAGAGCACGAAGATCCCGGGCGACCGCGTCCGCTATGGCACCTTCATCGAGCTGGTGGACAAGAGCGAGGCGGCCCTGAAGGAGCTCATCGAGCAGGCCGCGGCGAACAAGGGGCGCAAGCCGGGCAGCGACACGCAGCGGGTGGGGGACCTCTACCTGAGCTTCATGGACACGCAGCGCATCGAGTCTCTGGGCGTGGAGCCGGTGCGCGCCGAGCTCCAGCGCGTGGCGGCGCTGAAGGACTCAAGCGAGCTGCCCGAGCTGTTCGCGGAGCTGCACCGCCAGGGGGTGCCAGTGCCCCTGAAGGTGAGCGTGGGCCCGGACGCGAAGCAGGCCACGCGCTACATCGTCTACGCGAGCCAGAGCGGCCTGGGCCTGCCGGACCGCGACTACTACCTCAAGCCGGAGGAGCGCTTCGTCGGGCTGCGCGCGGCCTATCAGGCCTACGTCGAGAAGCTGCTCACGCTGGCGGGGGAGCGGGACGCGGCGGGGGCGGCCGGGGCCATCGTCGCGCTGGAGACGAGGCTGGCCGAGAAGAGCTGGGATCGGGTGCGCACCCGCGATCGCGAGGCCATCTACAACCTGAAGACGGTGGCGGAGCTGGAGCAGCTCACCCCGGGCTTCTCGTGGGCCCGCTTCCTGAATGCCATGGGCGCGCAGAACACGCCGGCCGTCATCGTCCGGCAGCCGGACTACTTCCAGGCCCTGGCGGACGTGCTGAAGCAGACGCCGCTGCCCGTGCTCAAGCAGTACCTCTCCTACAAGGTGCTCGACAGGTACGCCCCGCTGCTGAGCAAGGCCTTCGAGGAGGCCCACTTCGAGTTCCACGGCCGCACGCTGCAGGGCCAGAAGGAGATGCGCCCGCGGTGGAAGCGCGCCGTCGTCGCCGTGGAGGAGGCGCTGGGCGAGGCGGTGGGCCAGCTCTACGTGGAGCGCCACTTCAGCCCCGCCTCCAAGAAGCGGATGCAGGAGCTGGTGAACAACCTGCGGGCGGCCTTCAAGGACGGCATCCACCAGCTGGAGTGGATGAGCCCGGCCACCAAGGAGCAGGCGCAGGACAAGCTGGCGAAGTTCAACGTGAAGATCGGCTACCCGGACAAGTGGCGGGACTACTCGAGCCTGGAGATCGTCCAGGGCGATCTGGTGGGCAGCATCCAGCGGACCCGGGCGTTCGATCTCCAGTACGACATGGACAAGCTGGGCAAGCCCATCGACCGGACCGAGTGGGGGATGACGCCGCAGACGGTGAACGCGTACTACAGCTCGACGCTGAACGAGATCGTCTTCCCGGCCGCCATCCTCCAGCCCCCCTTCTTCGATCCCGAGGCGGATGACGCGGTCAACTACGGCGCCATCGGCGCGGTGATCGGCCACGAGATCAGCCATGGCTTCGACGATCAGGGCAGCCGCTCGGATGGCGACGGCAACCTGCGCGACTGGTGGACGGCTGAGGACAAGCAGGCCTTCGAGCAGCGCACGGGCATGCTGGTGGAGCAGTACAACGGCTTCAAGCCCATCGACTCGATGAACGTCAACGGCAAGCTGACGCTGGGAGAGAACATCGGCGACCTGAGCGGCCTGACGGTGGCAAGGCGCGCGTACCAGCTGTCACTGGAGGGCAAGCAGGCCCCGGTCATCGCCGGCTTCACCGGGGCGCAGCGCTTCTTCCTCGGCTGGGCGCAGCTCTGGCGCTCGCTCTTCACCGACGACTTCCTGCGGCAGATGCTGTTGACGGACTCGCACTCGCCGGGGCCCTACCGCGTCAACGGCGTGGTGCGGAACATGCCGGAGTTCCACCAGGCCTTCGGCGTGAAGGAGGGCGACGGCGCCTGGCTGCCGCCCGAGAGGCGCGTCAAGGTGTGGTAGCCGGGCCCGAAACGCGCGCCGTCAGCCAGCCCGAGAAATACCAGTCTAACATTCTTAAACAGTAATAAATTAAAAACCTGACTTAACAGGAAACTCCTCCGCTGGTATACGAAGGGCCCGTTGCCCACGGAAGGAGCCGCACCATGCACCTGAGGAAGCTCGTCGTCGCCGCCAGCCTGTCGTTCTTCGCGTTCGCCTGTGGAGGAGCCCTCGAGGAGGAGAACCTGCAGCAGGAGCCTGTGCAGGCAGTTGAGGAGGAGGCCAACACCGTGCAGGCCTTCGGCACGTGTACGGTGTCGTGTGGCTCCAGCTCCGTGAGTTGTACGGCCGCCACCTGCACGGCGAACGACGCCGGGCACTACGTCGAGTGCAACGGGGTGCGCACCTACTGCCTCGGCGTCTCCATCTCGAAGTCTGGCTCCACGCTGACGGCCAACGTGATCGGCGGGACGTCCCCGTATTCGTACAAGTGGTCCTACTACCGCGTCTGCTCGGGCGGCGGCCCCGTGGAGCCTGTCGCGCCGGGCGCCCCGGCGGAGATGCGCGAGCCGTGCGGCTACTGGTTCGGGCCCTACTCGGGCGGCTCCACCTACACGTACTCGTACACGGATCGCATCTACAAGGTGACCGTGACCGACAGCGGCGGCCGCTCGGCGTCCGACGAGTACGGCGGGCTCTACTAAGCCACGCTCCCCTCAAAGCAGGTGGCCCACGCCGCGCCCCAGCCTCGGGCGCGGCGCCTGGGCCGCCTGGCTCAGAAGTCCCGGATGCGGTCCGCCAGGTTCGAGTGCTCCACGAACTGGTTGACGTTGCCCTGGATCTCCGAGATGCGCCGGTTGCGCTCGAGCTCGGCCGCGTCCACCGCGTCCAGCTTGTTCCACTCGCGCAGCACCGACTCCTCCGCGTCCGGGATCGCCTTGCCGTACTCCGCGGAGAAGTAGAACATCGCCCGCGCCACGTTGCCCTTGTGCTCATCGGGCGGCTCGAACACCTTGCGGCCCTGCGCGTCCAGCCCGAACTTCGCGCCGTTCTGGCTCCACTGCACCTTCTCCACCTTGCCGAACGGGAAGCTGCCGCGCGTGGAGTTCGCCCTCGAGTCGGTGGGGAACAGGTGGTGCAGATCGCTCTTGGCAGCGCCCGTGGCCCCCTTCGACTGCGGCCACGTGTGCTCCGTGTTCATGTCCGAGCTGCTGGGGATCTTCCCGCCGTTGATCTCCCGGCCCGTGTACACGCACTTCACCTTGCCGTCCTTCACGTCCAGGTTGGTGAAGATCTCCTTGCGCGCCTCGTTGTAGCTGACCACGTGCTTGCCGGACGAGGACTGCTGGATCGCCTTCAGCAGCGCCTGATCGCGCAGGCCCTGGAACGGATCATCCGGCGGAGGAGGAGGCGGCGGCTCCTCGCCCTTCTGCGTCCCCGTCAGCTCGAGATCCCACGCCTTCAGCGTGCCCACGTCCGCGCCCGCCCTGTCCTCGACGGTGAGCTTCCAGTCGCCCTGGGTGGGCTCGCCGGCGAAGGCGCTCAGGTCGAACTTCGCCTTGAGATCATCCGCCGAGCCGCCCGCCCGGTCATGCACCGTCAGGCTCTTGCCCGAGGGGCTGGTGAGCGTCACCACCAGGTCGCCCGTCCAGGTGTGCGGGATGTCCACGGACAGCGAGCCGCCCTTCAGCGTGAGCTCCTGCGCCACGTTCAGCTTGGACTCCACCTTGGAGTTGTCCGGGATGGCCAGGTCCGGGGTGGCCCCGACGCGGACCGTCTGCTCCGTCTCCCGAGCAGCCCGGGTGTCCACCCGCGCCGCCACCGGAACGAACGTGGCGCCGAGCCGCGTGAGCGAGGAGGAGTCCAGTCGGGACGGGCTCGCCGAGAACGAGGACTGCCCGGCGGCGCGAGGCGCGGCGGCGGGGGTGGGGGTGGGACGATTCGCCTCCCTCGTAAAGGGCGTCGCGAGGGGGCGGGACTGGGGTCGCTGGAGGCCGATGGAGTTCACAACCTGGTTATCGGATGAAAACACCTACAGTTGCTTCCATCCTACGACTTTTCCCCATTCATTTTTGACAGCCTCGGCAGAATTTTCTTCCAATTCAGCTAAAACACCACCCCCACGCCGGCGTGCGGGAGGGCGGTGAGCCCCTCGGCGTACATGAGCGAGAGCCCGGCCGTGAGGAACACCCCCATCTGAGTCCCCGACAGCTCATAGGAGGCGCCCACGCCTCCGGAGGGGAAGGCCCAATAGGCGAGCTCCGGAGCCTCGTACCGGGAGCCGCCCACGGAGAGCTCCACGAAGAGGCGCTGGTCGCCCGACTCGAAGGTCGTGAAGCGGAGCATGCCCTCCATGGAGAAGAGGTAGGGCCCCTCGCTCAGGCGGACGTCCTTCACCATGAGCGCGTCGAAGCCCACCTCCAGCCCCGGGCCCAGCACCCAGAAGTAGCCGCCCTTGAAGCCGATCCCGGGCAGCGCCCCGTCCGTGGAGAGGATGCCCGCGCCCACCACTCCGACGCGGAGCTTCTGGCACACGAGCCCGCGGGCTCGCTCGCAGAGCGGATCACTTCCACTGTCGAGCTGGCTCCTGCGCCGAGCAGCGGCAGCCCCGGGGAACATCACCAGCAGCGCCAGTCCCAGCAGGCATGCGGCCCGAAGGTTCATCACCTGGAAGCTCAACATGGCCGCAGCATCGCATATCGCCGCGCATGCACGCCGCCCCCCTCGCACCGCGCTCCTCCCGCACCGCGACGCATCGCGGCAGCGAGGCTCCAGGGGGTGCGGTACGAAAGCCTCGAGCCGAAAGCTAGAGTGGAGCCGTGAGCGAACGCATGGCGCACCGGGGAGTGGCCGCCGCGGGATCCGTCCTGGTAGCCCTGTCGGTGGCGAGCCTCTGGTTCTTCCTGGGCGATGCTGCTGAGGATCCCTCTCCTCCTGTCGAGGCGGCGACTCCCTCCCGGGGAGGCCCCCCACACTTGCGCCACGGCAAGGCCTCCGGCTCCGCGCAGGCGCCCGGCCTCCCCGAGAAGGCGCGGGCGGCGGCTCCCCGGGCGAGCCCCGAGGGCGTGCTGGCGGTAGAGGTCCTCTCCGGAGACACGCCCCTGCCCGGTGCCCGGATCCAGGTCTACGAGCGCGAGCCGGCGGATCTCCTGTTCTTCCCGGCGCAGTGGAGCAGCTGGAGCGGCGGCGAGACGGGAGCGGATGGGCGGCGGGAGCTCCCCGCTCCACCGGGGAGCTACTTCATCACGGCCCGAGCCCAGGGCCTGGCCCCCGCCTCCGCGGCCCTGGTGCATCTGCCAGGCGCGGAGCGGACCTCCGTGCGCTTGCGCCTGGAAGCAGGGACCCCGCTGCTCGGCTCCATCGTGGTGAAAGGGACGGGCGAGCCCCTCTCGCTCGCGGAGCTCATCCTCACGCCTCATGGCTTCGCACCTGACCCTCGGGGGCGCGTGGAGGCGCCCGAGGAGGAGAGCCTCTTCACCAGCAGCAGCGAGGCGGGTGAGTTCCAGTTCACCGGGGTGGCGCCGGGCAGGTACCGCGCCGAGGCTCGCGCGCCGGGCTACGTCAGCGCGGTGCTGCCCTCCGTGCCCGTCCCCTTTGGAGGCCCCATCACCTTCGAGCTGGTGCCGGGGGGCTGGCTCGAGGGCGTGGTCCTCCGCGCGGACGCTCAGCCCGCCGCCGGGGTGGAGGTGCTCGCCAGCGGCCGGCAGCAGGCCGTGACGGCCATCACGGACGGCGAGGGCCACTTCTCCCTGTTGGTGCCACCGGGCGCCCATGCCGTGTCCGCCCGAGGGGGGCCGGAGGTGGGAGCCGTGGACTCCGAGGTGAGGATCTCCGAGGGCCAGCGCGTCCAGGGGCTGCGCATCCAGCTTGGCGCCGGAGCCCACCTCGTCGGGAAGGTGCTTCGGAAGGACGGCGCTCCCGTGCTGGGGGCCCGCGTGGAGGTTCGGCCTCGGGGCACCTCCGTTGCCAGCGGCCTCGCGGGGACGACTCCGAGCGGGGCCTTCTCCATCAACCCCCTGGCGCCTGGCACCTATGACGTCAAGGTCTTCATCCCCGGCGGCGCGCGTCTCGAGCACGGCCCCCTCACGCTGGCCGAGGGCGGGCACGCGTCCCTGACGCTCACCCATGAGCCCACCGACAGCCGCGAGGGCTCGGGCCCGAGGCCCTCCATCCGAGGCACGATCATCAGCACGAATGGGGCTCCCGTGAGGCGCTTCCTCCTGGATCTCGTCTCCCGCGTGCCCCCCCAGAAGCCCGAGACCCACGAGTTCATGGGGAACCAGTTCGAGCTGAGTGGCGCCTCCCTCGCCCAGAGCCAGCTCCTCGTGCTGACGGCTGACGGTCAGCGTGCCGCGCTCACCCTGGACCTGCGCCCGGGAGAAGACACCCGCCTGCAGATCCCCGTGTACCCGGGAGTGCCCCTGACGGGGAGAGTCGTGGACGCGTCCACGCGAGAGCCCGTGGCCAGGGCCCATGTGTCGCTCCCGCTGTTCGGCACCGTCGACACCTCTGGTGATGGGCGCTTCGCCTTCCGCGATCTCCCCGAGGGAGAACACCTCCTGCATGTCTCCCGGGGCTCATCCCTGACGACGCACCCCGTGAAGCTGCTGCCCGGGCAGGGCAATGACGTGGGGGACCTCGCCATCCCCGCGCCGTGAGGCCGTGGACGGAGTCGTTTCTTGCGTTCACTGGTGAACCTTCCATCCTCGGGGATCGCTGCGTGGCAGCGAGAAGATGTCAGGAGCGTCTCTAGACTGGAAAAGCGGGAAACAAACAAATCGAGGCAACTGATGCGTCTCTCAACCGTATCGAGGATGGCCGTGTCCGGCCTGGCGGTCTCCCTGCTGGTGGCGTGCCCGAAGGACCCCACGCCGGATCCCGGAGATCCGAATCAGCCGTGCCGCAGCGCCGCGGCCCTCACGGCAGCCCAGGCCTCGCAGGAGAAGTTCGTCACCGTCCCCAAGCCGATCCCGGGCGAGTACGTCGTCGTGCTGAAGGATCAGCCGCCGGGCACGGTGCCCCAGCCGGTGCAGCCGCTCGCGCAGCAGCTCACCATGCAGTACGGCGGCACGGTGTTCTCCGTGTACGAGCACGCCCTGCGCGGCTTCGCCGCCAGGCTGAGCGAGGAGCAGGCGAAGTCCATGTCCAATGACGCCCAGGTGGCGTACGTGCAGGAGAACCAGGTGGTGGTGGCCTTCGACAGCCAGCCCAACGCCACGTGGGGCCTGGATCGGGTGGACCAGAGGGATCTGCCGCTGGACAAGACGTACAACTACGGCGCCCAGGGCAAGGGCGTGCACGCGTACGTCATCGACACGGGCATCCTCATCTCTCACGGCGAGTTCGGCGGGCGGGCGGACGTCGGCTTCGACGCGATGAACGATGGCAAGAATGGCATCGACTGCAACGGCCACGGCACGCACGTGGCGGCCACGGTGGGCGGCGGCACCTACGGCGTGGCGAAGAACGTGAAGCTCCACGCGGTGCGCGTGCTGAGCTGCCAGGGCTCCGGCTCGACGGCGGGGGTGATCGCCGGCGTGGACTGGGTGACGAACAACCGCGAGCTGCCCGCGGTGGCCAACATGAGCCTGGGCGGCGGGCCGGACCGGGCGATGGACGACGCGGTTCGCCGCTCGATCGCGGCGGGCATCACCTATGTGCTCGCGGCGGGCAACGACAACACGACCGCGTGCAACAGCTCGCCCTCGCGCACGGCCGAGGCCATCACGGTGGGCGCGACCACCACCAGTGACTCGCGCGCCTCCTTCTCCAACTATGGCGAGTGCGTGGACATCTTCGCGCCGGGCCACAACATCACCTCGGCCTGGCACACGGGCAACGGGGACAGCAAGACGATCAGCGGTACGTCCATGGCGTCGCCGCACGTGGCTGGCATGGCCGCGCTCTACCTGGGGGCCAACCCGAACGCCTCGCCGAATGACGTGGCCAAGGCGCTGGTGGACAACGCCACGCCTGACAAGGTGGGCTCGGCGGGGAGGTGCTCGCCGAACAGGCTGGGCTACATGGGCTTCATCACCGCGCCCACCGAGAACCCGCCCCCCTCCGCGCAGTAGCCCCGAGCACGCGCGGCGGTGAGCACGGAGGCCCCTGGCTCTCGCGAGCCTGGGGCCTCTTCACTTCGGAGCGAGGGGCCAGGCGCTACTTCGGCTGGGTGAAGGGCACGTCCAGCACCGGCATCCTCTTCGCGCCCGGCAAGTCATAGTGCCACCACTCCATCCTGTTGCGCTTGAAGCCCGCGCCCTCCATCGCCTGGAGGAGGAGCTCCCGGTGCTTGCGTGAGGCCTCCGTGCCCCCCTTGTAGCCGTGATGCGCCGCGGGGGTGAAGTCGTCGAACTTCGTCGGCATCTCCACCTCCGCCCCCTCCGCCGTCACCAGCGTCAGATCCACCGCCGCGCCCCGGTTGTGGTTCGAGCCGAACTTCGGGTCCGCCACGTACCCCGGCTGCGGCATGATCTTCCACATCTCGTACTGCACCGCGCGTGGCCGGTAGCAGTCGTACACCTTCAGCCGGTAGCCCTTCGGCCGCAGCGTGTCCGCCGCCTTCTTCAGCCGCTGCGCCGCGTCCGGCAGCAGCAGGCACCGCGCGTCCTCCGGATACACCTTGCGCTTCAGGAAGTTGTCATCCGTCGCGTAGCGCATGTCCACCACGAGGTCCGGGATCAGCTCCGTGGCATCCACCACGGGGGGCTCTCCCGCCGCCAGCCAGAGCGCCACCGCCAGCTTCGCCGCGGGCACCACGTCACTGGCCCTCCGTGTAGGGCGTCGGGTCCGGGACCCCCGCCTCCTGAAAGCCCTTCTTCCGCAGCAGGCAGCTGTCGCACCGCCCGCACGCGCGGCCTCGCTCGTCCGGGTCGTAGCACGAGTGCGTCATCCCGTAGTCCACCCCCAGCTGCGCCCCCGCGCGGATGATCTGCGCCTTCGTCATCCCCGACAGCGGCGCGTGGAGGGTGAAGCGCGCGCCCTCCACTCCCGCCTTCGTCGCCAGGTTCGCCAGCGTCTCGAACGCGCGGATGAACTCGGGCCGGCAGTCCGGGTAGCCGCTGTAGTCCACCGCGTTCACGCCGATGTAGATGTCCTGCGCCCCCACCACCTCCGCCAACCCCAGCGCCAGCGCCAGGAACAGGGTGTTGCGCGCCGGCACGTACGTCACCGGGATCCCGTGCGACATCTCCGACTCGGGCCGGTCCTTCGGCACCGGGATGTCCGCCGTCAGCGCGGAGCCGCCAATGCCGCGCAGATCAATGGGCACCACGCGGAAGTCCGTCACGCCCAGCGCCGTCGCCACCTTGCGCGCCCGCTCCAGCTCCACCGAGTGGCGCTGGCCGTAGGACACCGCCAGGCACACCGGCTCGAAGCCCGCCGCCTTGGCCATCGCCAGGCAGGTGGTGGAGTCCAGCCCTCCCGAGAGCAACACCACGGCCTTCTTCATCAGTCCACCCGCGTCCCTTCCACCGTGTACACGGCCCGGCAGGGCTTCGTGCACGTGCAGTTCTTCGTACCGGGAATGAAGTCGTCCGTCAGCGTTCCACACGCGCGCTGCACGTCATAGCCATTGGGCGTGGGGCCCGGCGGCTGCGTCCCTCCATCCTCCGAGCCCGGCACGCCTCCATCCACCAGGCCCGAGCACCGGCGCCCCACCGCCTCGTCCTGGCTGCTGCTCAGCAGGAGGACGTCCAGGGACTCCTCGATCTGGGAGCCCTCGCAGTTCGTGCCGCAGCCCGGCAGCGCCGCCCCCACGCGGTGCAGGGAGACCACCCGCTGCCCCTCGTAGCCCGCGTCCCGCGAGAAGCCCTGCACCGTGAGGTAGCCAGCGCCCGCATCCGCGTTGCGCGAGAAGGTGCCCTCGAAGCGGAGCGTGCCCCCATCCCCCAGCTGCACCGTCTCCCCTCCCGGCTTGCAGGTGGTGCGTGCCCAGTCAATCGTCGCGTCGAACCGGAAGGTGCCCAGGACTTGATCTCCGGGGTACACCGGATCGCTGAAGCAGGCGGCGGCGGCCACCGTGAGCACGGGAAAGGCGAGGAGGGCGATTCGTCGGAGGCTCATGCGGCGCGCAGCCTACACGAGCTCGAGCGCCGTGAGGGCCACCGCGCGGAAGACCGGGCTGCCGGCCAGCACCGCCGCCTCGTCCACCTGGGTGGGGTTGGCCCCCCGCATGTCCGGATCCAGCCGCGCCAGCACCCGCCCCGCCGCCAGCGAGGCCGGCACCGCGCGGAAGGCCGCCACCGCCGCCTCCGCCAGACCCGGCACCGGGCCCGGCCGGGCGAGCGCCACCCCCGCCTCCCCGAGGCTCAGCGCCAGCGCGCAGAGGTAGCTCAGCTCCACCGGGCCGAAGCAGGTGAGCGCCCCGGCTCCCAACACCAGCTCATCCGGGCCGGTGAGGTACGCCTCCACGCCACCCGCCGGATCCAGCAGCACCCGCAGACCGCCCGCCCCCAGCTTCTCCAGCGTGGGCCGGAGCGCCATGTGCAACCGCGGCAGGCTCTCCTCCGTCACCTCCCGCGTGCCCGGAGGCGGGGCATGGCGGAAGCCGTCAGGCCGCGGCAGGGGCTGAACATGCGCCGCGGGCGAGGGAGCCTCGCTGGAGGACAGCACGGCGGCGATGCCGTCCACGCGCTCGGCGGCCTCGCTCCGGCCAAGCCGCCGCTGCGCCTCCGCGTACAGCGTCCACCCATCCACGTCGAAGGGCTTCTCCCTCAGCAGCACCGGCCAGAGGCGCGTGGCCAGCAGGGCGCCTTCAATCGAGGGCGAGAGCCGCTCGGCTACCAGGCGCGTGGCCTCCGCCGAGAGCGCCTCACGCGCCAGCAGCCGCTCGGCCAGCTTCACCGCGAAGGGGATGAGCTGCGCGTCCAGATAGCCACGGAGGATGGACTCCAGCACCGGCGGCTCGTCCGTCAGCCGCTCGCGGAGCTGCAGCGCCTCGCCCGTGAGGCCGCGCTCCTCCGCCAGCCTCACGCGCCGCGCCAGCCGCTCCGGCGTCTCGGGCAGCGCCGCGAGCTGGGCCGCGGCCTCCGCCCGCCGCTCCAGGGCCTCATAGGCATCCGCCAGGCGCTCGCGGTAGGGCTCCAGCGCCTCGGCCCCGGCCAGCGACTCCAGGCGCCCCGCCATCGAGACGAAGGCCTCGCTGTCTCGCGTCTCCTGGTGCAGCGCCAGCAGGTGCTTCACCGCCGACAGGCACGCGGCGTCCTCCGCCAGCGCGCGCTCGAAGGACTCCCGCGCCCGCTCCTGCTGCTGGAGTGAGAGCAACAGCTCGCCCTGCTCCAGCCGCAGGGCCACCCGCGCCCCCGCATCCGTCTCGCCGTCGATGAGCCGCGCCAGGGTGCGCTCCGCGCCCTCGCCACGGCCCTCGGCACGCTCCAGCTCGAGCCGCTCGCGCAGGAAGGCCGCCCGCCGCTCGGCCCAGCCCTCCGCCACCGCGCCCAACGCCTCGATGCGCTCCGCCGGGGCCAGCGCACGGACGTGGACGAGCAGGGCCTCGGCGAGCTCCTTCGGCAGCCGCCCGAGGCCCGGCAGCAGGCCGTCGAGTCGGGTGCCAAAGTCCGGGCCGGAGGCCAGCACCTCGAGCGCACGCAGGCGCAGCTCCACGGGCGCCGCCGACGCGTCAAGCACCTCGCCCCGCAGCTTCACCGCGAGCTCCGCGTCGCGCCCGGTGATGAGGTCCGCCAGCCGCAGCAGCCCCGCGAGGTCCTCCTCCGCGCGCAGGCCCTCCACCAGCCTGTCCACGTGCGTGGGATCCACGTCCGGCACGTCCGCGAGCGCCCAGAGCGCCTCGCGCACACGCTCCGCATTCCCCGCTGCCTCGGCGAGGGCCAGCGCGTCCGTCAGCTTTCCGGCGGCCATCGCGGGACCGAAGCCCACCTCGACGGCCCGAGCGGAGGCTCCGAGCCGCAGGAAGCGCTCGGCCAGCTCCGTCGGCGTCATCGCCTCAGGGGCCTCGGACGCGATGCGCTCGATGACCTCCAGGGCCTCGGCCTTCTCTCCGGCCTTCTCCCAGAGCTCGGCGGCCTCCAGCAGCAGCGCGGGCTTCTCCCCGGACGAGGCGGAGCGGACCGCCTGCAGCAGCGCCTTCGCCGCGCGCGGAGCATCCTCCGAGGCGCGATACAGGTGCGACAGCAGCCGCAGCGTGGGCACCTCCGGCGCGACGGAGGCCGCGGCCTTCGCCGCCTTCAGCGCGTCCGAGGTGCGGCCGACGGCCTCGAAGTCTCGCGCCGCGGAGACGAGCAACTCCGTCCGCGCGCTCCCCTCGGCGAGCTCCGCGCGCGCCATCCGGATCTCGGCGCGCCGGGCAGGCTCGTCCGCCAGCAACGGCTCCAGGGCCTCCAGCGCGTCCCCGTAGCCCGAGCCCGAGGCCCCTCGCGCCACCACCGCCTCCAGCGACTCGCGAGCGAGCGAGCCCTGGCCAGCCGTACGGGCGAGCGAGGCGAGCTCCAGCCGCAGCAACGAGGCCTCATCCGCGTCCTGCGTCTGCGCCACCAGCCGCTGCAGCGCCTCCAGCAGCCGCTCGGAGTCACCCCGCTGGCGCAGCCCCTCCACGAGCTTGCGCAGCGCCGCCTCGTGAGCGGGATCCGCCTCCGCGGCACGCTCCCGCAGGGTCCACGCCAGCGAGGGGTCCACCAGCTCCGCCTCGGCGACGTTCGCGGCGGCCAGCAGCAGCTCCGCGGCGCGAGCGCCTCCCGCGGCGGTGGCCCCTGCCTCGTACACCTCCAGCAGCTCGGTGTGGCGGCCCAGGGCGCGCAGCCCCTCCACCGCCCGGTCGATGAGGGTGGCGTCCGCCGGGCGCAGGCGCGTCAGGGGCAGCAGCGCGTCAATGGCCTGCGTCGGATCATCGAAGAGATCCGCGGCGCGGCGGTAGAGCACCTCCGCCGTCGCGCCATCCGCCTTGCGCGCGAGCTGGAGCGAGGCACGGTAGAGCCCCGCCGTGTTGCCCGTGCGCGAGTAGGCCTCGGTGAGCAGCGACAGCGCCTCGTTGCCGCGCTCCCCCTCCGGATCCAGCGAGACCACCGCCTCGAAGGCATCCGCCGCATCCCGGTAGGCCCCCGAGGCGAGCGACGCGTGTCCCAGGCGCAGCCAGGTGCGCACGCGGGCAGAGACGGGCAGCCCCTCCCCCACGGCCACCAGGCGCCGATCATAGGCCTGGGCGGCGGTCGGCCCCCCACCTTGCGCGGCCAGCTCGGCGCGCGCGGACAGGGCCTCCACGTCCTCCCCCGCCTGGGCGAGGTACACATCGAAGGCCTCTGCCGCCAGCAGCGACTCCCCAGCCTCCAGCAGGCGCTGGGCCCGCTCGCGCAGCAGGGGCAGCGCCTCCTCCGCGGGCACGGCGGCGGCGCGCTGGGCCAGCAGCTCCGCCAGCCGGCGCACGTCCCCCTTCATCCGCTCGCGCAGCAGCCCGAAGGCCTCGGCGTTGGCGGCATCCAGCTCGAAGGCCTGGTCCTCGCACAGCAGCGCGCGCTCCCGGGCACCGGCCTCCCGGAAGGCGCGGGCGGCGCTCAGGTAACTCTCGGCGGCCTCGCGCGGCTGCTGGCGCTGGGCCCTGCGCAGCATCAGCGCCGCGAGCGACTGGTGCTCCCCCGTCTCGGTCAGGAAGTCACGGTGGCGCGTGAAGACAGGCTCCCGGAAGGGATCCCCCTCCAGGAGGAGGGCATCGAACTCCGCGGCGTCCTCGGCGCGCCCCACCTCGTGGAGCAGGTCCGCGGCCTGCGCGGTGAGCTCCAGGTCATCCGGCGCGGCGGACCGCGCGGCGAGCAACGCGGCGGCAGCGGCCTCCGGGCGACCGGCCCGCTCCCGGTAGAGCGTGGCCGCGCGCCTGAGCAGGAGCGAGCGGCGCCCGGGATCCACCTCTTCCGCGGCGGAGTCCTCGTACCAGGCGGCCAGCTCCGCCATGCGCCCGTCCTGCTCCAGCAGCTCCGCCAGGAGCTTCTCCGCCTCCGCCAGGGTGCGGTCACGGCGCAGGGCCTCCCGAAGGAAGCCCTCCGCCTTTCCAGCGTCGGCCAGCACGCCCAGGTTCAGCCGCGCCAGCCTCAGCAGCACCGCGCCCTGCTCCTGCGCACCGGCCTGCAGCGGCAGCATGCGCTCCAGCCAGCGCGCCTGCGCGGCCGGGTCCTCTCGGCGCGCGGCGAGCACCTCGCCCATCTGCGTCGTCTCGAGGTCCGCCTTCAGCTGGAAGGAGCGCTCCAGGGACTCCTCGGCCGCGGCGAGGTCCAGCTTCACGTCTCGCAGCAGCTCGGCGCGGCGGCGCTCGAGGGCAGCTGCGGCGGCGGGCTTGCCCTGAGACTCCAGCAGATCCCTCAGCGCATTCAGCGCCTCGAGGGCCTCATCCATCCGGCCCGAGTCCTCGGCGAGCCGGGCCTCCTCGTCATAGGCGGCGACCGCTGCATCCACGTCCCCCACCTGGGTGCTGAGCGTGGCCACCCGGCGCAGCTCCGCGAGCAGCTCCTGCGTCTGGCCCTGCTCCCGGTAGAGCGCGGCGAGCTGCTGGCGCAGCGGCAGCGGCTCCGAGGCCATCTCCGCCGCGCGGGTCAGCAGCGAAGCGGCCACCGCGACATCCGCCAGCGAGGCACGCGCCCGCTCCGACAGCTCCACGAGGCGCCGGGCCGTGTCCTCCGACGGCGGCAGCGCCTTCGCGTGCGAGACGAGCACCTCGAACGCGCTGCGGGGATCGTTCCTCTCGAGGAGCGCGGCGAGCCGCTGGACGGCCACCTCGTCCCGAGGGTTCTCCGCGGTCAGCCGCCGCCAGGCCGCCACCGCGCGCTTCGTGTCCCCTGCCTTCTCCGCCACCTCGCCCAGGCGGCGCAGCGTGGCCTCGGCGCGCTGGGGCTCCTTGGCGAAGTCGACGGCGGCCGCGAGCTTCTCCTGCAGCGGCAGCGCCTCCTTCACATCTCCATATAGGAAGAGCAGCTCGGCCAGCTCCTCCAGATCCCGGCCCTCCGCGGGCACGAGCGCGTGCGCGCGACGGGCGAGCCTCAGCGCCCGCTCCTGCTCGGAGGCAGCGCGGGCATGGACCGCGCCCTCTCTCAGGAAGGTGGCTGCCTCCTGGGGAGAGGCGCCCTCGGCCGCGGCCTCGAGCAACGAGGCCGCCTCCAGCAGCTCGCCCCGGCTCACCACGAGCGAGACGAGCCGGCGGCGCACGTTCGCGTCATCGGGCGCCAGACGGAGGGCCTCCCGCAGCGCGACCTCGGCGGGACCGGGCTCCTCCAGCCGATCGAGGTACAGGCCCGCGAGCTCGGAGTACAGCGCCGCGGCCGCCGAGGGAGGTGCGTGGGGCGCCTCGGAGGCGAGCAGCGCGGCCAGGCCGGCCCAGTCCTCCAGCTCACGGAGCACCCGCTGCAGCGCGAGCGTGGCCCCGGGGTGGCGCGGTGAGAGCGAGAGCGCCGCGTCCAGGCTGCGCGCCGCCTCCTCCCGCTTCCCCTGCTGCTCCAGCAGGGCGGCCCGCGCGAGCAGCACCTCCACCCGGCGAGGCACGGGCCCCTGGCGCGCCGCCTCCGAGAGCGCCTCCGCCTCGGCCTCCGGCTGTCCATCCCTCCGGGCGAGCGTGGCCAGGGCAAAGAAGGCCTCGCAGCGATCCACGGCGGGGAGCTCCAGCGCGACGGCGGCCCGCAGGGCCTCACGGGCCTCGGCGCGGGCATCCTTCTCCACGAGGGAGGCGGCGATCACCAGCAGGCGCTCCCGCGCACGCTCTCCGAGGCTCGCGTCCGCGGCCACCGCGCGGCGCCACGCGGACAGCTCGGCCACCTCGTCTCCCGCGTCCCGGGCCAGCTCGGCCAGGGAGAGCAACAGGGGCGCGGGCCTGCGGGCGAGCCGAGCGGCGTCGGCATAGTCATCCCGGGCGGCCGCGGGGCGTCCCGCGGAGCGGTGGAGCGCGGCGCGGCGGGCGAGCAGCTCGGCGCGGGCCTCGCCCTCGGCGGCGGAGATCTGGGTGCTCAGCAGGGTCAGCCGCTCGGCCTCCTGCTCCGGCGTGCCGGTCCCCGGCGAGGGCAGCAGCGACAGGAGCGCCTGGGCCGCCCACAGGTCTCCCGGCTCCTCGACGAGGAGCGAGCGCAGGGCCGTGGCGGCCTCATGGGCTCGCCCCAGGGTGAGGGCCAGCTCCGCGAGCTCGCGGCGGGCGTTGCGCTGCGCCTCGCCCGTGAGGCGTGGCCACAGCTCGGTGAGCAGATCCGCCAGCGGCTCGCGCGCGCCCACCTTGCGGTGCAGGCTCGCCAGCTCGAGCTGGGCCTCGAGGTCCGCGGGGGACTGGGCGCTGTACTGCGCCAGCAGGCGCCGGGCGGAGTCCGTGCGGCCGGCCCGCACCGCGGCGGTGGCGGCCTTGCGGGTCAGCCCGAGCAGCTCCTGCTCGCGTGGGGCGTCATGGTCCGTGGGAGGCAGCGCGAGCACCGCCTCGAGATCCTCCAGCGCGCCGCGAGGATCCGTGGGCAGGCGCAGCTCGCCCCGGCGCATGCGGGCGGGGGCAAAGGTGGCGTCCCGCTCCAGGGCCTCGGCGAGGTAGGACTCCTCGCGGCTGGTCCCCGCGGCCAGCAGCGAGGCGCGGTAGAGCAGCCGGGCGCCGGCGCGCACCTCGGAGACGAGGGTGGCCCTGCGCGCATACAGCTTCGCGGCCTCCAGCTTCTCGCCGCGCTCCAGCTCCAGCTCGGCGAGCGCGTCCAGCACCTCTCCGGCCAGGGGGCCCTCGGGATCGGCCTCGAGGGCGGAGGACAGGCGCAGCAGGGCGGTGGGCTTCTCCCCGCGCTCCAGCAGCAGGCGAGCGCTCTTGAGGAAGAGGGGCGCGGCCTCCACGGAGCGATCCGCGGCGACGAGCGCCTGGGCGCGGGTGCCCCACAGCTCGGCCAGCTCGCGCAGCTCCCCGACCTCCTTATAGAGGGCCTCCAACCGCGCGGCGAGCGCATCATCCAGGCGACGCAGCGGGAAGGCCTGCGCGTAGGCGGCGATGGCGCCCTCGCGATCTCCCAGCTGCTCGCAGGCGAGGCCCAGGCGGGCGCGGATGTCGGCCAGGCGCTCGGGCGCGGCGGTGCGCGGCAGGGAGGACAGCAGCGCCTCCAGCGCGCTCCGGGCGTGCTCCGGCCGCTCGCAGCGCAGCGAGAGGTCCGCCAGATCCAGCAGGACGCCCGGATCCGGCGCCAGGCGCGCGGCCTTCTCCATCGCCACCAGCGCCTCGCCGATCCGGCCGAGCCGCGCCTCCAGCACCCCGGCCAGCTCGCGCAGCGCCGCGGACGCGAGCCGCTTGTCGCCTTGGGCCTCGGCCACGCGCGCGCGCTCCTCCAGCGCGGTGGCCAGGCCCGCCATGTCCGAGCGCTTGCGCTGGAGCGCGCACAGCTCACCCAGGGAGGGCAGATCGCCCGGCTCGGCCTTGAGCACCTCCTGCAGCGCGTGGACGGCCAGGTCCAGATCGAAGGTGAGATCCCTCGCGGCCACCGAGAGGCGGCGGTACTTCTGGGCGCGCTCCTTGGGCTCGGGCGTCAGGCGCGCGAGCGCACCGAGGCAGCGGGTGAGCAGGCCGCCGTCCCGCCGCGCCTCGGCCAGGGCGAGCATGGCCTCCAGCGCCGGCTTGTTGTCCGGGTCCGCCTCGATGGCGGAGAGGAGGAGCCGCTCGGCCTTCTCCGGCTGCTGGAGCCGGCCGCGGTACAGCTCGCCGGCCTCGGCCCACAGGGCGGCGCGCTTGCCGGGCTCCTCGTACACGGCGGCGGCCTTCTCCAGCGCGTCGGCCAGCTCCTGCGCGCGGCCGGTGGCGCGGAAGTAGGGGATCAGCTCCTCGAGGGCCACCAGATCCCTCGGCTCCAGCGCGAGCGCGGCCTCCAGGTGCTCGCGGGCGCGCGCCGGATCTCCCAGCTTCGTGCGGGACAGCCGCGCCATGGCGTGGTGGCTGGCGTGCGCGGCCTTGCGCACGGCCTCGGTGCGCGGCGCGGGGCCCGCCAGCTCCAGCGCCTGCTGGTAGTCGGCGAGCGCCTCCTGCACCTTGCCCAGGCTCTCGGCCACGTGGCCGGCGGCGAAGAGCGGCTCGGGATCTCCGGGCAGCAGCGTCACCGCCTCGCGGTAGCGCAGCAGCGCGTTGTCCAGCTGCGTGAGGCCCACCTCCCACACACGGCCGGCCAGCAGGTTGGCCTGCCCCACGCGGTCCAGCTCGTGCCGGGCGAGCGCCACCTCGCGCAGCCGATCCAGCGCCTTGAGCGCGCGCAGGTGCTCGCCGTCGCGGTGGCACAGCTCGCCCAGCAGCAGCAGCGCGTCCGGCTGGTCCGGCGAGAGCCTCAGCGCGGCCTCGCAGTGCAGCCGGGCGCCGGCGACGTCATCCTCGGTCTGCGCGCACAGGCGCGCCAGGTGGACGTGGGCGTCGGCGGCCTCGGCCGGATCCCGGGTGAGCGCGGCCAGCCGGCGATAGGCCCGCACCGCCCCAGCCCTGTCCCTGGCCTGATCCGAGGCGCGCGCCAGGGCCTTGAGGGAAGGCAGGTGGTCCGGCCTGAGGCCCAGCAGCTCGTGGAGCGCCTTCACGGCCACGGCGGGCGCGGTGTCGCGCGAGCAGCGGGCGGCGGCCTCGGCGGCGAAGAAGGCGGCGGCGTCCTCGGAGGTGCGGCGCGAGAGGGCGCTCAGGGCCAGGTAGCGCTCCGCGGCGCGGGCCTCCTCGCCACGGCGCTCGCGCACCACCGCCTCGCCCCAGAGGGAAGCCGGGCTCCGCTCGCGGCGGCGCAGCACGGTGGCCGCCACGTCCAGCGCCAGATCATGCGCCTGCGGATCCGCGACGAGCAGCGAGAGGAGCCGCTCGGCGGCGAAGGGGTGCGCGTCCTGCGCATCCCCGGCCTGGAGGTACGCCTCGCGCGCCTCGGCCAGGCGGCCCTGGGCGATGAGCGCCTCGGCCTCCGCGAAGGCCCGCGCGCCCTCGAGCGTCAGCAGCAGCTCATCGTCCGGCGCGTTCGGAGGCGGCAGGCCCCCGGAGGAGAAGCGCAGGCGCAGGCCCTTGCTGGACACCTCCGCGGCGGACAGGCGCGCCTGGTCCAGCTCCGGCATCTTGAAGCCACGCGTCACCGAGGCCAGCCGGCACAGCTCGGGCAGCACGCGGGTGGTGAAGCCCGTGGCGCCCTGCGCCTCCACCTCCGGCAGCAGCCCGAGCGCCCCCACCGCGGAGGCGAGGATGCCGGGCACCTGCACCGAGGCCGTGGGGGAGAAGCCATACAGCCGCACGTCGTAGACGTAGAGGGCCAGCTTCTCGCCATCCCCGTCGAAGGCCAGCTTGAAGGTGATGGGGGTGTGCTCCGGCCCCTGCAGCCGCGCCTGGCCCTCCAGGTAGCCGGGGCGGAAGTGCAGCTTCAGCTCCTCGAGGCCCGCCAGCCTCCCAGCCAGCTCCTGCACCTTGCGCGCCACCAGGTCCGCGTCGACGCTCAGCTCCAGGAAGCCGAAGAGGAGCTTCTTGCGCTGGTAGCGAGAGGCCCCCGCGCTGACGTTGAACGGGAAGGTGACGTCGGGGATCTGCAGCGCGAAGTCGGCGATGGTCAGCCCGGGCGCGAGCGGCAGCGGCGGAAAGCCCACGAAGGCACGCCGGTCCAGCAGCCGGAGCTCGGGGGAGGCAGCGCCCGATTCGGACGCGGGCTTCGGAGAATCGCTTTCAGTGGCCATCAGGGAACGGGGGGGAGGGTACCACGAGGGCTAAGCCCTCGAAATTTTTACCGGTTCCCCGGCCGGGGGGTAGGCGGCGGGGCATCCGTAGGGGCGGTGAAGGGCCGCGAATTTCGTGCGGCGCCAATCTCGGACAAGATGCCACGCGGTGCTGCCGCTCGACTCACTTGTCCTCGAAGGTCGCTTCCGGGTGATCCGCCCGCTTGGGTCGGGCGGGATGGGTGCGGTGTACCTGGGCGAGCAGGTCTCCCTGGGGCGCAAGGTGGCGATCAAGGTGCTCCACCATGATCTCCACAAGCAGCACGGGATGCTGGAGCGCTTCAAGCGCGAGGCGCGCCTGCTGTCGGCGGTGGAGCACCCGACGCTGGTGCGGATCATCGACTTTGGCGAGTCCGAGCACTCGGCCTGTCTGGTGATGGAGCTGGTGGAGGGGGAGAGCCTGTTCGAGCTGCTCCAGAGCGGGCCCCTGGCGCCCACGCGAGCCCTCACGATGCTGCGTCAGCTCGCGGAGGGGCTGGCGGCCATCCACGAGAAGGGGATCATCCACCGCGACATCAAGCCCGAGAACGTCTTCCTGACGCGCACGCCCCGGGGCGAACAGGCGCGGCTGCTGGACTTCGGGATCGCCCGGCTCGTCGAGCCGGACGCCGACAGCAACGTGAGCCAGGTGGGCGTGGTGCTCGGCACACCCGAGTACATGTCACCCGAGCAGGCGATCGGCGCCCGGTTGGATGAGCGCAGCGATCTGTACTGCCTCGGCGTGCTGGCGTACCGCGTCCTCTCGGGCCAGCTGCCGTTCGATGGGCCCAGCCCACGCCACTACATCTCGCAGCACGCCAACGCCGCGCCCCTGCCGCTGGATCGGGCCGCGCCCGCGCTGGCCGTCAACCCCGCGCTGGTAGCGCTGGTGATGCGGCTGCTGGAGAAGGATCCCACCCAGCGCTTCCAGAACGCCCAGGCGCTGGCGGACGCGCTGGCCGAGGCGGCCTCGGGGCCTCTCCCGGAGACCGTCACCCCTCCGAGTGTCCAGGCCCCCACCCCCAGCGGACCTGTCTCCAGCGGCACCTCGGTCTTCGGCGCGGCGCCCCCGGTGCCTCCTCCGGGTTCTCCTCCTGTCTCCAGCGGCACCTCGATCTTCGGCACGGCCCCCCCGGTGCCGCCCCAGGGACCCGCTCCCATTGCCAGCAGCGCAGCAGCCTCTCGCGCGGCGCCCCCAGTGCCTGCACCGGGCGCGCCCCCTGTCTCCAGCGGCACGGCAGCCTTCGGCGCAGCCCCCCCTGTGCCCACGCAGGCGCCTGTACCCATCTCCAGCAACAAGGTGTCGCCTCGGATGGAACGGGCTTCCCCCCGGACGCCCCCGCCGGTGGGAAGCGGCCTGGCCGTCTTCGGCGCCGCGCCTCGAGCCTCGTCCCCCGCGGCTCCTCTCGTCGCGAGCAGCAGGGCGACCTTCGGCAAGCCTTCTCCCGCTCCCTTGCCCGTGGCGCCCGCGGCTGGAAGCGACAGAGGGCTCTGGCTCCCCGCCTCTGCTTCCTGGGATCCCTCGGCGGACGGCGACACAGCCGTCGCGAGAGGCTCACCGCCCGCCGCTGTTCCGTGGGAGCCCTCCGCCAGCGGCGATACGGATGTCGCGAGGGGCTCAGCTCCCACGTTCGAGTTCTGGGACGCTCCGACAGGCACCAGCACGCCCGTCCTCGGCAGAGCGCCGCGCGTGGCTTCACCGCTGCCGCCTCCCACCGGCAGCGGCACGGCCGCCTTCGGTGCTTCCCCCCCGCCTCCTCCCGCTGGCGGCAGTCCAGGTGTCGCCAGCGTGCGCCCCCCGGTGCCCTCGGGGAAGGACTCCAGTGTCCCCTCCCTCCGGGCCCTGCGTGCCCCCCCCAGCGACGTGCTCGCGGAGAACCTCACGCTGATGCTCACCAGCGTTCAGGGCTTCGCCGAGCTCGCCAGCCAGCGGACGCGCGAGGAGCAGCTGCGAGCGCTGGAGACATACGAGCAGCTCCTGCTGCCGCTGCTGCGCGAGTACGGGGGGAAGCTCGTCCAGAAGCTCGGGGACTTGGTGCTCGGGGTGTTCGCTTCGCCCACGAGCGCGGTGCTCTGCGGCATGGGGATGCAGGACCGGTTGTGGCGTCACAACCAGGGCCTGCCGCCCGAGTCCCAGCTCCACGTCCGCATCTGCATCCACGCGGGCGAGGTGCTGCTCACCCAGGACACCGTGGTGGGCGAGCCGACGGAGACGGTGAAGGCCGTGGAGCAGGTGGCCCTCGGGGGCGAGGTGACGTTCACCGAGTCCGTGGACCTCTCGCGCGACAGCGCCGAGGTGGTGGCCGAGGCCTGCGGCACCCTCTCCCTGCCCGGCCGGGGAGAGCCGCTCAAGCTCTACCGCAGCCAGCACACCGCCACGGAGGGCCCTCCTTTCGGTGGCAGGGATCTGGTGGGCGCGCCCACGGAGAAGCGGCCGGTGCTTCCATGGAAGACCCTGCTAGGAACGAGGACGCATCGGCTCGCCGGGGTGGGGCTCATCGCGGGGCTCCTCCTCCTGGGAGGAGTGGGGCTGTGGCAGCGGAACCGAAGCCCCGAGGTGCAGGCGCGGCGACTGCTGGAGGCGGGCAAACCCGCGGAGGCGCTCCTGCGCCTCGACATGGCGAGCGGTAACGGCCAGAAGAGCCCGGAGCTGCGGCAGCTGCGCGCGTTGGCGCTGCACAGGCTGGAGCGGCACGCCGTGGAGCACGACCTCCTGCTGGGGTTGGCTCCGGACAGCCTCGAGGATCTCGAGGCGCCACTGCTGGACGGGCTCGCGGAGGACTTCGGCGCGGATGAAGGCAACAAGCCGCTGCGCAAGCTGCTGGGTGCCCTCCCGAAGGACCGCCTCCACGGGCACTTCGAGGCGCTGGCCGAGGGCGACGCCTCGCCAAAGCAGTGGGGTGCGCTGCGCTACCTGGAATCGGCGCAGGACACGCAAGGGCTGGACCTGGTGGAGCTGTACGTGACGGCGCTGGCCTCGGAGGATTGCGAGGTGCGCGCCAGGGCAGCGCGGCGGCTCGGGGCGCTGGGGGACGCGGACGCGGTGCCAGCGCTCACGAAGCTGGCCAGGCCGAGTGGGGAGCAGCAGCAGGCCGGCGCGAAGAAGTGCGGCCAGGACGCGGCGGCAGAGGCCCTGCGGACGCTCACGAAGTCCAACTAGCGCTCCCGCGGCGCTGGAGCGGCGCGCGCTCTTCGCCAGCAGGCGATGATGCCCGGCCATGGCCTCGCAGACGGGGTGTCGCGCCGCACTCGACACGACGGGCTGCAGCATGAACGTCGCCATCAACAATGCGATCGGGCAGAGCTTCGGGTGGCGAGCCTGCCAGCGAGAGAGGAGCGCACCTCGTGGCGACACCAGCGGCGGGTTCGATTGCCGCCGCTTCCAAGCCGAGCAACCCGCCGCTTTCAAGGCGCTGCCCTCTGAGAGGGGGGCTGCGCCCGCATTTTTGGGACCAAATCCGGTTTTTGGGAATAGAGGGGGGCGGGAGGCGCGGTGCTGCTCGGGTTCGTCGGCGCCAACTGCGAGGGTCCGCTT
>JAFGNZ010000219.1 GCA_016926755.1 Myxococcaceae bacterium | reverse complement strand
TCCAGCCACATGTTGGCGTAGCCGCCCGAGCCCCAGGAGGACAGCGGCGGCGTGGCCACCTGGTTCTTCCGGTGCTCGCGCAGATCGTCCGAGGGGGTGATCAGCCGGAACGTCCCCTGCTCGGAGGCCGTCTTGCGGATGAGGACGTCGAGGAACTGGGGCCCCTCGAACCACCAGTGCCCGAAGAGCTCCGCGTCGTACGGGGCCACCACCACCGGCTTGCGGCCCCTCATCCGCGAGGCCAGGTACTCGATCTGCTTCTCGCGGTTGAACATGAAGTTGCCGGCGTGGGTGGCGGCCCGCTCGTAAGCTACCCGCGGCGCGTAGGGTTGCTTGTCCTGTGTCCTGCCGGTGATGCGGTAGTACTTGTAGCCGGTGTTCTTCCGATCCCCGGTGGGCTGGATGAAGGGCCGGATGTAGTCCAGCTCCAGATCCCACCCGATGTCCCGGTAGAACTCGCGGTAGATGGGATCGCCCGGGTAGCCGATCTCCGAGCTCCACACCTGCTGCGAGCTCTCGGGGTCGCGCGCGTACGCGGCCACCCCCGCCTCCGTGTAGATGGGCGCGAAGGGGCCGTACAGCGGGCGCGGCGTGGCGTCCGTCAGCCCGTGGGTGTCCACGAAGAAGTAGCGGATGCGCTCGGCGGCCAGGAAGCGCTCCACGCCGGGGTAGTAGCCACACTCGGCCAGCCAGATGCCCGGCGCGTCCCGGCCGAACGTCAGCCGGTAGTGGTTGGCGGCCACGGTGATCTGCGCGCGGACCGCCTCCGGCGTCTCCTGCAGCAGCGGCAGGAAGCCGTGGGTGGCGCAGCAGGTGATGAGCTCCAGGTGGCCCGCATCCTGGAGGCGGCGGAACGCGCTCACCAGATCCCTCTGGTAGTGCCCCTCCCAGGCGACGCGCAGCCCCTCGAAGTGGTCGCGGTAGAAGCGGGCCAGCGGGCCGAAGGTGGGATCGTCCCGAGTGCGGTGCACCTCGCGCGCGCCCAGCTCGCACAGCCGCTCCAGCTTGCGCGTGTAGCGCCCCATCAACAGCTCGTCCCGCAGCATGGTGACGAGCGTGGGGGTGAGCGACATCGTCACCCGGAAGGGAACGCGGTCCTCCGCGAGCCGGTCGAACACCCGCAGCAGCGGCAGGTACGTCTCGGAGATGGCCTCGTAGAGCCAGTCCTCCTCGAGGAAGTCCTCATGCTCCGGGTGGCGAACGAACGGAAGGTGCGCGTGGAGCACCAGCGCCAGGGAACCCTGACTCATATGTGACGGCCCTATCGTCCCCGCCCCGACGGAGGCGGCGTCCAGTGGGTCTGCTCGGAGGCCCCTCCCCTGCCGGGGCCCCCACCGGCGGACTGCTCGGAGGATCCTGGCGGGCGGAGCGGGAGCTCCAGGTGCTCGCGCGGCCCGGCCTCCTCCTCCCCCACCCGGCGAGAGGTGCTCTCCCGCCGCCTCTGCATGAGCTCCGCCGCGTCGGCGCTGCCCGGGAGCGGAACGCGCTGCCACGTGATGTACTCGCGCACCTCGAGCTGCTCCTCGCGCCAGGGGCCCGAGGCGACCACCGCCGGGGCCGCGGGGGCTCCGCTCGTGGCGGGCACCGGCGGCGGCATCTGCATGAAGCGAACGGACGTGTCCGGTGACACGCCGGTCTGCGGCAGGGTGACCGGGTGGGTCGAGGAGCCGATCCGGCGCGAGCGCCCGGCGCGGTCGACGAGGTGCGCCTCCACGCGATAGGGGCGGCCGGGCGGCAGCCCGTGGATGTAGAAGCTGCGCGACTCGAGCGCGATCTCCTGCTCGCGCACCAGCCTGTCTCCCTCGAAGACGCGCAGCACGGCCCGAGCCTCCTCGAGCCCTTCGGCGGCCCGCGCCCGGCTGGCGGCGCTGAAGTCCCAGGTGATGAAGAGCGTGTGGGGATCCCTCGCCAGCGCCAGGGCCAGATCGTTCCCGTAGTCCAGCGGCAGCTCGCCGAGGTTCTCCTCGTAGCCAATGCCCCCCACCTCGACGCGCGAGGCCTGATCCTCGGTGAGGTGATGGCGCCGCAGCTCGCGCTCCCCCACCATCCGCGCGACGAAGAAGCCCTCCACCAGCGGCTCCGCGGGGTGCTGGAGCGCGGCCTCCTGCTCGGGGGGCCCCGCCACCTCGGTGGCGTCCTCCCACGTCCCATCACCGGCGCGACCAGCGCGCGAGCGGCGCGGGAAGTTCACCACATGTGCGGGCTTCTGTGACTGGGAGACGTCCTCGGCCTTGGCAGGGGCCGGGAGGGAGGGCTCGGGCTTCCGGCCCCGCGGCGCGGCGGCCTTCTTCTCCGGCTCCTTCTTACGCTCGGCCGCCTTCTTCTCCGGCTCCTTCTTGCGCTCTGGCGCCGCCTTCTTCTCCGGCTCCTTCTTGCGCTCGGCCGCCTTCTTCTCCGGCTCCTTCTTCTTCATGGAGGGGGCCTCCCGAGCCCGCGAAGGCTTCGAAGCGCTGGGAGCGGCCTGGGCGGCGGGCTTCGAGCGGCCAGGCAGCTCGACGCCCGCGATGCGGGCCAGCTTCTTCAAGGCGGGGACGAACTGGGCGAGCGCGGCGATGAGCTCCGTCTTGGTGAGCTTGCTGTGGCCAGGGCCCAGGTGCTTGCGCGCCAGCTCGCGCAGGTAGCTCACGGTCACGCTCTTGAGATCGTCCATAGGCAGGTCGCCTTTAGGTCGTCGTCCACGGGGGGTCAACGTGGCTGTGGTTTTTTCTGTTCGTCGCAACACGCCCCCGGCGTCGTCACGGCCGATGACACCTTGGAAACGGAACGAGTATTCTGCGCACGCTTGAGCGACCTGCCCAGACTCCTGCTGTGCAGCTTCGACGTCATCCCCGGACCGTCGGGCTCGTCGCGCCGATTGACCGAGTACCTCAAGGCTTTGCCCGATCGGTTCTCGGTGGTGGTGCTCTCCGCGAAGACGCCGGACCACTCCCACATCGAGAAGTACCAGGGCGCGCGGCTGCTCCGAGTGCCTGTGGGCGCGGGCGATCTCCCCTCTCGCATCCAGGCCTTCGAGCGGGCTGTCCGGCGCCAGCTCGAGAGCGAGGAGTATGCCCTCGCCCACTTCACCGACCCCTTCGGCGGCTACGTCCTGTGCGAGCGGAAGGGAGAGTTCGGCTACCGCCTCATCTACGAGGCCCAGACGTTCCCCTCGCAAGAGCTGCGCTACACCCACCCCCAGACGGAGGGGGACAAGCGCTTCCTGGCCCGCATCCGGCGCCAGGAGCTCTTCTGTCTGATGAACGCGGACCTGGTTATCACCGGCTCGCAGACTACCCGGACCCACATCCGCTCCCTGGGGGCGAGCACGGAGCAGACCCGCGTCATCCGAGCGCCCGTGGACCTGGAGCCGTACACGCCGGAGGTCCTCGGGGTACCGGATGGCCAGCCCATGCGGCTGATGTACCTGGGCAGCCAGGCCGGGTGGCAGGGGCTGACCACGCTGCTGCGCGCGCTCGCCCTGGCGCTGGAGCAGGGCGCCCAGGTGAAGCTCACCCTGGTGGGCGCGCGCCACCCGGACTGGCAGCCCCACCTGGAGGATCTGGCCAAGGAGCTGGGGATCCAGGAGCACGTGGAGTTCCAGCCCCCCGTCCTGCACGACGATCTCGTCAAGGTGATGGCGCTGGCGGACGTGGGCGTGCTGCCGCTGGATGACGTGGATCGCAACCGGCTGCAGGGCGGACCGCTCGCCAAGGTGTCCGAGTACTTCGCCGCGGGCCGGCCGGTGATCGCCGCGGATCTGCCGGTGACGCGCGAGCTGCTCCCGGACTCCGCCGTCTTCTTCCCCGCGGGGGATGCCAAGGGCCTGGCCAGGGCCATCACCGAGCTGGCGCGAGACGTTCCACGCCGCGTGAAGCTCGGACAGCAAGCCCGCGCGTTCGCCGAGCAACACCTCGATGCAGGCCTCATCCGCGGCCAGCTCCTGGACATCTATGACGAGCTGCTCGGCCAGCGGACCCCGTCGGGCGCCGCCCAGGGCGAGATGCCCGAGCCGACGACGACGGGCACGCCCACCAACCGGATCTCCAGGTACCTGCCGCCCGAAGAGCGAGGTGCGCCGCGAGGCGGCAAGTCACCCTCTCGCCCCGCCTCCACCGAGCCGGGCAAGCCCTCCGCGCCCCCGGCGAGCCGCAAGCCGTCCGTGCGTGAGGATCTCCCCCTGGTGCTGGGACATGCACTGGACGAGGAGCTCGATACCCGCCTGATCAAGACCGAGCCCGACGCGCGCCCCACGGAGCCACCCGTCGTGATGGGGCTGCCCTTGCGAGAACGCACCGCTCCCGCCTCCGCGCCGCCCGAGGAGCCACCGGCTCCCACGCCCATCGTCCGTCCCCCGCACGCGCCAGGGCGGCGGCAAGAGGAGTCGGAGGATCTGCCGACTGCGATCGTCCGTCCCCCGCAGCCCGCCCAGCGCCCGGCCACGCCCCCCCCTCCGACGCCCATCGTTCGCCCAACCCAGGCAGAGGCCCCTCCAGCCCCCCAGCCTCCGCCCGTGCCCTCGCCCCCGCCCATCTCCCCGGCGAGCGCCCGCGGAGCCCCGGCCCAGGAACCCGCTCGGGCGAAGGAGCCGCCGGACAAGAACGGGACGACGGCCCTGCCCCCTCTGACCCGCTCCGTGCCTCCCATGGAGCCTCGAGGCCCCCCGCCCCGCCTCATACCGGTGGCGCCTCCGCCTCAGCGCACCCCTGCCCCCGTCCCGCCGCCCAAGGTGCTCCAGAAGGTGCTCCAGGAGGAGCCCGAGGAGATCCCGGAGGCGGAGGCCCAGGAGATCTCGGAAGTGCCGGCGCTGGACACCTCTCCTACCCCTCCCCACCCCAGCCCGCGGGTGGAGGAGCCGGAGGAGATCAGCAACGAGGAGATCCAGGAGGCCGACGAAGCAGCGGTCGTCGAGGCCGCGGACGATCAAATCGAGGAGGCCGACGGGCCGATCGAGCAGGCCGACGATGCGATCGAGCCCGTGGATGATCAGGTGGAGCAGGCCGACGACGCGGTCGAGCCCCTGAGTGATGACGCGGAGGAGTTCAAGGCCCCGGTCGAGGAGCCCCTGGCCGCCGCCGAGGAGGCCCCCGTGCGCGAGCCGCCCCCCTCGGCGTTGGATCCCTGGTTCGCGCAGCTGGCGCACGGCTACTGTCCCCCCGAGGGAGCACAGTTCGCCCGGCACACACCTCCCACCAACTTCCCGGGGAGGGACGAGGATTCGACAGATCCATCACGGATTTCGCCTGCTTCCCAGCCTCCGGGCGCCTCGCGAGGCAAGAGCTCGTAAAGCAGCCGACCGAGCCTCCCGTGGAAACTTCCCTGCTCCGCCATCGCTGAGTAGGATGCCCCGGTTTTCACTGCACTTTTCGCGAGCCATCGCGACTCGAAGGGCTTCATGGAGCGTCGGGTCCTCATCGTCGAAGCACAAAACGAATTCGCCCTCAGCATGGCCACCGTGCTCCGCAGTGCGGGGTATCAGACGGCCATGGCCAACACCGCCTCGGAGGCCCAGCGCGAGATGGAGAAGCGCCGGCCGGATCTGGTGGTGCTGCGCGCCGAGCTGCCGGACCAGTCCGGCTTCACCCTCTGCGGCCAGATCAAGAAGGGGAAGTGGGGCCAGAACCTCAAGGTGCTGCTGCTCTCCTCGGACACCGGCGAGGAGGCGCTGCGCAAGCACCGGGAGACGGCCGCCGCGGCGGATGGGTACCTGGTGATCCCCTTCGAGATGGGGGAGCTGGCCTCGCTCAGCTCCAACATCCTGCCGCCCGGCAGCGCGGAGGACGCGGAGACGGAGGCCTCGCTCGACTCGGCGCTCACCGGCAGCGGCCCGCGCGAGGCGCCGCCGCCCATGCCGCCGCCCCTGCGCACCGCCCCTCCCGGCGGGCCCCCCAAGCTGCCCAAGCGCGAGCGGCGCAGCGCCATCACGGATGAGGACCGTCAGTTCCTGGACCGCGCCTTCCAGTCCATCGCGGACCGCAAGGCCGAGCTGCTCGCCGAGTCCCGGCAGATCAAGCGCTCCCCGCCCAAGCGCGAGCTGATGGGCACGCCCGAGGGGAAGATCCAGGTCCTGCGCGACGAGCTGAAGGTGCGCGAGTCGCAGCTGGCCCGCCTCTCGGAGATCTGGAGCGTGCGCGAGCGCGAGCTGGTCTCCGTCGAGGACCGCCTCCACGAGAAGGACGTGGAGCTGCAGGGCCTCAAGATGCAGGTGGACGACCTGCTGCGGCGCTTCAACGACGCGCAGACGTCCATGCTCCAGAAGGAGCGTGAGCACGGCGCCACGGTGGACGACCTGCTCCTCCAGAAGTTCTCGGCCGAGAAGGATCTCATCGAGGTCGTCGCCTCCAAGGAAAAGGACATCAACGTCCTGAAGAAGGAGGTCAGCAACCGGGACGACGAGCTGTCCCGCCGCGCCGCGGAGCTGGAGCAGGCCCGCGCCGAGTACGAGAAGCTGGAGAAGCAGTACAACACCTCCACGCTGGAGTCCGAGGTCCGCGAGCAGAAGCTCAGCGACACCCTCCGCGCCCACGAGGCGGAGATCCACCAGCTGCGCCGGCGCGGCGAGGAGCTGGACGCCACCCTGGCCCAGACGATCAGCGAGCGGGATGAGCGCTACGCCCAGCTGGACGGGGAGATCCAGGCGCTCCAGGAGCGGCTGCAGCAGACCGAGCAGGAGCGCGACACCACCGTCCGCGCCCTGGAGCAGCGCGCCACCGCCGCCGAGGAGCACGGCGCCCAGTCCGACGCGGAGATCGAGCGGCTCAAGGCCTCGGCCGCGGCGCTCGAGTCCCGGCTCAACCAGCAGATCGCCGATCTGGAGGCGGACCTCGCCCGCACCCTCGGCGAGCGCGATCAGCTCCGGATGGACAAGGACGCGCTGGAGCAGGAGCTCACCCAGCGCATCGAAGATCGCGACACGAAGATCTCCTCCCTCGAGCGCGAGCTGGCCGACACCATCTCCCACAACGAGCAGCGCGAGGCGGAGCTCAACGCCTCCATCCAGCAGCACCTGGAGCGCATCGGCGAGCTGGAGGGCGAGGTGGAGGCGGTCAAGGCCCACCTGGCCGACCGCGAGGCCGAGCTGACCAGTGAGCTGGAGGCCCTGGGTCAGGCCAAGGACGCTCTGGAGACGGACCTCACCGGCCAGCTCAACGCGCTCACCGCCGCCAAGAACACCCTGGAGGCCAACCTCAACGGCCACATCCAGTCGCTCCAGGCCCACATCGCCTCGCTGGAGCAGACCATCGCCCAGCGCGACGAGAGCATCGAGGGCCTGCGCACGGACGTCTCCGACCGGGACGGCCAGATCTCCAGCCTGACCGGCGAGCTGGAGGCCACCACCCAGACGCTCACCGAGACCCAGGCCACCCTGGCCCGCACGGAGGAGGCGCTCGCCAACACCCGCGGGGAGCTGGAGGCCACCACCCAGACGCTCACCGAGACCCAGGGCACGCTGGAGCAGACGCGCGCGCACCTGGCCTCCACCACCGCCATCCGCGACGAGCTGGACAGCGAGCTGACCGAGACGAAGGCCACGCTCGACAGCACCCGCGCGGAGCTGTCGAAGACCTCCGCCACGCTGGCCACGCGCGAGGGCGAGCTGGAGGCCTCTCGCGAGGAGATCGAGCGGCTCACCGGCGTCCTGAACGACACCGAGCAGGCCAAGGCGGCCCTCGAGACGGATCTCACCGGCCAGATCGGCCAGCTGCGCGCGGAGCTGTCCGAGTCTCAGGGCAACTACGAGGCCGAGCGCGCCGCGCACCAGAAGCTGGCCCACGAGACCACCACGCAGATCACCTCGCTCATCGAGGAGCGGGATGGGCTGCGGGGCGAGCTGGATGCCACCCTCCAGGAGCTCACCTCCACCCAGGGCCACCTCGCGCAGACGCGCGACGCGCTGGCCAAGGAGCAGGCCGCGCACGCCGCCGCACGGCAGCACGCGGCGCAGACGCAGGCGGAGCTGGAGGCGCAGCTCACCGACGCGCGCGACCACGGCCAGGAGCTCGCCGATCAGCTCGCCCACACCAAGCAGGAGCTGGGCGAGCGCGTGGCCGAGGTGACGCAGCTCACCTCCCAGCTCGCCCACACCGAGGACGCCCGGCACAACGTCGAGGAGCGGCTCCACACGCTCACCGAGGAGTCCCAGCGCCGCGAGGAGCTCCTCCAGAACGACCTGGCCGGCAAGAGCAAGGAGCTGTCCGACACGCTCCGCAAGCTCACCACCGTCACCCAGGAGAAGCAGCGCCAGTCCGAGGCCCTCACCCGAGACGTCAACGCCAAGACCGAGCAGCTCAAGCAGCTCGAGGCGAAGCTGCAGCAGCAGGCCGCCGAGGCCCGGCGGCAGGCCGAGACGCTCCAGCAGCAGGTGTCCAACCTCGGCGGAGAGCTGGACGGGGCCCGCAAGGAGCTCGCCGCGCGGGACGAGCAGCTCCGCCTGGCAGGCAATGCCCAGGCGAAGCTCACCGCCGATCGGGAGGGGCTGGCCGGCCAGCTCCAGCAGGCCGAGAACCGGCTGCAGCAGCAGGCCCAGGTCCAGGCCGCCGAGCGCGCCGAGGCCCGGCGCACCGCGGAGGATCTCTCCAAGAAGCTGGCCGCCGCGGAGGCTCGCGTCGCCCAGCTCACCCAGGAGGCCCAGCAGCGCGCCGCCGAGGCCGAGGCGAAGGCCAAGGAGGCCCAGGGCCAGCTCACCACTCGCGCCAGGAAGATCCAGGAGCTGGAGCTGGCGCTGGAGAACGCGGTCAGCGCCAAGAACCGCACGGAGAAGGATCTGAACGCCAAGGTGGCCGCCGCCGAGGCCAAGGTCTCCGAGGCCGCCACCCGGCTCGCCACCGCTCAGCGCGAGCGCAAAGAGCTGGAGGCCAAGCAGCTCCGGGAGATCGAGGAGCTCAACGCCAAGCAGAAGGCGGAGCTGGAGCGCCGTGACACCATCAAGGCCCAGGAGGTCGCGCGCCTGCAGCAGTCCGTCCAGGAGAAGAGCAAGGCGCTCAAGGTCGCCGAGCTGGAGCTGGCCCGCTACAAGAGCAAGTCCCCGGGCTCCACCACCTCCACCGGAAAGACGGCCATCGTCGCCAGGCCAGGCCCCGCCAGCTCGGAAGACGAGGACGCCGTGAAGACCCAGGTCAACACGGTGACGGCCCCTGCCGCGGCTCCGGCGCGCCCGGCCCCGGTGACTCGGACGTCGTCGGCCTCGACCCGCCCGGCCACGGCGGCGGCCGCTGCAAAGAAGGCCCCACCGGCTCCAGTCCAGGCGGCCCCGGCTCCGGCTCCAGCGCCTGTGGTGGCGGAGGACTTCGACCCGGCGGATCGCACCGTCATGGTGCCCATCTCCACCATGAAGAAGGAGGACGACGACTGGACCTCCCTCGTGGACGAGCTGGACAAGCCCTGAGCGCCGTACCCGGGAGCGCGGTCCCACCAGGGGCCGCGCTCGACCGGTCAGCGGCTCATCCCATCAGCGCCGTGCGCCCGGTGACGGCCTCGCGCGCCTCGCGCACCACCTCCCGGAACTGCAGCGTGGACACCACGTCGCGCAGGGACACGTCACCGCCCTTGGCCTGCGCCTGCGCCACCCGCCACCGCGCCAGCAGCGTCCGCGTGGCCACGTAGCCCAGCAGCACCAGGAAGCCCCCAGGCATCATCACCACCACCAGCGCCAGCACCATCCTCAGCCACACCCACATGACGACCAACCTCTGCGGAAACCGGATTGCCCGGTTTGGATGCACGTCGTATGCCCAGGGCGCGCAAAATATTTCCACCTGTATTTCCGAGACGTTGGCCGCAGGGTCGCCTGAAGCTGGGGCGACGGAGCGGGCGGAACCCTGGCATTTTTGCCGCAGTGGGCCCGGATCCGTTCGGTTAAGTTGCAGGGTGTGAGCGCCCAATCGTCGACGTCCCAGAATCCTTCCTTCGCCAGCGTGGAGGACGCCGCGAGCCGGCTGGAGCAGGTGGGCTACCTGCCCTCGCCGGAGATCGCCACCGCCTGCTTCCTGGCGGACCGGATGGACAAGCCCATCCTGGTGGAGGGGCCGGCGGGCGTGGGCAAGACGGAGCTGTCCAAGGCGCTGGCGCTGGCGCTCGACCGCGAGTTCATCCGGCTCCAGTGCTACGAGGGGCTGGACGAGGCCAAGGCGCTCTACGAGTGGGAGTACGCCAAGCAGCTGCTCTACACGCAGCTGCTGAAGGACAAGATCGGCGAGATGGTGGAGGGCACCCACTCGCTGACCGAGGCGGCGGAGCGGCTGGCCTCCGGAGACGCCGTCTTCTTCTCGGAGCGCTTCCTGCTGCCCCGGCCGATCCTCAAGGCCCAGCTCTCCGTGCGGCCGGCGGTGCTGCTGGTGGACGAGATCGACAAGGCGGATCCGGAGTTCGAGGCGTTCCTGCTGGAGGTGCTGTCCGACAACGCGGTCACCATCCCGGAGCTGGGGACGTTCAAGGCCAGGCACGTGCCGCGGGTGATCCTCACCTCCAACAACTCGCGCGAGCTGTCGGACGCGCTGAAGCGGCGCTGCCTGCACCTGCACATCGACTTCCCGGATCGGGAGCGCGAGCTGCGGATCGTCCGCGCGCGGCTGCCCCACGTCTCCCAGACGCTCGCCGAGCAGGTCGTCGAGGCGGTGGCGGCCATCCGAAAGCTGGATCTCAAGAAGGCGCCGTCGATCAGCGAGACGCTCGACTGGGCGCAGAGCCTGGCGCTGCTCAACGCGGAGGCGCTCACGGCGGAGCTCGTCTCCTCCACGCTCAACCTGGTCCTCAAGTACGAGGGCGACATCGCGAAAGCCAAGGCCCACCTCCCGCAGATCGCCCAGGCCTGACCGGTCTGCCTCCGAGCATTCCCGCTTTGACGGGGCCAACGGCATGTGAAAGAAGGCCCGCCCAGCTTCCCCCTCTCGATCGAAGGAACAGCCCATGAGCTCCACCTCGTCCGCAGTGCTGCGCGCAGACCAGATCTGGATGGATGGCCGGCTCGTGAAATGGGACGAGGGGCAGATGCACGTGATGACCCACGCCCTGCACTACGGGCTGGGCGTCTTCGAGGGCATCCGCGCCTACCGCACGCATGACGGCCGCCTCGCGGTGTTCCGCCTGAAGGAGCACATCCAGCGGCTGATGGACTCGGCCCACATCTGCCTCATGAAGATGCCGTTCACGGCCGAGCAGCTCGAGGAGGCGTGCCTGGAGCTGTTGCGCAAGCAGCGGGAGCTCTTCGCCAACGGCGCCTACCTGCGGCCCATCGCCTTCATGGGCGACGGCGCCATGGGCCTGGGCGCGGTGAACCCCACCCGCGTCGCCATCACCGCCTGGGACTGGGGCGCCTACCTCGGCGAGAAGGGCATCCGCGAGGGCATCCGCGCCAAGGTCAGCTCCTTCACCCGCATGCACGTGAACGTGAACATGGTGCGCGGGAAGATCTCCGGCCAGTACGTCAACTCCATCCTCGCCAAGCGAGAGGCGGTGCTGGCCGGCTACGACGAGGCCATCCTGCTGGACATCAGCGGCTTCGTGGCCGAGGCCTCCGGCGAGAACATCTTCATGGTGAACAAGAAGGGCGTGATCAAGACGCCGCCCCTCTCCTCCCCCATCCTCGACGGCATCACCCGCGACTCGGTGCTGAAGATCCTCCGCGACAGCGGGCGCTACATCGAGGAGGTCACCTTCACCCGCGACGCGCTCTACATCGGCAACGAAGTGTTCTTCACCGGCACCGCGGCGGAGATCACCCCGGTGCGCGAGGTGGACAACCGCCAGATCGGCGAGGGCAAGCCCGGCCCGGTGACGCAGTTCGTCCAGGAGACCTACTTCCGGGCCGTGCGGGGCCTGGAGCCACGCTACGCGGAGTGGCTCACGTACGTCTGAGCGCAGATGCGGAGAACACACTCGATACCCCAGCCCGGCTACTTGGACGACAACCCGTTCAACCTCGAGAACCCGGCCATCCTCGACATCGCTCCCCCGGAGCCGAAGTCGCTGGAGGAGACCGGGCTCAAGATGGGCCTGCTCTCCGACATCGCCCTGAAGTTCCTCTACTACTCGGGCAGCGGCACGGGCATGGCCATCGCGGACGAGCTGTGCCTGCCCTGGCCCGGCGTGATCGAGCGCGTGGTGGACTTCGTGGCCACCGAGAAGCTGGTGGATCTGCGCGGCGGCAAGGGCTTCGGCCGCGCCTCGGTGGAGTTCGCCCTCACGGAGAAGGGGCGCGAGTACGCGCGCGACGCGCTCACCCGCACCACCTACGTGGGCCCCGCGCCCGTCCCCATCGAGCAGTACAACGCGCTCGTCACCCAGCAGGTCGAGGAGAACCCCGTCGTCAGCCGGGAGGATCTGCTGCTGGGGCTGTCACACCTCACCGTCACCGAGGATCTGCTCGACAAGCTGGGCCCCGCCGTCAACTCCGGCCGCTCGCTCTTCCTCTACGGGCCCCCGGGCAACGGCAAGACGAGCCTGGCCGAGGCCATCTCCCGCATGTTCGGCGGCGAGACGTACGTCCCCCACTGCCTCGAGATCGACAACCAGATCATCAAGGTCTTCGACAACCTCAACCACTCCCCCGTCCCGCTGGAGATCGGCCGGGACGAGTCGGGGCGCCGGCAGACCTTCGAGATGGACCAGCGCTGGCTGCTGTGCCGCAGGCCGGCCGTGGTGGTGGGCGGCGAGCTGACGCTGGAGACGCTGGATCTCATCTACTCGGAGACCGCGCGCTTCTACGAGGCCCCGTTCCAGGTCAAGGCCAACGGCGGCATGCTCCTCATTGACGACTTCGGCCGCCAGAAGGTCCACCCCACGGACCTGCTCAACCGGTGGATCGTCCCCCTGGAGAAGCGCATCGACTTTCTCACCCTCCACACAGGCAAGAAATTCGAGATCCCCTTCGAGCAGCTCCTGGTTCTCTCGACCAACCTGGATCCCAAGGAGCTGGTGGATGAGGCGTTCCTTCGCCGGATCAAGTACAAGATCGAGGTGAAGAACCCGGACGAGGCGACCTTCCGGGAGATCTTCGAGCGCGTATGCGAGGCAGCCAGCATCCCCTACGTGGACCAGGCCATCACCTACCTCATCGAGGCCTACTACAAGCCGCGCAACCTGCAGCTGCGCGCCTGCCACCCGAGGGATCTGGTGGCGCTCATCCGGGACGCCGCGCGCTACCGCCAGATCGCCCCGGCCCTCTCGAAGGACCTGCTCGACCAGGCGTGCGAGGTCTTCCTCGTCAACCTGTAGAGCAGGGTTTTGTTTGTCCCAACCGTTCGAAATTTCTAGAATCGCGCGTGGGTTTCACTCGCCGGCCGACCACCCGGTCCAGTCAGGCGTGACGGGAAGCGGGTACGAAGGAGCCGCAGGTCCGTGAAGGAACGCTACCAAGAGATCGACGAGAAGAACGAAGCGCTGCGCGACTACGTGGGCATCTTCAAGGAGAAGGCGCGCGACTTCCTCGACCGCTTCGAGATGTCGTGGATCTACCACGACGCGGCGCTCGAGGGCGTGGTGTACACGCAGCAGGAGCTGACGGCGGCGCTCTACCCGGGGCGCGTGGCCGCCGAAGCCTCGATGATGCCGGTGGTGCTGGAGGTCCGCAACCACAAGGCCGTCTGCGACTACATCCGCGAGGAAGCCTCCACCAGCAAGAAGAACGCGCAGATCACGCTCACGCAGATCAAGCGCATGCACGATCTGTTCATCGGGAACACGCCCGAGGCACAGGCGGCGCGCGCGGCCACCGAGCGGCGGGAGCGCACCGAGAAGGAGCTGGCCAAGGAGCGCGAGCGGGCCGGCTTCCGCAAGGACATGCCGCTGCACCGCACGTACTTCCACGACATCGCCCAGCCGGCGAAGATCCAGCCCGCGCTGGAGAAGCTGGTGGACTACACGGCGAGCGCCGAGTTCCGCGAGTTCCATCCGATCAAGCAGGCGGCCACCGTGCAGCACATGTTCCTGCAGATCTTCCCCTTCACCGAGCACAGCGGGAAGGTGGGCCGGATGTGCACGAACCTGATCCTGCTGCGCAACAACTACATGCCGGCGATCATCCACTCGATCGATCGGCAGAAGTACTATGAGTCCTTCCGCGGCAACGTCTCCGGCTTCCGCACGCTGCTGATGGACGCCATCGAGAACTCGCTCGACAACGGCCTCAAGTACTTCAAGGATCTCAACCGGCGGTACAAGGCCATCAACTAGGCCGTGCCGCCGGGCACGGCGCCCGCGGCCCGCAGGTGTGAACGGAGGTGGGCAAGGGAGCAATCGGACGAGTGGCCTTCCGCTACCTGGTGAATGATCCGCGGTTCGTCAACACCCTTGGAGTACTGGAGATACCGTCTCCCGAGCGTTATGGAGAGACCCTTCGGCTTCTCGAATCGCTCCATCCGGGACGGTAAGAAGAAGAGAACCATGCCAGGTACACCGTCCGCGCACACCCGCAGGGCTCCCTCCGCAGGGGAGACCGCGGAGCCCCCGTCACCCAGGCTCGCCCAGCTGCCCGCTCGGGCGAAGCTGGAGCGACTGCTGCGTGTGGCCCGAGGGAGGAAGAAGGCGCTCATCCTCACCCATGACAACCCGGATCCCGACTCCCTGGCCGCCGCGGTGACGCTGGCTCACATCCTGGAGCGGCGTGCTGGCCTGGAGGTCCAGGTGGGCTACGGCGGCATCATCGGGCGCTCGGAGAACATCGCCTTCGTGCGGGTGCTGCGCCTGCCCGTGTCCCACGTCTCGCAGCTCGACCTGGACGAATACGATCTCTTCGGGCTGGTGGACACGCAGCCCTCGGTGGGCAACCACTCGCTGCCCGCGCGGCTGCGGGCGGACATCGTGATGGATCATCACCCCCTCCGGGACGAGAGCCTGCAGGCGCCGTTCGCGGACGTGGGTGGGGACTTCGGCGCCACCTCGACGATGCTGGTGGAGTACCTGCGCGCGGCGCGCCTGGAGCCCTCCGTGGAGGTGGCCACCGGGCTCTTCTACGGGATCAAGGCGGACACGCGGGATCTGGGCCGTGAGACGACCCAGACGGACGTGGACAGCTACCTGTGGCTCTTCCCGCGCTGCGACAAGCAGCTGCTGGGGCAGATCGAGCACCCGGAGCTGCCGGCGCGCTACTTCCAGCTCTACCACACCGCCATCGAGCGGGCGAAGGTGCACGGCACCGCCATCATCACGGATCTGGAGGAGGTCTACTCCCCGGACATGGTGGCGGAGGTCGCCGAGCGGATGATGTTCCTGGACGGGATGAAGTGGTCGCTGGCGTATGGGACGTACCGCAACCAGCTCTACTTCTCCCTGCGGGTAAAGGATCGGCGGATGAACGCGGGCCGGCTGATCCGGGAGATCTGCGCGGACTACGGCGGCTCCTCGGGAGGCCACGGCAGCATGGCGGGCGCGCGGCTGCCGCTGTCCGGGCGCGCCAACCAGCGCAAGGCGCTCAAGCGCGAGCTGGTGGGCCGCTTCCTGGAGGCGTTCGGCGTGGAGGATGAGCGGCCGGTCTCGCTGCTCGCCGCGCAGGACGCGTGATCTCCTGGGACTACAACGCGGCCGCGCCGCTGCGCCCGGAGGTGGCGCAGGCGCTCGCCCGTGCCTTCCTGGAGGGTGGCTTCGGCAATCCCTCGAGCGTGCACCAGGCCGGCCGCGAGGCCCGTGGGCGGCTGGATGCGGCGCGGGCCCAGGTGGCGCGGGCGCTGGGCTGTGCTCCGAAAGAGGTGTGCTTCACCGGCTCCGGCTCCGAGGCGGACGCGCTCGCGCTCAAGGGGGCCTTCCTCGCGCGCCCCACCCCGGAGCGGCGCCGCGTCGTCACCTCCGCCATCGAGCACCCCGCGGTGCTCGCCGCGCTGGCGCAGCTGGAGAAGCAGGGCGCGGAGGTGGTGCGCTTGAAGCCCGACGCGGACGGCCAGGTGCGGACGGAGGAGGTGCTGGCCGCGCTCACGCCCGCCACGGCGCTGTGCTCGCTGATGTGGGCCAACAATGAGACGGGCGTGGTGCAGCCCGCCGCGGCGGTGGCTCGCGCCTGCCGGCAGCGCGGCATCCTCTTCCACACGGACGCGGTGCAGGCGGCGGGGAAGCTGCCGCTGAGCCTGCGCGAGGTGGATGCGGATCTGCTCGCGCTCTCCGCGCACAAGTTCGGCGGGCCGGCGGGCGTCGGCGTGCTGGTGGTGCGCAAGGGCGTGGACGTGCAGGCGCTCACCCCCGGGCACCAGGAGGCGGGCCTCCGGGGCGGGACGCAGAACGTGCCCTACGCGGAGGCGCTCGCCCTGGCCCTGGAGCGGGCCCAGGCGGAGCAGGAGGCCACCTCGGCCCGAGTGGGCGCGCTGCGGGACGCGTTCGAGCGCGAGGTGCTCGCGGGCATCCCGGACGTCACCGTGAATGGCGGGGGTGCGCCACGCGTGCCCAACACCAGCAACCTCCTCTTCCATGGCGCGGATGGCGAGGCGCTCCTCATCGCCCTGGATCTGGAGGGCATCCGCGCCTCCTCGGGAGCGGCGTGCGCCTCGGGCACCCTCACGCCCTCGCACGTGCTCACCGCCATGGGGCTCACGCCCGCGCAGGCCCACGGCTCGCTGCGCTTCTCGCTGGGCCCTGGCACCACCGAGGCCGAGGTGGAGCGCGTCGTGGCGGCGCTGCGCACCCACGTGCCTCGCGCGCGAGCCCTCGCGGCGCAGGAGCTCGCGTAGCGCGCCGCCACGCCGAGCGCCCCACCCGCGCCTGGGCGAGCGCCCAGGCGGCCTCAGTCGCTGGTGCCGAAGAGGCCGCGGACGACGGCGGCGATGGCCAGCGGCGTCCCCACGAGCTCGTCATAGTGGGGCGTGAGGGCCTCGGCGTAGGCCTCCGCCGAGGGGAACCGATCTGCCACGCGCGCGGCGAAGCCCCGGGCGATCAGCTCCTCGAGCAGCTCGGGGACGTCCGGCCGCAGCGAGTGGAGGGGCCGATACCGCCGATGCCGGATGTTGAAGAAGACCTCCTCCGGCGTGTTGCCGGTGAAGGGGCGCTCCAGCGTCAGCAGCTCGTAGAGCACCACGGTCGCGGCCCACAGGTCCGCCTCCGGCGTGACGACGCCCTGCAGCGACTCCGGAGACAGGTAGTAGGGCTTGCCCAGCACCTCGCCCCCCTCGCGCGAGCCGTCGAAGAACACGCGCGCCACGCCGAAGTCCCCCAGCTTGATCTCCCCCAGCCGGGAGATGAACAGGTTGGACGGGGACACATCACAGTGGACGATCCCCAGCGGCTCGCCCTGAGCGCCGGTGGCCGTATGGGCGTACGCCAGCGCCTCCAGGAGCACCTTCCCCAGGTACACCGCGAAGTCCTTCGGCAGGGGAATCCCGCGCTGCTTGCAGCGCCGGAGGATCTGGGCCAGATCCCGCCCGTCCACCAGCTCCATGACGATGTAGTAGGTGCCCTCGGCGACGCCCACGTCCAACACCTTCACGATGTTGGGGTGATCCAGCTGGGTGGACAGGTCCGCCTCGCGGATGAAGCTCTCCACGGAGGAAGGATCTCCGGTGAGCGAGGGCAGCAGCCGCTTGACGGCCACGTTCCAGCCCTCATAGCGCCCGGACAGCACCCGCGCCCGGAACACCTCGGCCATGCCTCCCTTGCCCAGCGGCGCCAGGAGCTCATAGTTGCCGAAGACCCGGGGCGGGCGCGGCGTCACGGGCGTACTCACGGGCTCGGGTTCCCTGCACCTGCCAATCCACGGGGCGGCGACTTCTTCTCACGGGAGCGCCTCAACAGCTCCTGGAACTGCGGGTCGCCCCCCAGCGGGCGCGTCAGCTCCGGATCGTCATTGACGCCCTCATGAAGCCGGTAGCCGGCCCGCACCGCACGCCCCAGCAGCTCCAGGGCCTTGCTCTTGTCCCCCTTCTGCCCGTAGGCGCACCCGAGCAGGTAGAGGATGGCGGGCTCCTTCGCGGTGGAGACGTTCGCGTTGCCCACGCGCGAGCGCTCCAGATCCTTGATGGCCGCCTCCACCTGGCCCAGCTTGAGCCGGCTGGCGCCTCGCCACAGGTAGGCGGGCCAGTTCCGGTCCCCGCTGTCATGGCTGAGGCTGCTCTCGAACAGGCGCGCCGCCTCCGGGTAGTCCTTCTTCTCGTAGAGCCGCCGCCCCAGCTCCAAGGCCTGGTGCGCCGCCTCGACGTTGCGCCCCCCGCGCCTGTTGCCCAGCTCCTGCGCGGAGCTGGCGCTGGTGCTGATGGGCGTCTCGCGGGGGACCTCCGGGAGCGCCCGCTGGAGGATGAACCGCCCGGAGGGCGGCAGGGCCGGCGAGTGACAGCCCTCGCGCAGCCGCACCAGCGCCACCACCACGCCGTCCGCCTCGTTGTAGAAGCCCAGGATGGAGTAGGTCTGGCGCACCGGGCACATGTCCCCCGTCTGGCAGACGGTCAGCCGTGCCACCAGCACCGAGCCCTCGAAGTCTCCCTCCAGCACCTGCTCCTGTGCGCTGAAGCCGCAGGGGCCGGCCTCCGCCGCCAGGCCGGTGACGTGCTCGCCCTCCGTCTTGAGCTCCAGGGTGCCGTAGTGCTCTGCTCGGAAGCGGCCTGCAAGCGCAGGTCCCGCCGCGGCCAGGCCCGGCAGCAGGAAAAAGGCCACCGCGAGGCCGGTTGTAAATGACACGGGCGCCATTGAGAGCGAGGGCCGGCGAATCATAGGAGGCAAGCACCCACGCTGTAAACGCTTGCGGGACACCTTGACCCCGCCCCCGGCCGTCCTTATTATTTCATCCGGATATTCCGCAGTTTCTTCAACAACTTTGAGGACTTAGAGACCCATTACGGTTGTTCAAGGGCTGTCCCCTGCGGGGCGCGTGATGCCCAGCAGAAATTCGAACCGATACGTCCATCACGGGGTCCGTTTCGGGCGCCATGAGCAAGCCCTCCCCCTCGCGGGGAAGAGGGAAGCCTACGGAGCCATGACTTTGGTCCCCACCTGGCTTTTGAGGGTTCAATGGACGCTAGGCACACGGCCATGCGGCGGGGGACTTTTTCTGTGGAGCGGCAGGCGGTGAGCGAGACGGTGGCGGCAGACGAGGCGGCGCGAAAGCAGGGCCTGCGCGAGGAGTTGACCGCGCGGCGCAAGGCGATGACGCCGGACCTCATCGACGGGCGTGGGTTGAAGGTGCAGTCTCGGTTCCTGGCTTCGCCCTACTATCAGAAGGCGAGGACGGTGGCGCTGTACGCGCCTATCCGAGGGGAGGTGCCTACACGGGACATCCTGATCGCGGCGCTGCAGGACGAGAAGATCGTCTGCTACCCGCTGTCCCATGTGCATGGCCGCATCCTCTCCTTCCGGGCGATCAAGTCCGAGGCCGAGCTGGAGCCAGGGAGGCTGGGGGTGCGCGAGCCCTCCAACTCCTCGGATCTGATCCCGGTGGACCAGATCGATCTCTTCGTGGTGCCGGGGCTGGGCTTCACGCGGGATGGCAAGCGACTGGGGCGAGGGGGTGGCTACTACGACGCCACCTTGCGAGCCGCCTCGGCGCGCAGCCGGCGGGTGGGCCTGGCGTTCAATGACCAGGTCATCCCGGCGATGCCGACCAACGGGGACGACGTGGACATGGACCTGGTCGTCACCGAGTCCGAGTCGCTGCGTGGCCTGTACCGAGACTGGGACTTCCTGGACACGTGAAAGTCCTCTTCATGGGAGACGTGGTGGGCAAGCCAGGGCTCCTGGCCGTGCGCACCCTCTTGCCGAAGTTGATTGCCCGGCACTCGGCCGACCTGGTCATCGCCAACGCGGAGAACAGCGAGGGCGGTGCGGGCATCTCCCCGGAGTCCGCCGAGCACCTGCTCGCCAGTGAGGTCAACCTCCTGACGAGCGGCAACCACTTCTGGACGAAGAAGCAGATCCTCCCGTGGGTGGAGGAGCATCCGCACCTGTTGCTGCGCCCGGCCAACTATCCCAAGGGCGCGCCGGGGCGGGGGCACACCGTCATCCAGACACCAGGCGGGCGCAAGCTCGGGGTGCTCAACCTGGAGGGGCGGGTGTTCATGAAGCCCCTGGACAACCCGTTCGCGCTGGCGCCGGAGCTGGTGGCGGAGCTGCGCAAGCAGACGCCCTGCATCCTGGTGGACATGCACTGCGAGGCCACGAGCGAGAAGAACGCCATGGGGGCGCACCTGGACGGGAAGGTGTCCGCGGTGGTGGGCACCCATACGCACGTGCAGACGGCGGACGAGCGGATCCTCCCGGGCGGCACGGCGTTCATCACGGACGTGGGCATGTGTGGCCCGCTGGACTCGGTGATCGGGATGCGGAAGGAGCACTCCGTCGAGCGCTTCGTCACCCTGCGCCACGCCCCCTACGAGGTGGCGAAGAACCTGGTGTTCCTGCAGGGGGTGGTGATCGACATCGACGACACCACGGGCAAGGCGCGGACGATCGAGCGGGTGCGGGAGCAGCTGCCGGGCACCTGAGGCGAGAAGGGCCTCGCGCAGAGGGCGGTTTCGGGTAACGTCCGCCGCGCGATGACACAGGATCTGCTGCGCAAGGCGACCCCCGAGGAGCAGTACGAGGAAGTGACGCGAGGCACCGTGGACCTCCAGGTGCCGGAGGAGCTGAAGAAGAAGCTCGAGCGCTCGTACCGCGAGGGCAAGCCCCTCACCATCAAGGCGGGGTTCGACCCGAACCGGCCGGATCTGCACCTGGGGCACACGCTGGTGCTGACGCGGATGCGGCGCTTCCAGGAGTTCGGACACACGGTGGTGTTCCTGATCGGAGACTTCACGGCGCTGATCGGCGATCCGACGGGGAAGAACGTGACGCGGCAGCCGCTCACGCGCGAGCAGGTGAAGGTGAACGCGGAGACGTACAAGCAGCAGGTGTTCAAGGTGCTGGACGCGGAGCGCACCCAGGTGCGGTTCAACTCCGAGTGGCTCGACGCGCTGGGCGCCGAGGGGATGATCCGGCTGGCGGCGCGCTACTCGGTGCAGCGGATGCTGGAGCGCGACGACTTCAAGAAGCGGTTCCGGGACAACCGCTCCATCGCGATCCACGAGTTCCTGTACCCGCTGCTGCAGGGGTACGACTCGGTGGCGCTGAAGGCGGACGTGGAGATGGGGGCGACGGATCAGCTCTTCAACCTGCTGGTGGGCCGGCAGCTCATGAAGGAGCAGGGGCTGGAGCCCCAGGTGATCATGACGGGGCCCATCCTGGAGGGGCTGGACGCGAAGCGAGTGGACGGGAAGATCGTCGGCGAGAAGATGTCCAAGAGCCTGGACAACTACGTGGGCGTGAGCGAGCCGCCGGATCAGATGTTCGGCAAGCTGATGAGCATCACAGACGATCTGATGTGGCGGTACTACGAGCTGCTGTCGTCGAAGTCGCTGAAGGAGCTCCAGGCGCTGAGGGAGGCGGTGCAGTCGGGGCAGGCCCACCCGAAGGCGGCGAAGGTGGGGTTCGCGCAGGAGATCACGGCGCGGTTCCACGGGGAGGAGGCGGGGCGGAAGGCGGCGGCGGACTTCGAGGCGCGCTTCGCGAAGAAGGAGCTCGACACGGAGAACCTGCCCCTGGTGGAGGTGGCCATGGCGGGGGCGCCGAAGCTGCCGGTGACGAAGGTGTTGCCGGAGACGAAGCTGGTGGCCTCGGCGACGGAGGCGCGCAAGCTGATGGCGCAGGGCGGGGTGCGGGTGAACGGGGAGAAGGTGACCGACCCGAAGGCGGAGCTGGGGCCCGGCGAGTACCTGGTGCAGGTGGGCAAGCTGAAGGCGGCGCGGGTGAAGCTGGCGTAGCCCGCCGCACCGATCCCACCCCTGAATAAGGCCGCCCGGAAGCAGTCCAAGCCTGCGTGCCCCCACTCCCGTGAGGGGCTCCAGAACTCGCAGGCTATGCTCCCGAGCGCCATGCTGCGTCTCCTTCCCCTCCTATCAATCCTCCTCCTCCCCCTGTCCGCGCTGGCGGGCTCCGGGGCCTTCGTCTCCTCCACCCGCGTGCAGGCGGTGGAGCAGCCAGAGTCGAAGAAGGTCATCTTCACCGTCGAGCCGGACGTCTCCTATCCGCTCATCAAGAAGGGTGGCCCAGGGCGCAAGTGGTGCAAGCTCCAGGGCCCCGGCGGTGAAGGCTGGGTGCTCTGTGACGGGGCGGAGGAGACAACCGTCTCGGCGGCCCCGAGCGCTGTGGAGCTCGCCAGGGCCGACAAGGCGCCCGGGGCCGAGGCGGTGCCCGCCGTGGCGCGGATGGCCTCGGGGTGCGCGACGACGTGCGACAACCCTCCCCTCTTCTCCAAGCCCCCCGCCCTGTCAGCCGTGGACCGGGAGATCCTCGCGCTCTGCCCCGCTCGGCCGGACGTGTCGGTGAGCGCCGGTGACGTGCAGCGCTTCTTCTCCAACCACTACGATGATCAGCGCCTCCAGCGCGCGCTGGCCGCTTCAGGGCGCTCGCGGACGGGCTCGGGCTCCAGGCAGGCCAACATCGAGTGGCTCACCAGCCTGTGGGTGAGCACCGGCCCGCGCAACGCCTTCACGCACGTGTTCTGCGGAGATGACTGGCTGCGCGGCCCGATTGGCGGACTCCACTTCCTCCCCCGCTATGCCCAGCTCGAGGCCGAGGGGAAGCTCTGCTACGACGGCCCGGCTCGCGGGGGCCGCCCGCTCAAGGGCGACAGCTACCTCATCACCTTCCGTGGCGTGGCGCCGTGGTCCTGCGGCGTGAAGAAGATCGGCGGCTTCTCCCGCACCCAGGACGCGGTGAGCATCGCGGCCATCGGCACGCGCGCGTTCGTGCGCTGCTGCGCGCGGGATGGAGCCAAGAAGGAGGGCGGCGTCTACTCGGCGCCGGACCTCGGCGGCGCCTCGTGGAAGATCTTCTGCGGCACGCGCAATGGCACCTACGGCATCGCCACCCTCTACCCCACGGACGAGCGCCCCACCTGCTCGGAGTAGCCTCCAGGCATACCGGGCCACGCCGCTTACGGCCGGGCGCCGCTCACGGTGAGCACCGCGCCCGTCGAGTACGCCGTGAACTCGGGGGCGTACATGGACTGCACCGTGGCGGGCCCCACGCGGAACGTGCCCGCCATGTTCGCCCGCAGCCGGTACTTGAACGTGTACTCGCCCGCTGGCAGCCACTCGAAGAAGAAGTTCGTCCCCGAGTCCCGCGTCTCCTCGTACCAGACGATCCCCAGATCCCACTTGTGGCGCGACACCGCGCTCTCCGGCTCCAGCCCCGCCGCCCGCGGATCCCTCAGGTGCACGTACTCGGCCGCGTGCTTCGTCCGCAGCGACAGCTGCACCTCCACCTCGTCCCCCGGCGAAAGCCTCGCGCCCTCCGCCAGCGGCCGGAGCATCGCCTCACGGCCCTCGCTCACCCGCAGGAAGTAGCGGCGTGACACCTGGAAGAAGTCCCCGCGCTCCTCCGTCGGCAGCCGCTCCGTCGAGAAGTGCCACGTCGCCGAGGCGAACGCGAAGCCCTTCGTCGTCTTCTCCACCACCACCGTGCTGCTCTTCACCGGATCCACCTCGGGGCCGGGGATGACCACCTGGTTCTTCTTCCCCGTGTACTGGTCCGGCTCGAAGACGAACTCCACCGTCTTGCTCCCCACCGTCACCCGCGCGTCCTCCCGGATGCCCAGCGCCCCCTCCTGCTCCAGGTACTTCACCAGCGCGTAGAGCGCCTCCGCCGTGGCCTTCGTGGACTTCCAGTGGCTCAGCTTCTTGTCCAGCAACAGCCACTGGACCAGCCCGTCCCGCCGCGGATCCTTCGGCTTCAGCTCCGTCAACGTCCGCAGCGCGAAGGCGTGCGTCTCGGTGGTGTCGTTGTACCAGAGCCAGCTCCGATCCTCGGGCGCCCAGTACGTGCCCAGCTCCGGGCTCGTCTTCGCCGCGTCCATCACGCTCTCCCACACCCGCTCCGCCTCCTTCACCCGCCCCGCACGCTTGAGCGTCAGCGCCAGGTACCCCTTCAGGTACGGCGAGTGCTCCTTCCAGTGCTTGAAGCTGAAGTCGAGGATGCGCGTGCGCTCCTCCGCCGTGAGCGCGTTGCCCATGTAGCCGGCGTCCGGGTAGCTGGAGGCCACGTAGTTGAGGAACGTCAGGAACTCCCAGCCCTGATCCTTCTTCATCAACTTGTCCGCGTACTCCTCGCGGAAGTGCTGCGTCAGGTAGCTCCACGCCCGCTGGGTCATCTCCCGCGGGAACTCCACCTTGTACTCCGAGGCCCGCGCCAGCCCGTGCGCGATGTAGAGCGTCATGTACGGGGACGGCGGGCCGCCCGGCCACCACGGGAACCCGCCGCTCGACGTCTGCGCCTTGCGCAGCTTGCCTAGCGAGGCCTCGCGCTCGGCCTTCGCCACCGCCGGATCCAGCACCTTCACCAGCCCATCCCCCGTCTCCGGCCCCCCCTTCGCCTCCTGCAGCCAGGGCGTCTCTTCCAGCATCATCTTCCGGTTCGGGTCCGCCGCGTCCCACGTCTCGAAGCGGGTGGGCCGCTCGCTCAGCGCCTTGGCCATCCTCGCCACCGCCGGGTACTGCCCGTAGAGGCTCGAGACGATGCCCGTGGAGACGAAGCGGTTGAGCGTCTGCTCGGTGCACTCGTAGGGGTAGTCCACCAGGTACGGCAGGGCCTGGAGCACCGAGTAGAAGAGCTGCGTGTCCACCGTGACGACGAGCTGCTCGTGGATGCGGCTCGGATCGTCGTCGCGGCGCAGATCCTCGAAGGTGAGCTCCTTGCGATCCTTGCCCCGCAGCGTGACGAAGCGCGACTGCGCCAGGTGCATGCGGCCCGGGAGCACGGGCAGCGGGCGCAGCTCCCCATCCCCCAGGTTGCCGGCGCGCGCATCCACCCGGAAGGCCACCGTGCCGACGTTCGCGGGCGTCGAGAGCGCGAAGCGCAGCGAGGTCCCCTTCCCCGCCTCCACGGTGAACGGCTGGCTGGCGCGCGTGACGCCGAAGCGGGAGAGCACGCTCTTCTCCGTCTCGGCATCCAGGATGTCGAGCGTGAGCGTGCCCTGCAGCCTCCGCTCGCTGGCGTTGTTGACCACCACCTCCAGCACCGCCTTGTCCCCCTCGCGCAGGAAGCGCGGGACGTACGGCCGCACCATCAGCTCCTTCACGCTGCGGGCCATGCGCTGGACCGAGCCGCCCTTGAGATCCCTCGTCACCGCGTGCACCCAGGCGCTCCACGCCGTCACCGAGTCCGGCACCGTGAACTCGAGCGTCGCCGATCCATCCGCCCCCGTCAGGAGCTGCGGGATCCAGAAGGCCGTCTCCGCGAAGTTCGAGCGCGGCGGCTCCGAGGGCGCAGCCCCGGCCGGCTCGATGCGCGCGAGCTTCCCCGTGGCGTCGCCTGCGAAGGTGCCCTCCACGGACGCCATCCGCGTCGCCTCGGCCTTCATCTCCGCGGGAGGAGCAGGAGGCGGAGGTGGAGGAGCCCCGGCCCCTGGGGCGGCTTCGGCCAGTGCCTCGGTGCTCTGCGCCACATGCTTCCTCGTGAAGACTCTCCGCGACCCCGGACCGCCGATGCCGTAGTCATCGTAGAAGCGGAGCTGATCTCCCTCGGGGCGCTTCCAGCCGAGCACCCGGGCCAGCGCCTCGCCCCTGACCCAGCGCACCTCGGACGGGCTGAGGGAGGAGCGCAGCTCCACGCCCGTCGCGCGAGAGGGATAGAGCGCGCTCACGGAGGGCGGGGTGTGTGGCGCGAAGAGATCCAGCGACTGATCGTACATGTACGCGAGCAGCTCGGCGGCGCCTGCCTCCACCTGGGCGCCCTTCGGTCCTCGCACCGTCACCCGCCACGTCTCCTTCCCGCCCGGCCGCAGGCGATCCCGGAAGGAGGTGAACTCGAGGCTCAGCTCCTTGTCATCGAACGGGACGGACACCCGCCGCTCCGCGCGCAGGAGCTGGTAGTCCCGCACGCCCACCAGCACCACGGTGAAGCCTCCTCTCAGCTCCTCCGTCACGGGCAGCTCGAGCAGCGCCGCATCCTTCCCGCGCGTGAGCTGACGCTGCTGGAGCCGCCGCCCGCTCTGGTACACCTGCAGGAACAGCGGCTGCCCCTCGAAGCCGGAGAACGCGAGCAGGCGCGCCTTCTCCCCCACCCTCACCGTGTCCCGCTCGAGCAGCAGCGCCGCGGACAAGGCGATGGGCGCGCTCGCGCCGGCCACGAGGAACTCGCGCGCGGTGGTGAACTTCTGACCGAAGGCGTCCACCGTCTCGTACTGGAGCCGATAGGCCCCCGCCTTCAGCGCTGGGAGCTTCAGCAGGGCCAGCCCATCCGCGCCATGCTCTACCGCGCCCCGGGCCTGCTCGGCGCCGTCGGCCCAGCGCCGCAGGGCTTCCTCGGGAGAGCTCACGCCTGCCCACCGAGGCCGAAGCGCGTCCCCGGGCGTGGCGATGCGCCCCTCGCCCTCCTGCTGCTGGCCGAGAGGTGGCGCGAGGGGCTCCTCCGCGGGGAGCAACGGCTGCGCGGGCTGCTGGAGTGCCACCAGCCGCCAGCTCCCCTTCCCTGGCTGCGGCACCCCGTTCAGGTTCGAGCGCGTCAGGCGGAACCGCGCGGGTGCTCCCTCGGAGAAGAAACCCTCGTCCGCCTCCACGCGCGCCTCCACCGCGACGAAGCCCAGCCGGAACGCCCGGCTCGCCGAGCGCGTCTCCCCACCCTCATCCGTCGCATCCGCCTCCACGCGGTAGTTCCAGGTCAGCTCCCGGGACTGCGCCTCGCGCTCATCGGCCTCGGGGGTGAAGGTGAGCTGGAAGGACCCATCCTCCGCCAGCGGAGAGGTCCCCGTGGCCACGAGCCGACGGCTGGCTCCCGGGACCCTCGGCAGGGAGTAGCCCCCTTCGTACCACCACCAGGGCAACACCGGCTCGCGGTACACCCGCCAGCGCACCGAGCCGTTCACCACCGGCAGCCCGAAGTAGTAGCGCGCCTCCCCGCGGAAGGTGGCCGGCCGGTTGAGCCGCAGCGGGGAGTCGGGATCCTTCAGCGTCACCTCGAAGGTGGGGCGCTTGTACTCCTCCACCCTCACCATGGCCGTGCCCGACGGCTGCGTGGAGACACGCCACGGTCCCAGCACCCTCCCCGTCGGGATCGTAAACTCCCCCGCGGCAGACCCGAAGGCGTTGGTGCGCACCTCCCGCTTCTCGACGACCTGGTGGTTGGGATCGAGGAGCGACACCGTCACCGACTGGTTCGGCTGCGTCTTGTAGCGCGCCTTCGCTCCGATCTCCTCGAAGGCCACCACCTTCCAGCGGATCTTCTGGAGCGGGCGGTAGATGCTGCGATCGGTGAAGACGAGCGTCCGCGCGGTCTTGGACGGCTTGCGCAACTCGTAGAACGTCAGGGGGCTCTGCACGAGCAGCGCCTCTCGCCCCCGGCCCACCACCACGAGGAAGGTCTGGTAGCGCTGCCCCTCCTGCCCGGTAAACGTCGCCTCACCCTGGGAGTCGGTCCGCGCGCGCTGCACCTCCCGGTGGCCGCGCTGATAGTCCATGAGGAAGAGGCGCGCCTCCACTCCGGGGACCTGTCGGCCGGTCTCGCCCTCCACCACCCGAAGCTCGATCCGGCGGCCCTCCTCATTGCGCGCGAGGACGACGTAGGGTGTCACCGTCAGGAACACCGCCATCACCCGGTTCCCCTTCTCCTGGAAGTGGGGCTGCGCGGAGGCGACGATGACGTAGAGGCCCGGCTGCGAGAGCGGCGGCGTGATGAAGGTCCGGTGGTCTTGGAAGTCGGGCGTCGCCGGCAGCTCCGCGCTCCATGCGGCCGCTGGCTTCTCCTTGTCGATCAGCCGGCGCAGCGCGGCCGTGTCGGGCAGCAGATCATAGTCTTTCGACTGGACGAGCAGCTCCTCGAGATCGACGGGGTACGCCCGGAAGTGGAGGACTGGCAGGTTGCGGTGCGTCACCTCGATCGAGCGCCGCCGCGGGCCATCCGAGCCCATGCCCTGCAGGGAGTACTCCGGCGCCTCCAGCTCGCTCACCAGCGCGGCGCACCGCGTCCCTCCCAGGCTCTTCGGGTACGCCACCACGCAGGCCTTCGCCACCTGATGCGCGCGCACCCGGTGGCCCGCCTGCCGCTCCAGCTCCGCCAGCAGCCCCTGCCCCATCGCCCACCACGGCACGCTCCGGAAGCCCTCCAGGTACGCGGCGAGGTGCTGGCGGATGCGGGCCAGATCCTCCTCCTTCGTGAACGAGCCGTGGAGCGCCGAGGAGCGCGTCAGCCGCGCCTCCAGCTCCGCCGCGCGCCGGCCCGCGCTCCGGTGCCAGGCCTCCAGATCCCCCAGGATGGCCGCCACCTTCATCAACGGATGGACGGCCGGATCCGCGAGCTCCACCGCCGGCGTCCGCTCCAGCAGCACGCCGAGCTCCAGCTGATACAGCTCCTGCAGTTGCTCCGGGCGCCACGCAGAGGTGTCCATGAGCTGCCCCACCCACAGGTACGCCACCGCGTCCCGCAGCGTGCTCCGGATGCCCGCGGGGTACGTGTTCGGCGCGATGTACTCGGAGAGGGACTTGACGGGAGCGCTGCCCAGCCGCTCGCGCTCCTTCCACACCTCGCCGAAGGCGCGATGGGCCTCGGTGATGATCTGCTCGTAGGTCCACACCTTGAGATCCACCGGCCCCGCCGTGGCCACGCGCTCGCGCTGGAGCACGTCCCACCGGTAGGCCTGCGTGTAGTTGACGAGCGACTGGGCATAGAAGAGCTGCAGCGCCGTGCGAGGCAGGAGCCCCTTCGGCCACGGCTGCTCGCGCAGGAAGCGCACGGACGTCTCGTACCCATGCAGCGCCGTGCGCAGCTGCACCGCGCGGATGAGGGCCCGGGCCCACTCGTCCTCGTCCCCCTTGCTCCTGGCCTGCGCGAGCCGCGCCTCGACGCCCTTGGCCGCGGCCTCCAGCTTCTGCTCCTCCGCGAGCTGGTCGATCTGCTTCCACGAGGGCGGGGCCTTGCCCTGCCCGAGCGCGGGGCCGGAGATCGTCAGCGAGGCGAGGAGGGACAGCGGGACGGCGAGGGCCAGCAGCCGGTGGAGCGTTGCCATGGCACCATCTAAGCAAGCCTCGGGGTGTAGCTCACAAGGGATGTCCCACTTTTGTCCGTCCTGGAGCACTCTCGCTGGAAGTTCCCGGCGGCGGGTTCGATTGCCGCCGCTCCCAAGCCGAGCAACCCGCCGCTTTTAAGGCGCCGCCCTCTGAGAAAGGGGGCGGCACCTGCATTTCGGGACCAAATCCGGTTTTTGGGAATAGAGGGGGGCGGGAGGCGCGGTGCTGCTCGGGTTCGTCGGCGCCAACTGCGAGGGTCCGCTT
>JAFGNZ010000218.1 GCA_016926755.1 Myxococcaceae bacterium | reverse complement strand
TGCGGAACAGGAGCAGGAGTCCTTCGTGCTGCATCGAAGCCATGGCGCGGCAATGTAAGGGAGGGGGCTGACAGCTCCCGACCTTCCGGGTTTTGTCGCGCATGCCCTACCGCCAAGGGCGCCGTGGCCACCCTGGAGCCGCCGTTCACCTAGCGGGAGCTTCCCTGGACGGGGGCTCCCGGTGTTCAATGCGGGCCGTGGAGTTCCCATCACTCGAGGCCGAGGTCGCCTTCCTGCGTGGCCTGACGTCCGTTCAGCGGATGGCGGACGACATCCTCGAGGACTGCTTCGAGCGGGGGTTGGATCTCGACACCGGGCTGGACGTGTTCCTCACGCAGTGCGCGCGGATGGTGCACGCGGTGGCCGGCTTCGTGTGTCTGCGGGGCACCCAGGGGCCGGTGCTCACGCGGATGCTGGGCGAGCTGGGCACGGACGTCTTCGAGGCGGCGAAGCAGATGGGCCCGCTCCGGCTGGAGGGCGGGCGGATGCTCTTCTGCACGCAGCTCACGCTGGGCAAGCTGAACCTGGGCGCGTTGGGGCTGGTGGTGGAGGGGCGCTTCGAGGACGGTGGGCGGCTGGTGATGAAGCTGGTGGAGGCCATCGGCGAGCAGCTGGACTCGGCGGTGCTGGGCTTCATGGCGCTCACGGACGGGCGCAGCGCGCTGGAGCGGCTGGACGAGCTGGCCGTGGAGGACGGCTCCACGCCCGTGCCTCGCGGCCGCATCGGCCGGTACGAGGTGGTCACGCCGCTGGGCACCGGCGGCATGGCGCAGGTGCTGGTGGCGCGCGCCCGGGGCCCTGAAGGGCTGGGGCGGCTGGTGGCCCTCAAGCGCATCCTCCCGCACCTGTCCACGGATCCGGCCATCGTTCAGCAGTTCCTGGACGAGGCGCGCATCGGCCTGCGCCTGGCCCACCCCAACCTCGTCACCGTCTACGACATCGGCGAGGCGCAGGGCGCCTACTACATCGCCATGGAGCTGGTGCGGGGCGTGGACCTGGACCGGCTACTCAAGCACCTGAAGGCGCCGCTGCCGGCGCACATGGCGGTGGGGGCGGTGGTGCAGGGCCTCCAGGGGCTGCACGCGGCGCACACGCTCAAGGGCGAGGATGGGGCGCCGCTGCTCCTGGTGCACCGGGACATGTCGCCGCACAACCTGATGCTGGGCTTCGACGGGCGGGTGAAGGTGCTGGACTTCGGCGTGGCCAAGGCGCGCTCGCAGCGCACGGTGACGCTGCCGGGCATCGTCAAGGGCAAGCCCCTCTACATGTCCCCGGAGCAGGCGCGGGGCGAGCGGCTGGACGCGCGCAGTGATCTGTTCGCCATGGGCCTCATCCTCTACGAGGCGCTCACGATGAAGCGCGCCTTCGACAAGGGGGATGAGCTCAAGAGCATGTACGCCATCTGTGACGAGGAGGTGCGCCGCCCCGAGCGCATCCCCAAGCCGCTGTGGGAGGTGATGGAGGTGGCGCTGGCCAAGGACCCGGCCAGCCGCTTCCGGAACGCCGTGGAGATGGCGGAGCGGCTGTCAGAGGTGGTGCAGCCGGCGAAGGACGCGGAGCTGTCCCGGCTGGTGTCGGCGAACTTCCCGGACCGGCTGCGCGAGCTGGCCCGGCTGGATAGGGCCGCCGCGGACAAGTCCAAGGCGGAGAAGACCCGGATCAGCGACGCGGTGAAGTCCTCGCGCTGAGGCGGCCTGCTCGGCCGCGGCGGACAGCGCGGCCCCCGTGAGAGGGACCGCGTCAACCCGCTCGGGGCTCAGGAGCGGCGCAGGTTCGGATCGTCTGAAGGCGTCTCCAGCTTGCGCTCCTCCACGTCGCCACCCCCCCGGACCGTCACATCCTCGCGGCGCACCGTGTCCGCCACCCGCCGCTCCTCCTCGATGGCGTCCTTGCGGATGACGACCTCCTCGTCCACCACCGCGCGCTTCTGCACGTCCACCTCCTCGGCGCGCAGCGGTACCACCACCGTCTCCTCCTGGAAGGAGGCCTGCGCCGCCGGCCGGTCCTTCACCTCCCGGCGCTCGACTCGCACGCGCTCGCGGCGGACCGGCACCGAGATCTCCCGCTCCTCCTCCACCACCTCCTTGCTCACGCGGACCTCTCCGGCCTGCGCCTCACGCTTGATGACGTCCAGCTCCTCCTTGTGCACGGGGATGGAGACCTCCTCCGCGCCCATGCCCAGCCCCGGGGTGGGCTCCGCGGGCATCCCGATGGCGCCCGGGCCCACGCCCGCGCCGCCGCCCGTCCCCGCCAGCACGCCGCGATCCTCGTCGAACGAGAAGCGGTGCAGCCCCTCCTTGCCGTGCAGGAGGATGATCTCGTCGTCTCGGATGTCGCTGATCTCCGAGTAGCTGCAGACATAGTCCTTCGGGAAGAAGAGGCCCTTCTCGATCAGGAACTCCCCATCCTGAATGGCGAACACCTTGCCGAGCTTCTCGCCGTCAATGCTGCGAACGACCATTCCCTCTCTCAAATCGCTGCGCTGATACATGGCTCTCCCCCGTGGTGTGTGGCGGCCGCCCGGTGCCCTGGCACCGGCCCGGTGACGCCGGGTGTTCAAAGGACCAGCAGGCAGGGGGGCTCGAAGCGTCCTGCGCTGGCCCTCCTCCCAAGGTGGGGGCCCGATTTGTGTGCGACAGCCCTACTTGGATCGCCGGCCAGTGGCTTGGTGGCGCGGCTGCTTCGCGCAGCCATCGAGTGCCCTCCTGCCCGCTCGGTGAGGTGGAGGGCCCGTGGACGGGCTCCACACCTGAAGCGAGGGGTGCTCCGAGGGAGAAAAGCGCCCAGGCGCCATGGCTGCGCGCTTGACCCACCTGACGGGCTCTCCTAGAAGACCGGAGCTTTTGCCGCTGACGGGAGGCTCCCCATGCGACGTTCTGTTCCGATGCTGCTGGCCGCGCTGGCTGTGATGATGGCCGGCTGCGAGAAGAAGACGCAGCCCGCGTCGACCGAGACGGACACCAGCAAGCAGGCTGCGCAGGGCCAGGGAGGCACGGCCCCCGCGACGCCCCCTGCGGGCACGCCGACCGGCGAGGCCGACACGATCCTCCTGGGCGTGGCCACCAGCCTCACCGGCGGGCAGGCCACCTTCGGCGTCTCCACCCGCAACGGCATCGAGATGGCGCTCAAGGAGGCGAACGAGGCCGGAGGGGTGAAGGGCAAGAAGGTGGCGATGCGGGTGTATGACAACCAGGGCAAGCCCGAGGAGGCCGCCCAGGCCGTCACCCGCCTCATCACCCAGGACAAGGTGGTGATGGTCCTGGGGGACGTGGCCTCCTCCAACTCGCTGGCCATGGCGGAGAAGGCCCAGGCGGCCGGGGTGCCGATGATCACCCCCTCCTCCACCAACCCGTCGGTGACGGAGAAGGGCGAGTACATCTTCCGGATCTGCTTCATCGACCCGTTCCAGGGCTACGTGATGGCGAAGTTCGCCCGGGAGCACCTGAAGGTGTCCAAGGTGGCGGTGCTGCAGGACAACAAGAGCGCCTACTCCATCGGCCTGACGGACGTGTTCACCCGCAAGTTCACGGAGATGGGCGGGAGGATCACCAGCACGGAGAGCTACAGCCAGGGCGACACCGACTACCGGGCGCAGCTCACCGCCATCAAGAAGAGCCAGCCGGAGGCCATCTACGTGCCCGGCTACTACAGCGAGGTGGGCGTCATCGCCCGCCAGGCGCGCGAGCTGGGGCTGAAGGTGCCGCTGCTGGGCGGAGACGGGTGGGACTCGGAGAAGCTGTATGAGCTGGGTGGCAGCGCCATCCAGGGCAGCTACTTCTCCAACCACTACTCGCCGGCCAACCCGGAGGAGCGCATCCAGAAGTTCGTGGCGGACTACAAGGCCGCCTACGGAGGCGTGCCGGACGCGCTGGCGGCGCTCGCCTATGACGCGGCGCGGGTGGCCATCGAGGCCCTGAAGAAGGCGCCGGACACCTCTGGCAAGGCCCTCCGGGACGCCATCGCCCAGACGAAGGACTTCCCGGGCATCGCCGGCGTCATCACGCTGGACGAGAACCGCAACGCGGTGAAGCCCGCCGTCGTGCTCGAGGTGGGGGACGGCACAACGAAGTATGTGACGACCGTCAACCCGTAATGGCGCAACTGCTCCAGCACCTCATCAACGGCCTGGCCGCCGGCACCATCTACGCGCTCGTCGCGCTGGGCTACACGATGGTGTACGGCGTCCTCAAGCTCATCAACTTCGCCCACGGCGACGTGATGATGGTGGGCGTGTACATGGGCTACGCCACCGCCTTCGCGCTGGGGCGGCAGACGCAGAAGACGTTCCTGGGCGTGGTGCTCATCTTCCTGGTGGCCATGGGGGGCTGCGCCCTGCTGGGCTTCCTCATCGAGCGCTTCGCCTACCGGCCGCTGCGCGAGAAGCCGCGGCTCACCGCGCTCATCACCGCCATCGGCATCTCCTTCGCGCTCTCCTACGGCTTCCAGCTGGACATCGGCTTCTTGCCGGGCGCCGCGCCGCGCGCCTTCCCGGAGATCATCCAGCCCACCGAGTGGCTCGTCATCGGCGACCGGGACGTGGTGGTGTGGAACTGGCAGGTGATGTCGCTGCTCATCGCGGTGGGGCTGATGGTGGGGCTGCAGTGGCTGGTGTTCAAGACGCGCTTCGGCCGGGCGATGCGGGCGGTGTCCTATGATCACCGGGTGGCGGCGCTGATGGGCATCCCCACGGACCGGGTCATCGCGGTGACGTTCATGATCGGCAGCGGGTTGGCGGCGGGCGCGGGGCTGCTGTACGCGATCAAGGACACCTCGGTGAGCCCGCTGATGGGGCTGTACGTGGGCCTCAAGGCGTTCGTGGCGGCGGTGATCGGCGGCATCGGCCACGTGCCGGGGGCGGTGGTGGGGGCGCTGCTGCTGGGCCTGGTGGAGGAGTTCGTGGTGGGCTACGCCGCGAGCACGTGGCGAGACGCGGTGGCCTTCGGCATCCTCATCCTGGTGCTGCTCGTGAAGCCGGGCGGGCTGTTCGGCCGCGTGGCGGCGGAGAAGGTGTAGGCCGCATGGAAACCTCCTCCGTGCCAACACCGTCGCCCGGGGGGCTCCCCCCCGCGCTCCGAGGCATCCTCCCGGTGCTCATCGCGGTGCCGGTGCTGCTGCTCTTCGATCGGCTGCTGGCCAGCGCGCCGTTCGCCACCTACCTGCTGTCCATCATGGGGGTGAACGTCATCCTCGCGGTGAGCCTCAACATCGTGAACGGGATGACGGGGCAGTTCTCCATCGGCCACGCGGGCTTCATGGCGGTGGGGGCCTACGTGGCCGGCGTGCTGTCGCTGTCCTTCAAGGAGACGGCGCTCTCCTTCCTGCCCGTGGCGGCCAGCGATCAGGTCTTCCTGGTGGTGGCCCTGCTGGCGGGCGGCGCGGCGGCCGCGCTGTGCGGCTTCCTGGTGGGCCTGCCCAGCCTGCGGCTGCGCGGGGACTACCTGGCGATCGTGACGCTGGGCTTCGGGGAGATCATCCGCGTCGTGGTGCAGAACACGGACGCCTTCGGGCGCGCGCTGGGCCTGTCCGGCATCCCGCAGACCTCCAGCCTGGCCATGGTGGGCTTCTGGGTGTTTTTGGTGGTGCTGGTGGCGCGGCGCATCGCCTACTCGAGCCACGGCCGCAGCCTGTGGGCCATCCGCGAGGACGAGGTGGCCGCCGAGGCCATGGGCGTGGACACCACCGGCTACAAGGTGCGCGCCTTCGTCGTCTCCGCGTTCTTCGCGGGCATCGCCGGCGGGCTGTTCGCCCACTTCGTCCCCATCATCAACCCGGGCTCCTTCACCTTCGTGAAGTCGATGGAGATCGTCGTGATGGTGGTGCTGGGCGGCCTGGGCTCTACCACGGGCGCCATCGTGGCGGCGGTGTTCCTCACGCTGCTGCCGGAGGCGCTGCGCTCGGCCTTCACCGTCATGGGCGCGGAGGGGAGCCTGGCGCAGAAGGTGGATCAGATCCGCATGCCCGTGTACGGCCTGCTGCTGGTGGCGCTGATGCTGCTGCGGCCGCAGGGGCTCTTCGGGATGAAGGAGATCTGGGAGGTGTTGCCGCGCTGGCTTCCCCGGCGGAGAAAGGGGCTGGCATGAGCCCCGGCGCAGAGGCCTCGCCGCCGCGGCAGGAGGAGGCCCCGCTTCTCCAGGCGGACTCGGTGAGCATCCAGTTCGGAGGGCTTCGGGCCCTGACGGACTTCAACCTCGCCATCCGCAAGGGGGACTTGCAGGGGCTGATCGGCCCCAACGGCGCGGGCAAGACGACGGCGTTCAACGTCCTCACGGGCGTGTACAGGCCCACCCGAGGCGACGTGCGCGTCGCCGGCCGGCGGGTGAACGGGTGGCTGCCGCACCAGATCAACCACCTGGGGCTGGCGCGCACCTTCCAGAACATCCGCCTCTTCCGGGCGCTCACCGCGCTGGACAACGTGAAGGTGGCGTGCCGGGCGCAGGGGGCGCTGCACGTGGAGGGCGCGGACCTGGGCGCCAAGCTGCGCGGGGCCCTGCGCAACTACCGGGACTGGTGGCGAGCGCTGCTGCTCACGCCGGGCTTCATGGCGGAGGAGCGCGAGCTGACGCGCCAGGCCGAGCGCCTGTTGGAGGTGATGGGGCTGTCCCACCGCCGGGATGAGGAGGCGCGCAACCTGCCCTATGGCGAGCAGCGGCGGCTGGAGATCGCCCGCGCGCTGGGGACGCGGCCCCGGGTGCTGCTCCTGGACGAGCCCGCCGCGGGCATGAACACCCGCGAGAAGGCGGATCTGATGGTGCTGATCCGCAAGCTGCGGGATGACTTCTCGCTGGGCATCCTCGTCATCGAGCACGACATGAAGCTGGTGATGGGCATCTGCGAGCAGATCACCGTGCTGGATCATGGGGAGACGATCGCGCGGGGCGCGCCCGAGCAGGTGCGCAGCGATCGGAAGGTCATCGAGGCGTACCTGGGGGACAACTACCTGGAGACGCATGGGGGGGCGGCGTGAGCGAGGCGGTGAAGACGCTGGGCGAGCGCGAGCCGCGGCCGCCGCTGCTGACGGTGGAGGGGCTGAAGGTCCACTACGGGGCCATCCAGGCGCTCAAGGGCGTGGTGCTCTCGGTGGGCAAGGGCGAGGTGGTGGCGCTGATCGGGGCCAACGGGGCGGGGAAGACGAGCACGCTGCGCGCGGTGAGCGGCATGCTGAAGCCGAGCGCGGGGCGCATCACGCTGGCCGGGCAGGACATCACGGGGATGAAGGCGCACCTGCTGGTGCCGCGCGGCATGGCGCACGCGCCGGAGGGGCGCGGCATCTTCCCCAACCTCACGGTGCAGGAGAACCTGGACCTGGGGGCGTACCTGCGCAGCGACACGGCGGAGATCGCCGCGGATCAGGAGAAGAGCTTCAAGCTGTTCCCGGTGCTGAGGGAGCGGCGCAAGCAGCTGGCGGGGACGCTCTCGGGCGGTGAGCAGCAGATGCTGGCGATCGCGCGGGCGCTGCTGAGCCGGCCGCAGCTGCTGCTCTTGGACGAGCCCTCGCTGGGGCTGGCGCCGCAGGTGACGGAGACGATCTTCCGCACCCTGCGAGAGGTGAACGCGGCGGGGATGAGCATCCTGCTGGTGGAGCAGAACGCGCACCTGGCGCTGAGCATGGCGCACTACGGCTACGTGCTGGAGACGGGCGAGGTGGTGATGGCGGGCAACGGCAAGGCGCTGCTCGAGAGCCCCGAGGTGCGCAAGGCGTACCTCGGCGAGTAGGCGCGGGAGCCCCGGGCGGTCCGCTCAGGGCAGGAGGACGCGCACACCCACCTGGCCCGGGCCCGCGAGGAGCCGAGCAGACCCTGCCTTCTCCTGCGGGGGCGTGGCCTCCGGCGAGGAGGGGCGATCGATGAACCAGAGGATGGCTCCGCCGATGAGCAGGGCCGCGCCCGCGCTCCCGGCGATGGCGGCGCTCCTCCGCTGAGAGTCGACGTCCTGGCGGAGCCCGCGCAGCCTTTCTCGCTCGCTGCTCGGTGGGAGGGCACCTCCCTTGAAGGCTTCGTTGAACTCCCTGGCCTTGGAGTTGGAGTTGAGGACGAGGAAGCCCGAGACGCCGAGCCCGACGGCACCCGCGGCCACTCCGGCAATGCCGGCAGGGGTCTTCCACGTGCGCCCTCGGGGAGCCTCTTGCCTCTCCGTGGTGACGGCAGGAGTGGGAGCTGGACTGGGAGGAGCCGCGGGCGCTGGCATCGGCGCGGCGGGCGCCTCGACGAGGGGCTCCGGCTCAGGCGCAGCGCCGGGGGTGAGGGGGACGAGGATGTCGGGTGGGGGCGCCTTGGCCACTTCGAGCTGCTCGAGGAGCTGCGAGACGGAGAAGCGGACGACGTCGCGCGGAGCCTGGTTGGGGATGCGGGGAAGCTCCAGGGGGCGCTCTTCGATCTTCTTGCCCGTCTCATCCACCACCAGGCCCGTGATGCGGGTCGTCCTGGGGGTGAAGGGGTTGAGGGTGATGTAGAGGCTGCGAGAGGCCTTGGTGGCGGCGGCGAGGCGCCCGAGGCACGCGTTGCGGTTCTTGGCCTTCGCGCACGAGCCGCGCTCGCTCTTGTCGAGGAAGGCGCGAACGTCCGTGCTGGGGACGAGCTCCATGGTCTCCCGGACGGCGGCGGTGGCGCAGAGGGCCTCCAGCTCGGAGATGTCCTTCTTCTTTCCGCCGGTGATGACGCACGGGTGGAGGGCGATGCGCTCCTTCTGGGGAGCCTGGGCGCGGGCGGCGGGGGCCAGGAGTGCGACGGAGAGCGCCAGCAGGAGGCCGTGTCGGGAGAGACAGTGCACCATGGAAACCCTCGCCGGAGGATGCGCCGGGGCGCAGGCGGCTAGCAGTCGAGCGTATAAAAGCGGATGGAGAAGGTCCTGTCTCAACCTTCCGTGATCAGGGAGCCCATGCTATCCACCGGCGCTGGGCCGTCAAAAGGTTTGGGGAGGTGTCTGATGCTGCGCAAACTCTTGGGCGCGGGGATGCTGCTGGCCACGCTGGCAGGGTGCACGAAGCTGGAGGGCCGGGCGTGCACCTCGAACGAGCAATGCGCCGAGCTCGGTGGTGTTTGCGACACGACCTTGGGCCACTGTTACAGGGAGGAGGAGACCAACGACTGCTCGCCGGCCTGTGCAGCTTACGAGGCGTGCTCGTTGGGAGAGTGCAAGCCGCGGTTCACCGCGGTGGACATCCTGACGCCCACCGAGGGTGCTGTGCTGGATGGTGGGACGGTGCAGGTGTCTGCCCGGCTCGTGCCGAACCCCTCGTATGCGAGCACGACCGTGTTCCCGGAGACGCTCACCTTCGGCGCGACGCGAACCCAGGGCGGAGATGTCGGTTCGTTCGGGGCCGTGACGCGAACCGACGCGACGTACACCGTCGCGTGGACCCCCCCCGCCACGGAGGCGCAGCTTGCTGTGAGCGCAGCCCACCCGGAACCCGCCGTTGGCCTGAATGACACGGTGAACGTCACAGTGGATGCCGTGGCGCCGGATCTCACCGTCGTGGTGCCGACAGCGCAGATACCCGCTGACACTGGTGGCTTTCGCTATGCGGACCCAGGCCTGGCCTCGGCCTGGCGCAGGGATCAGGTAGTCGAGGTGCGCGTCGAGTCCAATGCGACGGACCTGGATCCAGCCAGCCTCCAGATCATCGTACGTGGCCACAATGGTGGCGCGGATGTGACCGATTTGACGCCAGAGCCCTGTCAGGGCGGCCCCGCGGCCTTCTGTCGCAAGGTCAACGTGCCGCTGTCGAGACCCGGGCTCGATGCCTTCAACGGAAGTTTCACGGTGGAGGCCACGGCCAGGGACACGGTCGGCAATGTGGCTCGGAGTACCGGCCCCATCCCTGTCACGCGCTGGAAGTGGGCCTTTGACAGCGGCGGGGCCATCAAGGGCACCCCTGCTATCGGGAATAACGGCTCAATCTACTTCGGCACCGCAGAAACCAGCGGAAAGCTCTTCGCACTCAATCCGGACGGGACGCTGAAGTGGGACCTCGTCATCGGTCAGATAGCTGGAAGCCTCGCGGTGGGCAGTGCCCGTTCAGGGAGCGAGGAGTACGTCTATGTTGCCGCGAAGCCGAGCGGCGGCGGCACCCTGCTCTACGCGTTCAAGGGCAGCGATAAATCCCAGGTGGCCCAATGCCCGGGTACGGGAAACTTTGGTGCCAGCCTCGTAGAGGGCGCTATCGCAGTAGGAACCACCTCGGTGGATCCAGGGACTGGCGTCATCACTGTGGAGACGGCAGTCGGCATCGTCAACAGTGCGTCGGCTCGAATCGTTGGCATTCGTCCGGATGTTCTGCCATTGGACCCATGCATCAATGTCAGCAACTCCGGCATGAATGCTATTCCTCCTTCCATCCCGGGGGCTTCGCTGGTGATGAAGGGAGAGGACATCTTCTTTGGCGCCAACCCTTCGGCAGGAGCAAGACTCACGAGCTATAGCATTGGCAGCAACACGCCTCGGGCGAACTGGCCGGTGACTGCAGATCATGTGCCCTGGGGGCTCGCGTTGGCGAATGACAGGGTCTACGGAGGACAAGCCAGCGCTGCTAATCCCGCGGCAGGCAATCTCTTCTCCGTGCTGCAGGTCATTGACAATACTGTGACGAGCGTCACACCTGTCTATTCGCCTGCGGGTGGCGGGCGCGTTTTTGGGCCCAGCATTGGTCGTGATAATTGGGCCTACTTCGGCACGGAGACTTCCGCTGCCTCGGAGTTTGTACGTCTGGCTCTGGGCTCGCCTTCCATGGTTCAGAATGTTCCTAGCTCTACGAGCATCAAGGCTGCTCCGGTACTTGGTAGGAACGATCTTCTGTACACCGTTGCCACCGATGGAGAGGTGAGCGCGAGGGCTGCCGACAGCCTTGCCCAGGTTTGGAACGTGGCTCTCTCTGGAGTCAGCAACCTGGATGTCTCGCCGACGTTGGACTGCAACCGCGACAATGTTGGCGACCCGGTAGCCCAGTCTCCTCTTGGCGTGTTGTACGTTGCAGCGGGCAGTTCAGTGCATTCGTTCATCGTCGACAGTCCGGGACTGGAGCCCGCTCCGTGGCCCAAGTACCAGCACGACTCGCGCAACACCGGCAACCCGGCCACGCCCATCACCAACTGTCCGTGAAGCGCGGGACACCTCCCGCCACCTGCTGACGCATCGCTCCATGAATCAAGTAGTCAGGGGACACGGACTCGTTTAGGGTCCGGCACGACCCTGTCCCACCCGTTTTCCGAGGGAGCCTGCATGTCCCTGAAGTTTCGTCTCCTTGCCGCCTTCTCCTTGATTGCCGTCGCCTGCGCCAGCCAGCAGAAAGGGCCCACCGAGGCCGGAGGCTCCTCCACCGTCGAGGAGCTCCCCGCCGAGGAGGGCGGCCCGGGCGCCCCCGAAGCCGTTGCCCCTCCCCCTGGCCCGCAGCTCGCTGAGTTCGGGAGCGCGGAGGATGGCTTCACCGCTCGGATGCCTGGCACTCCGCAGGTGGTCCGCAACAAGGTCACCATCCCCGCCGGTGACGTCACCACCGCCGCGTGGACCACCAACGTCGACGGCGTCATCTACTCCCTCAGCACCGCCGACTACCCCGAGAAGATCGTCGCCGCCCGCCCGCCCGAGGCGTTCCTCAACGAGGGCCGTGATGGGCTCGTCAACCAGCTCAAGGGCACGCTGAAGAGCGAGGAGAACCTCACCATCAACGATACCTACCCCGGCAAGGCCTTCGTCATCTCCTCCGACAACGGTGAGGTGAAGGCGCGCAACTACCTCGTCGGGCCGCGCCTCTACACCCTGCTGACCCTCTACAACCCCAGCATCGGTGCCCCCGCCGCGGACGAGTTCCTCAAGTCCCTCGCCCTCATCAGCCCGCCCCCGCCGGTCGAGCGCAAGACCAGCGCCCGCGGTGGCGCCGACGCCGGCACCCCGGGCCCGACCGACGCCGGGACGCCCTAGTCCCTCACGGGTGCACACTCCGCCCACCGTGAGCGTGCACCACCGGACGGGGCGCCCCTGTCCGCAGGGCCGCGGCCCTGTCTCCCCCTTCTCCTCTTCGCCCGCCCGGCCTTAGCTTCTCGCGGGTCAGGGGAAGGGGAGGGGGGACGGATATGATAGGGGCTTCAACGGCGCTGCTCGCGGCGGTGCTCGCGAGCGGGACACCGCTGATGCCGGTCAGTGGGGGCAATGCGCTCACCCTGCCGGCTCAGCGCCACGTGGTACGCATCGACATGGGTTCGGGCCAGGCACCTGTCTGGCTTCTCGCCGTCCAGCAGGGCGGCGCCGACGGGCGAGGCCTCTCGCTGTTCCGCTCGGATGATGGCGCGCACAGCTTCCACTTCCTCGCGCCCATCCAGCCCGACGCGTGGCACCCCGATCGGGCCGAGCTGCTCGTCGTGGGCCGGGATGTGGCGCTCGTCTATTCGTACGAGGCCCCCGAGCTCGGGCCCTCGCGGCGACACGACGTCTGGTTCCAGTGGTGGCGCTACCAGCCCTCCGCGAACACCTGGGCGCCCGAGCCGGCGGTCCGCGTCTTCAATGCCCCGGATGACAGCGTTGGGTACTCCCGGGCGCTGCTCGCCAGGGACTCGGCGGGACGGCTGTGGATCCAGGCCTTCCGGCTCGAGCCCGACGGCCGCTCCACCGCCGTGCTCAGCGTCTCCACGGACGGAGGGGCGAGCTTCCAGCAGCAGCCGGACCTCGATCAGGTCCCGCGGCGCGGCGGCGGGCGGCTGTCGAGCGTCGGGAACAAGCTCGTCTTCGTCTATGGCATGCACGACGGCCTGGTGCCCGCCCGCATGCGCATCCGCCAGGACAGCGATCCGCTGAGCACCTGGGGCGCCGTCCAGCAGGCCTTCCCCGACGGCATCTACCACGGCGCCGCGCTCAGCGCCGTGGAGGACGGCCAGGGCGGCCTGCACTTCGTCTACAAGGACGAATGGGAGCAGCTCTACTACCGGCACTTCAATGGGAGCGCCTTCGGGCCGCGCACGCTGCTGGAGGGCAGGCCGGACTGGGCCCTGCAGCCGGCCACCACGCGCATCGGCGACACGCTGTATGTCTTCTACAACCACATGCGCGAGTTCAACACGCAGCACGAGCTGCGCGTGCGGGTGCTGAAGGAGGGGGTCTTCAGTGAGCCCGTGGTGCTGGACTCGAGCGCGACCTTCAAGGGCTATCTCAACGCCGTGGACGTGCTGCCGGCGGGGACCCAGGAGCTCCCCTGCTTCTTCGGCGAGGCGAGCTGGGCCGGCAGCCCAGGGAGGGTGTCTCGCGTGATGCTGGCCGTCTCGGGTGAGGAGCCTCCCGCCCCCGGCGCGCAGATCTTCGCGGATGACTTCTCGCGCACCACCTCGCAGGGGCTGGGAGAGGCGTGGACGGTGAGGGGGCTGTGGTACGTGGATGGGACTCGCGCGGTGAGCGACTGGGACGGGGAGGACGTCGCGCTCGCCCTCCCCTCGCGCTGCAGGGACTGCTCGGTGGAGGTCCGGCTCCAGCACTTCGCCGTGGGGGAGGCGGTGCTGCTGCTGCGTGATCAGGGCAGCGCGCGCTACAGCCTCGTGTCCCGGCCGAACGGGTGGCTCCAGGTGCGGCGGGAGGTGGCAGGCCACGTCACCGTGCTGGGCGAGGCCAGCAGTGGGCTCTCCTCCCCCGGAGAGCCCGTGAAGCTCTCGCTCTCCGCGCGGGGGGCCGGGCCGGTGGAGCTCGTCGCCTCGGTGGAGGGGCAGGTGCGCCTCAGGGTGGTGGACTCCAGCAGCTCCGCGCTCGGGGCCCCGGGGCTGGCGGGGCTCAGGACTCCCATCGCGGGCGTCTGGTTCGATGACTTCCGGGTCCGCCAACTGGCGACGGGAGGGAGCGCGCCTCCCTGAGGGTGAGCCACACCCACCCCGAGGAGGGGTGGGTGCCGGGGGTTCCAAGGGTGGGAGATCGGGCGGCGGAGCCGCACCCGAGACGGAGGAGCGTCCCAGCGTGGTAGCATGGGGCATACACACATCCGTCTTCGAGGTACCCGACGTGAAGAAGCTCAGCCTCGCGGCGCTGCTCGTCATCCTTTCGGCCTGTAACCGCCAGCAGCAGGTCGAAGGCGAAGCAATTCACGCCAAAGTCGTGCTCTCTCCCCCGGTCAAGGCGACGTGCGTCCTGTTCGAGATCCGCGATGTGGCGGATCACCACGTCCTTCAGGAGAAGTGGCTGCCACGGGCGGATGATGATCTGCAGATCGCGATCTTCCGGGGGGCGCTGCCGAAGGACGTGGAGCTCGCCGCGCGCCCCTACCTGGGGGGCGACTGCCAGAACGGCACGGAGGCCCAGTCGTACAACGGCCCCTACGAGACGGCGATGGCCACCTTCGTGGAGGGGAAGGTCCCCGACGTCATCACGCTGGAGCTGAAGCCCGGCCAGGATGGGGACACCGATGAGTATGTCAGCGTGGAGGCGGGGGGGCTGGATTGCAGGGATGGGGACAGCACGATCAACCCGGGTCGGCAGGAGACGTGTGCGGACCAGGTCGATCTCAACTGTGACAATCAGCCGGGGTGCCAGGCAGCAGGCTGCGCGGCCAATGCGTGCGTCGGTCCCCCGACGGCGCTCGCGCTGACCGTGGAGGCCAGCGTGATCGCCGGCGACTGCAAGGCGGGGACGCTGCAGGTCAAGGACGCGCAGGGCTCCAACACCCGAGTGACCGCGGCCACCTCCGTTGGCATGCAGGCGACGCCCGCCGGTGGCATCCGCTTCTACTCGGATGCCGGGTGCACCACGCCCGTGACGAGCGTGACCCTGCCTGCGAACGAGGGCTCGGCGACGTTCCACTTCCAGGGCCAGGTCGCGGGGAGCGTGACGATCACCGCGTCAGCCCCGAGCCTGCAGCCGGACTCCAAGAGCGTGTCGGTCACTCCGGGGGCAGGCAACCAGCTGGTCTTCCAGAGCCCACCGCGGGCGGCGACGGCGGGGGCGTGCTCGATGGCGGTGCAGGTCCAGAGTCAGGATGCGCAGGGCAACCCTAAGCCCGCCGCCGCGGCCACGCAGATCCAGCTCCAGGCCGACCCGGACGTAGGCTTCTTGTTCTATTCGGATTCGATGTGCAACACGCCGGCGACGAACGTCACCCTCGCCGCGGGGACGTCCACCGCCAGCTTCTACTTCAGGGGCACGCGCGCCGGCAGCGTGACGGTGGCGATCACCGCGACGGGCTACACCGGGGGCACGCAGGCCCAGACGATCAACCCGGGCCCGCCCTCGGCCCTGGTCTTCACGGGGCCCACGTCGGCCCAGGCCGGAGGCTGCTCGGCGTTCACCGTCGAGGTTCGGGATGCCCATGGCAATCCGACGACCACGGGCTCGGACAGGCAGGTCAACCTGTCCGCGACGGGCGGAGTGACGTTCTTCTCGAACAGCGGGTGCTCGAACTCCGTGACGACGGTGACGATCCGCGCGAACAGCGGCTCAGAGCCCTTCTTCGCCCGGGGGACCCAGGCGGGTGACTTTACCCTCACCGGCACGGCCTCGGGGCTGACAAGCGCGACGCACAGTCTGGCGATCCTCGCCGGGCCCGCCACGGCCCTCGTCTTCACCACCGGTGCGCAGAATAACGTGGTGGCGGGGAGCTGCTCGGCGGTGGTGACGGTGCGGCTGGAGGACACCCATGGCAACCCGGCGAATGCGGCGTCGGCGATGACGGTGGGGCTGTCGGTGGTGCCTGCCCAGGGCTTCCAGTTCTTCGCCGGGGCCGGGTGCGCTGGGACGGCGGTGACGGACGTGCCGCTGCCGATGGGCGCGAGCAGCGCGAGCTTCTCCTTCCGGAGTACACGCGCGGGGGCGGTGACGTTGACCGCCTCCACCGGTGTCCTGTCCGTGGACCAGGGGGCGATCATCCTGGCCGCCCCGCCGAGCGTGCTGTTCTTCCCGCAGTCGCCGCTCGCGATGACGGCGGGGGCGTGCACCCAGGTCACGCTGGAGGTGCGCGATGCCCATGGGAACCTGTCGAATGTCTCGGGGAATTCGTCGATGGCCCTCGCGGCGAGCCCGGCAGCGGGCTTCAAGATCTCCTCGCAGAATGCCTGCGGCAACACCATCACGAGCGTCCAGGTCAACTCGGGCCAGAGCAGCGCGACGTTCTACGTGCAGGGGACGACGGCCCAGGGCGTGACGGTGACGGCCACGAGGGCAGGGTTCACCGATGGGAGCCTGGCCGTGACGGTGAACCCGGACGTTCCCGACAAGCTCGCCTTCCAGCCTCCCGGGCAGATGGTCGAGGTGGACACCTGCTCGGGCATCACCACCGTGCAGGTGCAGGACGCCAACAACAACGTGACGACCGTGGGCGCCAACACCCTGGTCAACCTCACGGGCGCGAATACCACCTTCTACACGGATGCTACCTGCACGGCCCCGGCGGTGACCTCCGTCACGATCCCCTCGGGCGGCAGCAGCGCCAGCTTCCGGTTCAAGAACAGCACGATCGGGACCGTGACGCTCACCGCGGCCAGCGCCGGCCTGACCAGTGGCACCCAGGATCAGACCATCACGCCGCCGCCGCCCACCGAGCTCGCCTTCACGACGACCGAGCAGACGCGGGCAGCGGGGGCGTGCTCGGGAGTGGTGACGGTGCAGGCGCGCAGGACGGGGACCCCCGTGAATGTCAGCGTCGACACCATTGTCACCCTCACCGCCTCGCCGATCGAGAACTTCACGTTCTACTCGGACGCCGGCTGCACCAACCCGGCAGGCCAGGTCACCATTCTCACGGGGCAGAACAGCGCCAACTTCTACTTCCGAGGCACGCAGGTGGGGACGGTCATCCTCACCGCGGCCTCGGGGGTCCTCACGAGTGCCAATCAGAACGCCATCATCACGGCGGCTGCGCCGGGCAAGCTTCGGTTCACCACCTCGCCACATGTGGTGACGGCGGGGACGTGCTCTCCCGCAGTCACCGTCCAGGTGACGGACAACTTCAACAACACCTCGGCCGTGACGGCCGACACGACCGCGAACCTCAACGCGAGTGGGACAGCCCCGGATAGCAACTTCCACTTCTACTCGGAGCCGACCTGCACCACGGTTGTCACGACCCGTGTCATCCCGACGGGACAGACAGAGGTGAGCTTCTACTACCAGGGCCCGGTGGCCCGGGGCGTGGACATCGCAGTCTCGGCGGGGGGCCTTACGGCGACCCCCGTTCAGCGCCATGACATTGTCGCGGCCAATGCGACGGCCCTGGTCTTCGCAGCCTCGACGCCCACGGCGTCCGTGCTCGCCGGCACCTGCACGCTTCGGACGGTGGAGAGCCGCGATACCCACGGCAACCCCGCTCGCAACGCCCTCACCGTCGACCTCAGCGCTTCGCCAGTGGCCGAGTTCTTCCTGGACGCAAGCTGCACCACCCCCACGAACCTGGTCTCCATTCCCCAGGACAGCAGCACGGCGGACTTCTACTTCAAGGCGATCAGCGGTGGCATCAACACCACCGCCACCCTTGGCCTGACGGCCTCGTCCACGGGGCTCACCCCCGCGACCCGGAACGAGACCATCAACCCCACCGTGCGCAGCGGGAGCTGCACCATCGCCAGCAACGCGACGAACAGCAGCAACACGTGCGCCATCTCGCCAGCGCTCACGAACATGGACAAGGCGTTCCTGGTCTTCCAGGCAACCAGCGCCGCCCCGGCGAGTGAAGGCGCCAACGTCCGCTGCTTCGTGGAGACCGTCTCCCAGGTGACCTGCGAGCGGGGGGACAACAAGGGGGGCGGCGTGACCATTCAATGGAGCGTGGCGGAGCTCCCCCCCACCGTGGTGAGCGTCCAGCACAGTTCGATCACCTGCGCAGCCGACACCAGCCCCGTCACTGTCAACCCAGCGGTCAATCGCGACAACACGTTCCTACTGCTCAGCAGCCGACGGGACACCCCCGACCAGGGAAACACCATCCCTCGGCTCGCGGAGCTGACGTCGACCACCGCGGCCGAGATCCGGAAGATGAACGGGTGCGCCAATAACGACACCAACCACCTCCAGGTGGTCTCGTACACCGGGGCCACGGTGCAGCGTCGGGTGGACAGCTTGCTCACGGGGACGAGCACGCAGATCAACCTCGCGTCCTCGGTGGCGCTGGACAGGTCGATCCTCCTGTACTCGTACATCTCCGACGGCTTTGGCTTGGACATCTGCGAGCGCGCGCTGCGAGGAGAGCTGACCAACGGCGGGGCTCAGGTGAGCTTCACGCGGGGTGACGGGGATGCGGTCAACTGCGCGGGCTCGCAGTTCACGGCGATCTCCTGGGAGGTGGTGCAGTTCCCCGCTGGCACGTTCGTGCAGCAGGTGACGCAGCATCTCGCGGCGGGCACGGCGTCCATATCCACCACGCTGCCGACGACGGTCGATGCGAGCCGGACGGTGGTGTTCGTGGGCGGCCAGGGAGCCTCGGGGCAGGCGCTCGGGGAGGGCCAGTACAAGGATGGTGAGATCATCGGCGAGATGCGCGCGCGGGCCGAGCTGTCGGCGGACGGCACCACCGTCACCCTCACCCGGGACAGCTCCATCTCCAGCGCGAAGTTCACCTTCTTCGTCGTCCAGCTCAAGCCCTGACGCGAGCGGTTGCTCCGCCTCGCCGGGAGTGACAGCCTCGGCGAGGTCTACCCAGGAGGGCACATGTGGAACCCCGCGCAGTACGAGCGCTTCCGGGATGAGCGCAAGCGTCCCTTCTTCGAGCTGCTCGCCCGGGTCGAGGCGAGCGTCCCCACGCAGGTGGTGGATCTGGGCTGTGGCACGGGGGACCTCACGCTCGTGCTCGCCGAGCGCTGGCCCACGGCCCGTGTCACCGGCGTGGACTCCTCCGAGGCGATGGTGGCGGAGGCCTCTCGCCGCGCGGCGCCGGACCGGGTGCGCTTCGAGGTGGCGGACCTGGCACGCTGGACGCCCCCCAAGCCCGTGGACGTGCTCTTCTCCAACGCGGCGCTCCACTGGCTCCCGAACCACGCGGCGCTGCTGTCCGGGCTGGTGTCCCAGCTCGCGCCGGGCGGGGTGCTCGCCTTCCAGGTGCCCGCCAACTTCAACGCCCCCTCGCACCGGCGCATCGATGAGGTGCGCGCCCACCCGCGCTTCGCCGCCACGCTCGCCGGCGTGCGCCGGGGGCATGCCGAGGTGCTCGAGTTCTACGAGGCCTGCCTGGCGGGCCTGGGCCTCGCCGTGGAGGCGTGGGAGACGACGTACCTCCACGTGCTGCCCGGAGAGGACGCGGCGCTGCAGTGGCTCCTGGGCACCACGCTGCGGCCGGTGCTCGCGGCGCTCGGGCCGGAGGAGGGCCGGGCCTTCGTGGACATGCTCCGGCCGCTGCTGCGCGCGGACTACCCCCCCGCCGAGAGAGGGACTCCGTTCCGCTTCACCCGGCGCTTCGTGGTGGCCACGCGCCGCGGGAGCGCCCAGCCCTGAGCTCGGGGCTCAGCGGGCCGAGGCCAGGCGCAGGCGCACGAGCAGCTCATGCAGCCCGGCGCGGCCGCTGGGGGCCTCCGGCAGCGTGCTCGCCTCCCGCGCGCGCTCCAGCTCCTCCCGCAGGCGCTGGAACTCCCGCTCGTGGAAGGCGAAGTCGTCCTCCTTCAGCGAGCCCTTCTCCGGGCCCAGGAGCTTGCGCTGGATGAGCTCGGGCAGGTACGGCAGGCGGTGCTCCTCGTTGAGGGTGACCAGGTTCGCCTCCACCCGCCCCGTGCGCATCAGGTGGATGCCGGTGAGCAGCACCCGGTACACGTAGAGCAGCGGCTTCACCCGCCGCGGGTTTTCCTTCTCGAAGAGCCGCCACTGCGTGTCGGCGAAGCCGAGGTAGTGGTGCGCGTGGTGGCGCGTGATGCAGGCGCTGGCCAGCGCCTTCAGCTCCGCGTGCTCCGGCGAGGTGCGCAGCACGAGCGGCGAGAAGATCTGCTCCAGCACGTAGCCGTTGCGGCGCAGCACCAGGGTGAAGAACTTGGCCACGTCATGGGTGACGAGGTCCATCTCCAGGCCCTCGTGCAGGGTGGACTGCTCCACCGTTTCCGGGCCCGTGTCCAGCCCCACCACCTCGCGCGCCGGCAGCACGTGGACGCCTCGCAGATCCCAGTCCGAGTCCGGCGAGGGGAAGCCGTAGAGGTGCGCCCCGCTCACCGTCATGAAGACGAGCGGGTAGGGGTGCCGCTGCACGAAGGGTTCCAGGCGGCTGTCGAGCGTCGTCATGCCGCCGACTCTTAGCACCGGACAGGCCTCAGCGGCTCCCGCTCAGCGGCAGCTCCAGCCGCGGCACGTACCGCCCCCCCTTGCTCTCGAAGAGGACCAGGTGCTCCACGCGCGCCTCGCCCCAGCGCTCGCCCTCGAGCACCCGGCGGCACTCGGTGAAGGCCGCGTCCCCGCGGGGCTCCTTGGCGCGGGCGAGCGTCAGGTGCGCGGTGTACAGGCGCTTGTCCCGAGGGAAGCCCAGCGGCTCCAGCACGGCCGCCACCTCCGCCTGGAGCGCGCCCAGCGCCGCCGTGTCCCCTCCCACGCCCGCCCAGAGCACAAGCGGGTGGCGGGGCGGGCCGAAGCAGCCCCCGCCCTCGATGGTGAGCGAGAAGGGCGCGTGGTGCTGGGACACCGGCGTGAGCGCGGCGCTGAGCTCGGGCAGCCGGGCCTCGGCCACCTCGCCCAGGAAGACCAGCGTGAGGTGGACGCCCTCGGGCTTCACCCAGCGGGCCTTCGGTGCCACGGCCTCGAGGCGCTCGATGGCGGCGGTGGCCCGGGACTCCACGGTGCTCCCCAGGGTGACGGCGGTGAAGAGGCGCATGGCTCAGGGCTCCAGGGCCGCGCGCCGACGTGGCCAGAGCGCGAAGGCCCAGCAAGGCAGGAAGGCGACGAACTCCACCGCCACCACGTACAGCCCACGGTGGGAGAGCATGCCGGCGCCAATGGGGGCCACGGGCAGCGGGCGCACCGGCGCGAAGAGGCGCTCGTCCGAGAAGGGCCAGAGGAGCGCGGCCCCGAGCCCGCCGTCGGTGAGCGCGTCCAGCAGGCCGTGGCTGCCCACGGCGAGGAGGGCGAGCAGGCCCACGCGCCAGGGCGGGAGGCGCACCCGGCGCGCCAGCCCCAGGGTGCCCAGCGCCATCAGCGCGGCGAAGGCGAGCGAGTGCGTGGCGCCGCGGTGCCCCCACGGCGCGGAGTAGGGGATGCGGTACACGAAGGCGAGGACATCCGCGTCCGGCAGGAGGGCCAGCGCGGAGAAGAGCCCCATGCTGAAGGCCACCCTCCCGAGAGAGGAGGCGCCTGCCTCGTATCTCCCCAGCGCCATGCCCACCGCGACGTGACCGATGCTTGCCATGCCTGGGCCCGAGGATAGTCCAACACGCGTGATGCGGTGGGTTGGGTGGGGGTTTTGGCCCCGCGGGAGTCCTGGTCGAGCCTGTGGCTCACAGTCTCAGTACGCCTTGGAGAACACGATGCGGCCGGGTGAGGGCTCGCCGCACACCACGCACTTGCCGGGCTCCTGCTTCAAGTCGAAGGGCCGGCAGCGCGTGGTGGCGGCCATGTCGTTCTTCGCCTTCGCCTCGCACGCCGGCTTCTCGCACCAGTGCGCGAGCATGAAGCCGTCCTCGGCGCGCTGCTGCATCTCCTCGTAGGAGTTCACCTCGAAGGTGTGCGAGTCCCGGAAGGCCTTCGCCTTGTTGAACAGGTCCGCCTGCATCGCGTCCAGCATGGCCTTGGCCTTCTCCACCGCCTGGCCCAGCGGGACGAACTCCTTCTGCTTCAGGTCCCGGCGCACCATCACGCACGAGTCCTTGGCCAGATCCTTCGGCCCCAGCTCCACCCGCAGGCACGTGCCGATGAGCTCGTGCTCGTTGTACTTGAAGCCCGGGCTCTTCGTGTCGTCGTCGTCCAGCACCACGCTCAGCCCGGCCTTGCGCAGGTCCGCCGCCAGCGCGCGCGTCCTCTCCAGCACCTGCGTCTTCTCCGCGTCCGCCGCCTTGCCGAGGATGGGGATGATGACCACGTGCGTGGCCGCCAGCCGCGGCGGCACCACCAGCCCCGCGTCATCCGAGTGCGTCATGATCAGCCCGCCGATGAGGCGCGTGGACACGCCCCAGGACGTCTGCCACACGTAGTGCTGCTTGCCGTCCCGGCCCTGGAACTGCGTCTCGAAGGCCTTGGCGAAGTTCTGCCCCAGGTTGTGGCTGGTGCCCGCCTGCAGGGCCTTCTTGTCCTGCATCATCGCCTCGATGGAGTAGGTGCGCAGCGCGCCGGCGAACTTCTCCGTCTCGCTCTTGCGCCCCTTGAGCACCGGCATCGCCATGTAGTCCTCGGCGAACGTCCGGTACACCTCCAGCATCTGCAGCGTCTCCCGCTCCGCGTCCTCCTCCGTCTCGTGGCAGGTGTGGCCCTCCTGCCAGAGGAACTCGGTGGTGCGCAGGAAGAGGCGCGTGCGCATCTCCCAGCGCA
>JAFGNZ010000032.1 GCA_016926755.1 Myxococcaceae bacterium | reverse complement strand
GGGTCCTTTGCGGGACCCTCTTTTTTTGCTATTTGGGTCTCCACGGCCTGTCCATGAATGCAGTGGGACAACCCACCCGCGAGCGCAGGCTGGTGAGGTACAGGGGCCATGTCTTCCGCTTGTCCTCATCCCGAGACAGCTGCACCTCGACGATAATGGCGAAGACGGGCTTGCCCTCCAACAGCAGCACCACCAGATCCGCCCGGTACTCAGCAGGCACGACCTCCGTCAGCTGAGCAGGGGAGCCATTCACGCGATTCCTGTGAGGCGTTTCAACTCCGGAGGGGGTGTATCCGCGCAGAGCGACTGCTCGGACACGTCTCCCGGCTGCCTGGCGATGACGACCTGGGAGGCGCGAACGTATAGTCACGGCTCCCCGCGGAGCGTGGAGCCTCTTTCTGGAGAGCGTGCCTTGAGCGAGAAGCCCTACCCCTTCATTCCCCTGGACTGGCCGCGCCTGACGGACGCCGAGTCCCAGGCCCGCGCGCTCGCCTTCCGCCAGTCCATGGCCCGGCGCCGCTCGGTGCGCCACTTCTCACCGGAGCCCATTCCGCAAGGGGTGCTGGAGGACGCCATCGCCTGCGCCGCCTCCGCGCCGAGCGGGGCCAACCAGCAGCCATGGACGTTCGTCGTGGTGACGGAGCCGGCGCTCAAGGCGCGGCTCCGCGAGGCCGCCGAGGCCGAAGAGCGCGAGTCCTACGAGCGGCGGATGAGCCCGGAGTGGCTGGAGGCGCTCGCCCCGCTCGGCACGGACTGGCACAAGCCCCACTTCACGGAGGCGCCCGCCCTCATCGTCGTCTTCGAGCAGGTGTACGGCCTCCGGCAGCTGCCCGACGGCACCGTGAAGAAGGTGAAGCACTACTACGTGCAGGAGTCGGTGGGCATCGCGGTGGGCTTCCTCATCGCCGCCCTCACCCAGGCGGGGCTGGCGACGCTGACGCACACGCCCTCGCCGATGGGCTTCCTGAGCGAGGTGCTCGGGCGGCCGGAGAACGAGCGCGCCTTCGCCGTGCTCCCGGTGGGCTACCCCGCGCCGGAGGCCCGCGTGCCGGACATCCAGAAGAAGCCGCTGGAGGAAGTGCTGGTGCGCCGTCCTTGAGCTCACACCTCAAGGGGAGGCGGGCTGGCCCGGCCCCTCGTACCAGGTGTCCTCCGACTCCTGGACATGCAGCGCCGCCTCCCGCTCGAACCGGTGGAAGGCGGCCTCCTTCACCTCGTCGTAGCGGACGGAGACCCGGTCCGGGCTCCAGTCGAAGTCGCAGCTGCCCTGGCGCAGGAACTCCGTGAACGCATCCAGCAAGGGCAGCCCCGTGTCGTTCTCCACGAAGAGGAACTGCCCGGCCTGGTTCACCTCGAGGAACACATAGCGGCCATCCGGCTGGACGATGAAGTCGAAGCAGCCGAAGACGAGATCCAAGCCGCGCATCAGCGTGAAGCACTGCTCGGCCACCTCGGTGGGGAGCTCGAACGGCTCCATCCTCAGCTCGTCATAGCCCTTGCGCCAGTCGAGCCGCCCCGTCTCGGTCTCCTGCGAGAGCAGCTTCGCCGTGAACGCGCGGCGCCCCATCATCGTGACGCGCAGCTCGTAGGCCTTGGGCACCAGCGCCTGGTAGATGCCGGGCACCATCGAGAGGAGCTCATCCTCGATGAGCTGCGCCTCGGTCAGCAGGCTGGTGTATGTCATGTGGTACTTCGTGTCGTCCCTCCACGCGGTCATCCGGAAGGGCTTGTAGACAATCCGCCCGCCGTGCTCGCGCAGGAAGGCGCGGATCTCTCCGGGGTCATTCGTGTAGAGGGTGTCCGGCACCTCCAGCCCCACCTCGAGCGCGCGCTGGTGCTGCCGGAGCTTGCTGCTGTGCTCGACGGCGCGGTGCGGGTTCACCCAGAAGGCCTCGGGCGCGAGCGTGTCGAGCAGCGAGCGCCGGAACGTGCCGCACCCCTGCTCCACGAAGCGCTGGTCCGCGGGGTGGATGCGCCCGGGATCGATGACGAGCGCCGGCCTCCGGTTCCACACGGCGCCGATGGCGTGCTCGGAGAGGCTCAGCTCGGGCCCCCGCAGGCGCACCCGGCGGCGCCCTTGAGCGAAGCGCACCGTCTCGGTGGCGCGCGTGGGGAAGTCCGAGGTGTACCAGAGCAGGGACGCCACGCCCTTGCGCTCGAGCGCCTCGGCGACGGCGGTGGCGTGGATGTCATGGGGTCGGGAGAGGGTGAGGACGGTCTTCATGGCGGCTCGCGTGGGTGCATGAGGGGTGGCGCCCGGCCGGAGAGAGTTCGCTCCCTCCGGCCGAACGTCTGCAAGGAGTGACAGGGCTCAGGGCAGAGCGGGGTGATCAGTCACCGTCGGTCTGCCCCGCGCTTCCGCCGGTGAGATCCGGGTGGCCGTGCTCATCCTTGGTCCGCCCCCCCGTCGCCTGCACGAGCCCGGGGAGACCGCCGCGGACCGCCTCCAGCTCCTCGGCCAGCAGACGCCCGAGCACGCGCCCCGGGTATTGACCCTCTCTCTTCAGCTCAGCCTTCTTCATCGTGATGCCTCCTGTGTCGTGGCTCCCCCATGGAGCCATGAAGGACTACGGAGGCACCCGCGCGGATGGATGGGCGAGGCGCGGGCCCAAGGCCCGCCAGCGTGCCTGCTCTCCGCGGGCCTTCAGCGCACCGTGCGAGGGCACAGGACATCACATGCCCTACCCCTACACTCCATAGAGCGAGCCTATGGGAGCCATAGGCGCGCCCGACGTTTCGCACCAGAGGCCCGCCCACTACCTATACACGCGCCTTCGATGAACTCGGAGGCGCGCAGTCGCAACTCCGCGAGCAACGAGGCCCAACGGCTGTAGCCGTGGCAGGTCAGGGCATCGGGGGGACTCGTGCGCTCGCGTTCTGAAAGGACCTGCCATGTCTGGCACTCGCACACTGATCCACATCCTCGTATCCGCATCGTTCATCCTTTCCCTCGGCGGGCTGTCCGCCTGCACCGAGGCCGGCCTGACTCCCGCCGCCCATCCCGTGGCGGGAGTGGCCAGGTCGCTCACCTTCTCCAGCATCAGCTTCCAGGGCTCGAGCGCCGTCCCCAAGGAGCACTGCCAGTTCACCGCCGCCCGGCGTGACGCGTTCGGCGCAGGCCGGCAGGTGCTCATCCACACCGGCTCCACGCTGCCAGGGGAGACGACGGGCCTGTGCACCGTGGATGAGGGCGATCACTCCGGCGGCGAGAGCGAGGTGCGCGTGCACCCGGACATCATCACGGACACGTTCGAGGTCGACGCGGGCACGGTGGTGAGCGGGGAGGTGACGAATGAGCACCCCCGGGCCAGCGCCGAGGGCTTCGTCGCCGAGCCGCTCGCGCCGCTGGCCACCCGGATCAGCGGCGGCGTCGGGCTGGGCGAGTACTGGCGGCTCCCCGCGGCGCCCGCGGTGCCGACGGTGGCCTACGCCGCGCCCCACGGCGGCGAGATCGAGCCGGGGTCGGACGAGCAGCTCGCCGCCCTGGGCATCTCCTCCAGTGACACGCGCAACGCGTACTGGGCGGTGATCGGTGACATGGAGCCCAACGGCGCGGCGGACCACTGGCACATCACCGGTGGAGACATCTCGGAGTTCAGCTTCGAGGGCCTGCAGCGGCTGAGCGCTCACAGCTACGCCTATGCGGTGGCCTTCCACGGGTTCACCAACTCGCAGATCCCCGAGAGCGTGCTGGTGGGAGGGGATGAGGCGCTCGAGTTCCGCCAGTCGGTGGCCAGCATCCTCGAGCACGAGGTGCGGGCGCGCCACAACGGCTTCTTCCTCGATGCCCTGGCGATCGATTTGAGCGCGTGCGATGCCGACTCCAGCCACCCGAGCTGCAAGTACAAGAAGTACGCGGGGCGCGATGACGACAACTTCGTCAATGAGCTGCCCGCGTCCGGACGGGGCCTGCAGCTCGAGCAGACCAGCACGGCCCGGAAGACGTACGGCGCCGCCCTGGCGCGTGGCGTGAAGTCGGTGGTGGACTGCCTGCTGGATGACCCGGACGAGGCCACCCAGAACACGGACCCGGCCACCCCGAGCATGAGCGTGGACGACGCCGGGCTCGACCTCTCCACGGGGGCGTGCCCGTACTTCGTGGGCGAGCTGGCCGTGCTCCATGAGGCCGCGCAGAGCTGGGCCTTCCGCACCTCCGTCTCCTGCGGGGCGGGGGACTGCGCGGGGCTCCTCGGCCGCGTCGACGCCTACACCGACAACGCCGATGGGACGTGGACGTGGGTGGGCGGTGGGGAGCTCACGCCCACGCTCGTCTCGGGCAGCTACCAGCTCGTGCAGGACACGCCGCTCGCTCACCCGGCCAGCACCTCGCGGCGCTACCGCTTCGTCGTGAGGGCCTCGAACCAGGTCACCTCTCCCGCGACGCCCGTCCTCCAGCGGGGCATCTCCGTCACCGGCACGCTCCAGTAGTCCTCCTGGAGCGCCCGACGGCGAAGCGCCGTCACGGAGGCAGGCGCCTCCTGGCCGAGAGGTCGGGAGGCGCCGCAGTGTTCCCGAGGGAGCGCCCCCTTGGGCAAGCGCTCCCGCTCAGGCGTCGCCCTTCCAGCAGGGCGCGCCGTGGCCATCCAGGAACTTCTTCAGGGCCACCTCGAGCTCGTCGCACGCCTCGTCATCCTCCGAGGTGCCGTGCTTGTCCGTGTAGTAGATGTCCTTGAAGAACATGCTGAACTTGGCCAGCCGCTCCCACCCCAGCTCGTCCTTGTTGTCCAGGCAGAAGGTGGGCATGCCGAGGAACGCGCTGCACCCGTCGAGGGTGCCGCTCCGGAAGCCGATGGAGATGCAGCCTTTGAGCCGGAGCTGATCGAAGAGGTACACCTGGTAGCGCTTGTCCTCCACGGACAGCTTGCCCAGGTCGTCGTCGTCGAGCTGCACGTTCCCCAGGTCGATGGAGCACCCGCTCTTGTCCAGCTCCTTGTAGAACTCCACGAAGGGGTGCTTGTCCGGCGTGACGTCCTTCGATTCCATCCGCTCGCCCACGCAGGTCCACCGGTACCCCAGCTTGTCCAGGATGCCGGTGATGAGCGTGAACCACTCCTCGGTCATGTTCAGCTCCGGGTGGACCGTGGAGTTGCGCATCCAGATGAGCACCGCCGGCTCCTTCAGCTTGCCCACGTAGGTGTCGAGCTTCTGCTTGAGGAGGGTCGAGCCCACGATGTTCAGCCCGAAGAGCGGAGACACGCAGGTGGCGCGGAAGTGGTTGCAGAGCTGCTCCACCTTGACCCCGTTGCTCTCGGCCGCGAGCTTGATCAGGTGGGTCGACTGGGAGATGTAGTAGATGTTGTCGACCTCCCCGATCTTCGAAGGCCCCGGCCGGTTCTCCACCTTCGCCTGCTGCAGCGTGGTGTTCACCGTGGAGATGTTGTCGACCTCGGTCAGCGACGTGCGATTACTGTCAGCGACGCGCTGGTAGAACTCGGCGTACTCCCGCGCCTTGCGATAGGCCTTCTTCCAATCCGTGATCCCGACATTCAGGCGCTGCTTGCGGTCGTAGAAGACGAACGCATCCACCCCGGGGTACAGGCTCATGGCGAAGGCCACATGCCACATGTCTCCGGACTGATAGGAGGCATGCCCCACGACGAGCGCCTTCTTGTACTTGTCCCACGGCCGCTTCCCCTGAGAGAAGACCGTGAAGTTCCCTTTGCCCGTCGTCTTGGGGATCGCCGAGATGTCCTGCTTCGCCTTGTCCCAGCGGGGATCCTTGTTGAGGACGATGGTGAAGGTGACCGCCTCGAAGGCCTTCTCCTTCTGCACGGCCTTGAGCTTGTTCAGGATGGCGTCGCCATCACCGCGCGCGAAGCTCAGCTTCACGACGCGGAGCCCCCAGGCCCCGTCCGTCACGGGGATCTGCTCGGGCTGTCGATCGATCTTGATTTCGGAGAGCAGCGAGCTCAGGCACTTCTGGAGCGGCTCGACGCCCCCCAGCTGAAGACCGCGAATGCTGATCTCTATGGTGAACATCCGGTGGCTCCCGTTGATCGCACCACCAGCCAGTTGGAGGCCGATTCCCGGACGCTACCACGGGCTCACCCGGGGGAGCCGCTCCGGCGCTGACATTCCCCCCCCTCACTGAAGAGGCAAAGGGAACAAGCTTCCCTGCCTTGGGGTTGGGCGGGGCGCTACGCTGCCACCGCAGCGCCCCAAGCGTGAGTACCCATGACAGACCTTCGTACGACTTCGAGACTCCTCATTGCGCTGCTGCCCACCCTGGGGGTGGCCCACGCGCAGCCCTCCCGGACCGCGGCGGTGCCCGTGGCCAACGCTGGCTTCGAGACGGTGGCCGGCGCGGGGCTCCCCACCGGCTGGTCCGCGTCGGGACAGGGCCAGGTGAGCGCCACCACCGGCGTGCGCTCCGAAGGGAGCCGGAGCCTCGTCATCCAGAGCCCTCCCGGCGGCGCGGAGACCACCGTCCAGTCCCAGCCCCTGCGGCTCCAGGTGGGCCACCTCTACCGCCTGAGCGCCTGGGTCCGCACCCGCGGCGTGCAGGCCGATCCCCTGGCGCGCTACCCCACCGCCCTGGGCGCCTGCCTCTCCATGAAGAGCTTCCCGTTCACCAACTGCTCGCCCGTCTCGGGCGCGGAGCGAGGCGCGCGCGCCTCGGTGCTCTTCTTCGCCACCCAGGGCACGGATCAGGTGCAGGTGCACCTGGGCCGCAACGGCAAGGCCACCGGCACCGCGTGGTTCGACGACGTGCGCCTGGAGAAGGTGGACGACATCACCGCCCACATCCCGCTGGAGTCCGTGCGCTGGGCGGGCAAGGGCTTCCGCTATGACGAGGGCGGGTGGATCTACGTCCACATCGAGGGCGAGCCCTACGCGCGCGGCCGCCAGTTCGGCGAGCTGGTGGCCCAGGAGATCGTCCGCTACATGGAGAAGCTGGGCACGCAGCGCAACAAGGGCGATCCGGCCAGGGGCTGGGCGGAGGCGCGGCTGCTGACGGACACGCTCTTCCTGCGCAAGTACGAGGCCGAGTACCTCGAGGAGATGAAGGGCATCGCCGATGGGGCCACCCAGGGGGGGGCCCGGTTCAAGGAGAAGGACAAGGAGCGGGAGCTGGACCTGCTGGACATCGTCGCCCTCAACTCGGCGGTGGACCTGGGCCAGCTCGAGTCCGCCAACCGCGTGACGGCCACGCCGCTGTCGGGCCGCACCTTCCTCACGGCCGAGGACGAGGCGGAGAAGGCCGGCCAGGGGGACCACTGCTCCTCCTTCGTGGCGACGAAGTCCGCCACCCGGGACGGGCGCCTCATCATGGGGCAGATCTTCATGTGGAACGGCTACACGGGCGTCCACTGGGACGTGGTGCTGGACGTGCAGCCCACCCAGGGCCGCCGCTTCGTCATGCAGACCTTCCCGGGCGGCATCCACAGCGGCGCGGACTGGTTCATCAATGATGCGGGCATCGTCATCGGCGAGACGACGGTGGGCCAGACGCCCTTCAGCGCCGAGGGCACGCCCCAGAGCAACCGCATCCGCAAGGCGGCCCAGTACGCCTCCTCCATCGACGAGGTGGCCCGCATCCTGAAGGAGAAGAACAACGGGCTGTACACCAACGACTGGACGCTGGCGGACGCCAAGACGGACGAGGGCGCCTGCTTCCTGCTGGGCACGCAGCGGACGCGGCTGTGGCGCACCGGGAGCAAGGGCGCCGCCGCGGACACGCCGGGCAACCTCAAGGACTTCATCTGGGCCAACAACAACAACAGGGATCTCGAGGTGCGCAAGGAGTACGTGCCCAACCCGCACAACGCCCCGGTGGACCTGGCCTTCAACACGTGGAACCGGGACATCGCCTTCTGGCGCTTCTACGAGCAGTACGGCAAGGGTGGCTTCACCCTGGACAGCGCCATCCGCATGCTGGCCACCAGCCCCATCAACCGCCCGCACGCCTGCGACGGCAAGCTCACCACCGGGGAGATGGCCGAGAAGCTCATGTTCCTGGCCCACTACGGGAAGACGACCCTGCGGGAGAAGATGGTGGGCGGCCGCTTCATCCCGGACCTGCCCGGCGCCACGCCCCACCTGTCCCTGGGCTACACCGCCTTCAGCCCCCTCTATGTGGCGGACAGGCTGAAGGCGGCCCAGGCGGCCTCCAAGCCCGAGCCCGAAGCCAAGGCGCCCAAGCGGGAGCTCGAGAAGCTGCGGGAGGCCGTGGACTTCGACGAGAAGCTGCTGTGGGCCAACACCGTGTTCCCGTCGACCGATGGGGAGAACTGGCTGGTGAGCGGCTCCGCCGCCTACTGGCACCTCCTGAAGGAGCTGCCGGAGGCCCCCTCGGACGGGGCGGAGAGCGACAAGGCCAAGAGGGCCGAGAAGGCCTTCGAGCAGCAGCGTGATGCCCTGGCGGAGCTCACCGCCCGCTACCTCGCCATCACCTCACGGGAGGGGGACATCACGCCCGCGGCCGCGCGCACCTCCTATGATCGGTATGGCACCTACCTGGTGCCGCGCGCCAAGGGCACGTTCCTGCTGCACCAGCTCCGCCTGCTGCTGGGCAACAAGGCCTTCTCCCGGATCATGAAGACCGCCCACGAGCGCTACGCCCACCGGAACATCACCACGGAGGACTTCATCCAGCTCGCCTCCCAGTCCGCGGGCAGAGAGCTGCGGCCCTTCATCACCCAGTGGCTGGAGCGCGGTGGGCTGCCCCAGCCACGCATCCAGTCCAGCGTCGCCCGGGCCCGGGAGGGCTACGAGGTGACGCTGAGGGTGGAGCAGCCGGGGACGCCCTACCACTTCGTCACCGCCGTGGAGCTGTGGACGGAGAAGGCGCGGCTCCTGGAGCGGGTGGAGGTGAAGGGCGCCAGCAGCACCTTCACCTTCCGCACGGCGGACAAGCCGGCGCGGTGGGTGTTCAACCCGTCCAACGACATCCCCGTGCGCCGGGAGCGGCACCACACCCTGGCCCAGATGCTGGAGGAGTTCGACCGCCTGCTCTTCGTCCACGGCACGGCCCGACAGGTGGAGTCCTCGCGGACCCTGGCGATGAACTTCCGGGAGGTGGTGGCGGACATGTCGCCAGAGGTGCTCGCCCCCCTCAAGCCCGACACCGAGGTGACGGAGCAGGAGCTGGCGGAGAGGGATCTCGTCATCTTCGGCGGAGCCGAGGACAACGCGCTGCTGGCGCGGCTGGCCGCGGAGAAGAAGCTGCCCGTGGAGCTGGGCCGGCGGTTCTTCCGCTGGCAGGGGAAGACGTATGGCCGCGCGGATGATGGCCTGGCCCTGGCCCTGCCCAACCCCTGGAATCCCCAACGGGTGCTCTACCTCTATGTGGCCAACAGCGCGCTCCAGCTCTGGCACATGACGCGCAGCTTCCAGCGCGGACTCCAAAGCTGGGCCCTCTTCCGCGGCCCGGAGGTAAGCTCCAAGGGCTTTCATGATCTCGAAGCCCTGGCACAGGAGCTCCGGGAGGCCTCGCCCTCCGTGGTCAGCCAACCTACACGCTGACCTCTGATCAGTGTGGGAGGCCTCGCATTTCGCGGAGGGGGACTCGCAATTTGCCGGGGCTTGTCCGATGATTGAGACTGCAATTTTGCAGAATCACTGGTTTCCTGGGTTATCAGGTTCTGAGAAAGCTGGGTATGCGCGCCAGAGCGGAAGAATCCCGGACGCTCTCCACTGAGTTGTTCTGCATGCGGGGCATCGGCATCCTGCTGGTGGTCGTCGTGCATGTGCTGGGCGTCGACGCGAGCCACGGGGTGCGGAAGCTCTTCCCCTCGGGGCGGAGCGATCTCCAGGTGCTGGTCGAGCTCATCCACAGCTTCAACATGGCGGTGATGCTGCTGGGCTCGGGGGTGGCGGTGGCGGCCTTCGGGCGGGGGGACACCTCGCTGTCGGACTTCCTGCGGAAGAAGGTGAACAAGCTGCTCATCCCCATGCTGGTGTGGGCGCCCGTCCTGTTCTTCATGCAGGAGCTCTCGCGAGGGACGCGGCCCCATGGCCTGGAGGGCTGGCTCGAGCTGCTCATCCGCGTGCCGGGCACGTGGTTCCCCGCGTACTCCATCTTCTGGTTCGTGCACGCGCTGGCCGGGTGCACCCTGCTGGCCTGGCTGTTCCGGAGGCTCGTCGCGTCCACGCTCGGCCGCTGGAGCGGGGCTGTCTATCTGGGCCTCGCGGTGATCCTGCACCTCGTGGCGAGCGCCTGGAAGGCGCGCACCGGCAGCGGCGCGGCCGAGTACCTCGAGTTCATCCTGTACTGGAACCGCTTCTTCGCCCTGGGGATGCTCCTCTTCCCCTGGCTGGGCGCGGTGAGCGAGGCGATCTCGCGGCGAGCCGTCGCGCTCCAGGCGCTGCTGCCCGTGGCCTTCCTCTCGCTCATGATGGCCGTCTACACGGTGCTGCCAGCGGATGCGTACGCGGTGGTGTGTGTCATCAACGGGCCGCTGGGCTTCTGCATGCTGTTCTCGCTGGCCGTCTTCCTGCGCAACCGGAGCGCGGAGTGGGGCGTGGTGTGGAGAGCGGCCTGGAGCCGCCTCGTCCTCACGGGCTCCCTCAGCATGACGATCTACCTCTTCCACCTCTACTTCGTGGCGGGGATGCGCATCATGCTGGAGCGAGTCCACCCGGGGACGCTGCTCGCGGTGCACGTGGGGCTCGGCCTGCTGGCGGGGTGCGTGGGCCCGTGGCTGCTCTTGCGCGCCTTCAAGGGGTTCTCGCTGTTCCAGTGGAGCGTCGGGCTGCCCGTGCAGGCCCCGCGACAGGCCCCGCGCGAGGAGCTGCCCCGTGACAGGCTCGCTCCCATTCCGTGGACGCCCAAGCTGTAGCGTGCCGGCCCCCGCTCCCCGAAGCTCCCCAGGCAGGCGCTGACGGGCGCTCGCTCGCGTGTCGTGCCTCGCCCTTCGACAGTGGCGATGTTTCTTCCTGGACTCTGCACTCCGGAGGAAATCCCATGGACGGAGGACTGGCACTCTTCGGCTTCGGTCTGCTCCTGCTGTCGATCGCCGGCCTGTATGTCCGCTCGGCATTCGGACTGGCGTGGTTCCTGCTCGCCCTCTCGCTCGTCTCGATGGGCATGGCCTTCAGTGAGTCGCGGCGCCTGCGCGACGTGTCCCTCGGCCTGGCGGTCCTCCTGCTAGGCGCCGGCGGGGTGAGCCTCATCGTAGGCAGCGTGTGGTGGATCGTGCTCGCCACCTTCCTCTTCGGGGTGGCCTACCTGGTGCTCTGGGCGGAGTACCGCTTCGCCATCTTCGGCCACATCACGGCGGAGCAGGAGCCCCATCACCAGCGCGGCCGCTGGCGCCTCCACTGGCCTCGGCGCGCCCACCGCGTGTGAGCCCGCCGGGCCTGGCGGCTCAGGGGCTCACGGCCCCTGGGTGAGCACGTCCAGGTTGTGTCGGCAGTCGGGGCTGTCAGGCTTCAGGGTGAGGCAGGCGCGGAACTCTTCCTTCGCGTCCTCGAGCCGGCCGGCCTTCGCGTAGGCCACCCCCCGGTTGAAGTGGTAGCCCGGGTGGTCCGGCACGAGGAGCACGGCGGCGTCGAAGCGGGTGATGGCCTCGGTGATGTCCCCCGCCTCCAGGCGGAGGATGCCCAGCATGTCCTGCGCGTCCGCGATCGCCGGGTTGACGGCGAGCAGCTGCCGCAGCTGCTTCTCCGCCTCCTCGGGGCGGTTGTCGAGCTTGCAGAGCCGCGCGAGGTTCCACCGGGCCTCCGGGTAGTCCGGGTTCACCTCCAGCGCGCGGCGGAAGTACCGCTCCGCGGTGGTGTAGCGCTGCTCCTCCAGGTCGAGCTGGCCGAGGTTGTTGTAGGCCTGCGCGTTCTCCTTGTCGATGCGCAGCGCCTTGACGAAGGACTCCCGTGCCCGCGCCGTGTCTCCCTGGCAGGACCAGGCGATGAGCCCCTTGTTGACGTGCGCCTCCGGGTAGTCCGGCGAGAACTCGAGCGCGTGATCACAGTGGGCCTCGGCGGCCTTGCAGTCCTGGGTGGTGAGGGCCAGGTTGCACGCGTTGTTGTGACGGACGGCCTCCGGGTGCACGGCATGGCGCGGCAGGCACGCGGCGGCGAGGAGCATCACGGGCAGGAGCAGGGAGCGCATCACGCGGGACTGTAGAACGGAATCCCGCGCGCGGGCATCGGTTCAGGCAGGCGCGTCCGCGGGCCGCGGCACCACCTGCCCCGCATGCACGTCCACCCAGAGCGTGTCCGCCGCCGCCGCGCCCCGCACCAGCGTGGCGTCCGTGGTGGTGAGGAACACCTGCGCCCCGCTGCTGGCCAGGTAGCTCATCAGGTACGCGTTGCGCTCCGGATCCAGCTCGCTGGACACGTCGTCCAGCAGCAGCAGCGGCAGGAAGCCCATCGCGGCGTGCAGGTTCTCGATTTCGGCGATCTTCCAGCCGAGCACCAGCGCGCGCTGCTGCCCCTGGCTGGCGTAGGCCCGCGCGCTGCGCCCGCCCAGCGTCACCGTCACGTCGTCCACGTGCGGCCCCACCGAGCTGAAGCCCCGCTCCAGATCTCTCTTGCGCCGCGCCGCCAGCGCCTCCAGCAGCGCGTCCACCAGCCCCGCCTCGTCCGCCTCGGCGAAGTCCTGCCCCAGGTGCGAGGGGTGGTAGCCGTACGCGGCCGGCTCCGGCGTGCGGCCAATGGAGGCGAACGTGGCCTGCGCCCGCGGCGCCAGCTCCGCCATCAGCGCCCGCCGCCGCACGTACACCCGGGCCCCCGCCTTCGCGAGCGTCTCGTCATACGCGTCCAGGTACGCCGGCTCCGCCGCGGGCCCCTCGCGCAGCAGCCGGTTGCGGTTCTTCAGCGCCCGCGCGTAGTCCCGGCTCTCCTTGAGGAAGGCCGGGTAGCGGTTGAACACCGCCCGATCCAGGAAGGTGCGCCGCGCGTCCGGGCCGCCCTTCACCACCTCGAGATCATCCGGCGTGAAGGCCACCACGGAGACGCCGCCGAAGTACTCCTCCAGGCTGGAGGCCTTCTTGCCGTCCACGAAGGCCTGGCGCACCCCGCCGCTCACCTCCACGGCGATCTCCCGCTCGGCGCCCTTGAGGAGGAAGCGGCCCACCACGCGCGCGCCCTGCGTGCCCCAGCGCACCAGCTCCGTCAGCCGGCCGGCCCGCAGCGGCTTGAGCGTGGCGAGGAAGTAGAGCGCCTCCAGCAGGTTCGTCTTCCCCTGGCCGTTCTGCCCCACGGCGATGGTGGCGTGGGGGCTCGGCGCCAGGGAGACCTGGGGCAGGTTGCGGAAGTCCTGGACGTGAAGCGCGAGCAGGCGCACGGTGCGAGGCTCAGGTTACCCGGCGGGTGGAGGAGACACCTTCACCCTAACCGGCTCCCGCCCTGAGTGGGGACTCAACGGGCTCCCTCGCCCAGCTTGTAGACAAAGCCGGTCCGGGTGAAGAGGTAGAGCACCGGGGTGCTCCCCTCGGCGAGCACGGCGATCCGCGCCCCGCTCAGCCCCTGGCTCACCAGCTCCGCGGGCAGAGGGATCGGCGCCCACCGCAGCAGCCCGGGGGTCCCGTCCGCGCGCGTGGTGGGCAGGGTCCGGTACACCGCCTCCTCCCCGAGCGCCACCGGCCAGCCTCCGAGCGTGTCGTAGTCCACCACCCGATCCACCTCCGAGAGCGGCTGGGTGAGGGGCAGGCCCTCCGGCAACCGGAGGACCTGTCCGTCCCTCAGCCCCACGCGCCCGTGGCTGCCGCGGGCCCAGACCTCCACCGGCTCGCCCGCTCCCAGCGGCAGCGACTGGAGCGTCCAGGCGCCCGTGGCCGTCGCCTGCTCGAACTGGAACACGCCCCGGCTGGTGGCCACCCACCCACGCACGCGGACCGGCGAGTCCCCTCCGGGGATGATCGTCCGGTCCCTCGCCAGCGAGCGCACCGGGAAGTTCGGATCCGGCGTCAGCCGCGGGTTGAGCACTCCGGCCAGCTCCGGCTCGGACTCCAGCTGCGAGAGGTCCGTGTCCAGGGAGTAGAGCTGATCCTCCGCGGCGAGCACGAGGGAGACGCCCCCGCCAGCCATGGCGATGCCCTGCCCCAGGAAGGGCCCCTGGGCCAGCTCCCCCGAGGGCCCCAGCAGCGTCGGCCCGTACGCGTTGCCCACCGACACTCCCTCCCCCCCTTCATCGAGAGAGACCCGCGCGAGCTGCCCCGTCTCCAGCAACAACCAGCCTGGCGTGCCCTGCACCGCCGCGCCCAGGCGCTCCAGCTCCGCGGGCCCGCCATCCCGCTGCACGACTCGTGGCACGACCATCTCCGCGACCCAGCTCCCCTGCTGGAGCTCCGGCGGCTGCACCGCCACGAAGTCCCGCGTGACGGCGACCGGAATGGCCTCGCTCTGGGAGAGCCCTCCCGCCGGGAGCAGCCCCACCGCCAGTGGCGCGCGATCCAGGAACAGCGGCCGCAGCGTGCTGAGGGTTCGACTGTGCCAGAGCTGTCCGTGGCTCCCGCCGATCGTCAGCGCGTACCCGTGCGTCTCATCCACCCCCCCGAGCGCGATGGGCATGGGGCCTCGCCCGCCCGGTCCACCTGGCCCGCCCGGTCCACCTGGCCCGCCCGGTCCGCCGTCGGGGGTGCTGCCCGCAACCTCCGTCAGGTCCACGGACGCCTCCAGCGGCTGACGCAGGCAGAGGTCCTCCGGGGTGACCACGGACGCGCCGACGATCCGGAAGAGCGAGCGCACGCCGGCCAGGGACTCGCATAGCACCTCCACCCCGATGGCCCCGTCGGACACGGGCACGAAGGTGATGAGGCGTCCGTCGCCGCACGGGCTGCAGTCATCCCACGCGCGCTCGAGGCGAGGCTCCAGCGGACGCAGCGGGGAGCGCGACAGCACCCAGGTGCTCAGCACATCCCTCTTGCGCGCCATCCGCAGGGCCCACACGCCTCCGTTGTCGCTGTGGCGCAACAACCCGCCCTCGCCTCCTTCGAAGCCCCCGTCTGGCCTGAGCAGCCCTATCGAGTCGTCCGGGTTGAGCAGCTGCCAGCGCCCGTCCTCGGCCCCCGGCCCGGCATCCGACGGCGGCGAGCGCCAGAGGAACCAGGCGGGGGTGGCCGCCACCGGCACGGGATCGGACCTCACGGGGGTCGTATCCCCGGGCCGCGGAGGGAGCAGCAGCGCCGTCAACGGCACGGGCCTGACATCCATGTACTGGGCGGAGAACGCTCCCGTCCCACAGGGGGGCTGGAGCGGCGCTCCGCACGGGACGATGCCTCCGTCTCCCAGCAGGGAGAACGTCCCGGGGAAGGGCGTGTACGTGTCGGGGCCGAAGCGCACCTCTCCCGCCTCTCCTCCCTCCCGCAGGAGCACCAGCATCTCGGGCGCGGCGCTCGCCCCCTCCACGGAGAGGGCCCTCAACGCTCTGGCACCTTTGAGCGCCTGGTTCGTGATGGCGTCGCGGACGGGCCTCCGGGAGTGGAACGCCCCGGTGAGGCGGTTGACGTCGAGCACCGCCACCTCGCCGCCCTGCGCAGGGGTGCTCGGCTCCATCACCACGAGGTGCTCCCCCGCGAAGGCCGCTCCGCTCGCGGTCGAGAGCCCCGAGACGGGCTGCGCGATGAACCGATGGGCCTCCACGGTGCCCCCATCCCCGTACCACACGAGGACGCGCCCATCGATCGGATCCCCGGCGACGAGGCGTGCCTCCCCCGTGAGCAGCTTCGGGAAGCGCCGTACGCCCTCCGGGAAGCTCGGCTCCTTCCCCAGGGGGTCCAGCTCCTCCGCGGCCTCGTGGCAGCGCCCGTCGATGCCACACCGCCACTGGGCCGGGCACTGCGTGTCACGCTCCTCCTCGGGCACCTCGTATTGGCAAGGGAAGGCATTGCCCTCGTCCAGCGCGAGGCCGCCCGAGCACGCCGCCCACACCAGCAGCGCCGTGAGCGCCGAGCCCAGCGCCACGAGTCCACGCCGCGCGCTCATGGCAGCACCCCCACCACGGCCAGACCATTCCCGGAGGGCACCAGCGCCACCCGAGGCCCACCCTCCGGCGGCGGCATCAGCCAGAGCCCCGCGCCAGCGAGCGCGGCGCCTGCTCCCATCAACACCAGCGACACCGTCTTGTCCCTGCCGATCTTGTCGTTCTGCGCCTGGTAGTAGGAGCGCTCACGGAGCTGGGTGGGCGTACAGCTCCCCGCCTCGTCCCTGGCCGGGCACAGCTCGTCATTGAGCACCTTCTGCCGCGACAGGGCGAGCAGCCCATAGACGCCGCCGCCCACCAGCGTCGCGCCGCCTCCGGCCAGCAGCGAGTAGGGCAGCACCCGCGAGGCCGGGGGTGGCAGCGGGGCGCCGCTCGCCTCCGCCGCGGCCCAGGGCATCAGCTCGCGCAGCGTCTCCACATCCCGCGTCAGGCGGGTGCTGCGCCCCACCGGCTGGGCCTTCACCGTGTCGATCATCTGCAGCGACAGCTCGTAGGTGGAGCCCAGCCGGGACAGCGAGCCCGTCATCACGTACCGCGCCTGCAGCAGGGAGCCCACGTCCGCCGCGCAGCGCGAGGGGTCCTCTTCGCAGGCGCCCAGCATCTGCCGCTGTCGCTCGGTGCTCAGCACCGTCTGCACGTCCTTGCGGGAGAGCACCTGGAAGAGGCCGCGCTCGCTCAGGGTCTGCACCAGCGCGTCGGTCAGCGCGGCGGCCTCGTCCGCGGAGGCGCCCTGGGCGGTGAGGTCCGCCACCAGCATCCGCGGCTTCTCGTCTGGACTTGCGGGCGCGCGAGGGCCGGACTGCCCTCCCTGGCCCGCGAACGCAGAGAACGCTGACAGCCCCAGCAGGAGTCCCAGAATCGCGCGCATGCCCCTCCCTCCGTGCCTTCAGGGAGAAGAAACCCGTGCAGGCACGTCTGGTTGCGGGGACTGTAGGCGGAATCAACTCCCCGCGCGAGCCACGGCGCGCGCGGCCTGGACGAGCCCGGGCAGATCCTTCACGTCCGCCCCTACCTCTCCGGCGGGCAGCGCCGCGCGCTCCGGAGAGAACAGCCGCGCGGGCGTACGCGCCTGGCCTCGGAGGCGGATGAAGAGGTGCAGCGCCTCGCGCACGCGCTCCACGTCCGGGCCGGCTTCTTCCCTGGCCCGGAGCGCCGCCGTCCAGAGGCGCACCCAGGCAGCCTCCTCGTTCCACACGCCCGCGGGCCGTGCCCGGGACAGCGCCGCCAGCTCCGCGGCGAGCTCGAAGAGGCCGGCCCGCCCCTCGCTGAAGGCTCCGCCGGCGGCCAGCCGTACCTCCGAAGAGCCCTCGCGCGCCGCCAGCCACGCCAGCAGCTCCGGCACCTCCGCCTCGCGCGGCACCACCGGGGACAGCCGCGCCTCCAGCAGCTCGCCCAGCCGCTCGCGCGCCACGTCGTGCCAGAAGGCCGCGTGCAGCATCAGCTCCGGTCCGCTGCGCGGCGCTCGCAGGGGCGCGCGGCGCACGCGGCGCTCGAGGAAGGCGCGCACCCGGCCGCTCGTGTCGAAGTGATCCAGCCGCTCCCACAGCGCCCGCAGCGCCGCCTCCGCCAGGGGCAGCGCGCGGCAGAGTTCGTCCGCCTCGGCGGCGTTGAAGGGCAGCGAGCCCTCGGGCACCGGGCGCTTGAAGACGCGCTCGAAGACTTCGGCCGCGACACACGCGGCGCGCAGCTCCGGGAGGTTGCGCGGCAGCACCTCCACCGCCCGCGCCCACGTGCGCCGCCCTAGCAGCGGACCCGTGGCGAGCACCTCCTCCTCCAGCCGCAGCAGCGCCTCCCCCAGGGAGCCCGGCGGCGCGCCAGGCGCCAGCCGCCGCTCCACCGCGGAGGCCACCTCCTCGCGCAGCCGCCGCACCTCCTCCAGCAGCCGCACCGGGGCCTGCTCCCGAGGCCAGCCCTCGGCGGCGGCGCGCCGGCCCACCGCGGCCAGCGTGGCGTCCACCTCTTGCTGGCCCAGGGCCACCTCGCGCAGCAGTTCCAGGTTCGCCCGGACCCGATCCCGCCAGAAGAAGGCGTTCAGCAGCCCTCTCAGGGCGCGGTAGCGCAGGCGCGCGGCCTCCAGGAGGTCCGCGCGGTCCTCGAGTCGCGCCCGCAGGGTGTCGGGGTGGGTGGCCACGGTACCTCCACTATAAGGAGAAGCCTGGCTGGCGGCAGGCCTGCCATCCAGGGCCCCACGCTGCTGAACGCTCGAAGCCCCCTTGGCAGGGGCATGGCGCACCGGCGATGTTGACTGTCTCCAAACGAGGCCCCCCATGAAGCTCCTGTCGCCCTCCGCCGCTGCTCTCGCCTTCTCGCTGCTGGCCGCCCCGCCAGCGCTCGCCATGGATCAACGGCAGGCGAATGCCCACTGCGCCGCGGGGAAGCTGGAGTGCCCCGCGGGCGCTCCCGCCACCCTGGCCCCGGGGAAGAAGGCCGGCGCGCTGGAGTGCAAGGCCAAGGGGCGCCAGGTGAAGGAGGGCCCGGCGGTGCTGTGCAAGGAAGGGAAGGCGCAGGCCTGGGGGGACTGGAAGGCGGGCAAGAAGCACGGCCGGCACATCACCCTGCGCCCGGATGGCTCCTGGATGGAGGAGGACTTCGCGGGCGGCAAGCAGGAGGGGCGCTCGGTGAAGTACGGCGCGGAGGGCCAGCTCCTGGGGGAGACGTACTTCCATGGAGGCAAGAAGCACGGCGCCGAGCGCACCTACAAGGAGGATGGGCGGCTGGCCTCCGAGACGTACTGGGACAAGGGGGTGAGGGGAAAGAAGCCCGCGGTGGCGGCGCAGAAGCCTCCGGAGAGCGCGAAGCCGCTCCAGAGCGCTGAGGGCCCCGCGAGCGAGAGCGCGGCACCGGGCGAGCAAGCCCAGGCCCCGGCGGAGGCAGGCAAGCCCGCGCCCGAGGCAGCCCCGGCCCCCGCGAGCGAGGACGCCAAGGCGAACGAGGCGCAGGCCACCACCCCGGAGCCGTAGCGCGCACCCTGCTGGCGAGCAGGAGACCCGGAGCGGGAGAGGCGCCCGTCAACCGCCGCGCGTCAGACGCGCATGGGCATGACGACGGCGGTGAAGCTGCGATCCCCCGGAGCATGGATGACGCCGGGGCTGTGCTCGTCGCCCAGCTCGAAGGAGACCTCGTCCGTCTCCATCACGGAGAGCACGTCGGTGAGGTAGCGCGCGTTGAAGCCGATGGTGATGTCCCCGCCGCGGTAGGCCACCTCGAGCACGTCCCGGGCCTCGCCGAGATCCGGGTTGTTGGCGGTGATGAGGAGCTTGTTCTCCTCGAGGCCGATGCGCACCGCGTAGCTCTTGTCGGCCGACAGGAGCGCGATGCGCTTGAGGCTCTCAAGGAAGCTCATCTTGGGCACCATCACCACCTTCTCGCCTTCCTTGGGGATGACGCGCTGGTACTCGGGGAACTGGCCGTCGATGAGGCGCATCACCATGGTGAGGCCCGGCTTCTTGAAGAGCGCGGAGTTCTCCGCGAAGCCCAGGTGGCACTCGGCGTCGGGGGCCTCGTCCAGCAGGCGCTTGAGCTCCATCAGCCCCTTGCGAGGGATGATGACGCCGCCCTTGAGCTTGAAGTCCCCGGTCAGCTCGCGCTCGATGAGCGAGAGCCGGTGCCCATCGGTGGCGACCATGCGCACCTTGCCGCCGGCCTGGGGCTCGAAGTAGACGCCGTTGAGGATGTAGCGCGTCTCGTCCGAGGAGATGGCGAACTGGGTCTTCTTGATCATCTCCAGCAGGGTGTTGCCGGAAATCTGGACGAGCGGCGCGCTCTCCTCCTTGGGGAGCTTGGGGTACTCCTCGGCGGCCATGCCGACGATCTTGAAGTGCGCCGAGCCGCTGGAGATGTCCACGTAGTTGTTGGCCAGCTTCTTGAGCGTCACCTGCGCGTCCGGGAGGTTCTGGACGATGTCGAAGACGTACTTGGCGCTGAGGGTGACGGCGCCGGGCTTGGAGACCTCGGCGGGGTGCTCGGAGACGATGCCAATGTCCAGGTCGAACGCGGTGACGGTGACGCCGCTCTTGGTGGCGTTGACGAGGACGTTGGCGAGGATGGGCATCGTCGTCTTGCGCTCCACGATGCCCTGGGCGCGGTAGAGGGCCTTCTTCAGCTCGTCGGTGGCGATGCGAAATTCCATCGGTGGGCGTCCTCGGTCCTCGGTGAACGGCTCGACCTTGAGGGGGTGTAGCCTGGGGAAGGGGGTGCGTCAACGAACCGGCGCCCGCCGCTGTGCACCAGTCCCCCAGCCCGGCTGGACAGCGGCGCGACACGGCTCCCACCTGCTCGTAGGTTCAGGTGTGAGATGCACTCTTCGTGAAGCAGGGCCACAAGGCCCTATACGAGTTCCAACCCTGTCAGTCACCTGGTTTCTTCCCCCCCCGGCAGGTAGGGCTCAGGAGTGTTTGCGCGGGCCTCGGAGCGGGCAGACGACCGAGCCTGAAACCGGGGCCTCCGGCCCTGCATATATATAAGGATGGGACAGAGGGAGGCCGCCATGGACCTGCCAGCAACCGAGCCAGCGCCCATCGCCCGGACGGACGACGAGTGGGGATGTACCGGTGCGCCGGCTGCGGCAACCCGCTGGCCTCCGAGCCGGAGAGGACGGAGACTAAGAGCCCTTTTCGAGGCCCCCATGAACCCCCGTCCCTTGTTGCTGTCCGCGCTGTGCCTTGGCCTTGTGGCCGGTTGCTCCAAGCCGATTACTCAGGATCCCATGTCCGACAACTCAACAACCTCCACGCAGACGGAGAGCCCTTCTGGCGGTACGCCTTCCGCCGAAGCTGGGAAGGGACAGCCGGTCGCCTACATCGTGAAGAACAGCGGGATCCGCTGCATCGCGCCGCCGTGCCCCACGCACCTCGCGGTGCCGGTGAACAACCCGACCGCGGATGCGATCCAGATCCACGAGATCGACTTCGAGGAGCTGGGCCTCACGGAGGAGAAGCGGGAAGATGCCATGCGCAAGGCGGACGAGTCTCCCGAGGGGCTGAAGGTGGAGGCCGTGCTCGAGACGAGGGTGAAGGCGGGCCCCGCGGGAGACGCCACGGTGCTGAAGGTGAAGAAGCTCCTCCAGTAGCTCACCCGAGCCCGCGTGGCTCACCGGCCCGGGGGCCTCACGGCCTCCGGGCTTTTTCATCCGCGTCAGATGCGCAGGCCTGCCTGCATTCCCGGCCAGTACTGCACCGCGGCGTTCGTGTCCAAGGAGCGCTGGCGCACCGGCAGCGTCGTCACCTTGCGCAGCGCCTCCGAGGTGAACGTGAAGTAGGCGTTGTACGTGGGCCCGGCGAACACCCCAAAGCGCTGCGTCACCTGGAAGCCCAGCATCGCCCGCGTCTGCGCCAGCAGGTTCTCCCCGAGGAACGGATGCTTCGTGGGGTGCACCTTGCTGCCCGCCACGTCCATGTCCAGCCAGAGCCGGCTGCCCAGCGGGACATGGACTCCGACCCCCAGCCCGACGCTGTAGCGATCCAGCCGGTCATCCGGGCCGATGCCCGCCAGCAGGGCGGTGTACACGTACCGGCCGCCGAACTTCACCGCCACGTTGGTGAGCTGGATGTCACTCGACCAGAGCTCCAGGTGGAGCTGCCCCTTCTCCTCGAAGGTGAGCAGCCCCAGCGGCACGCCGCGCACCTCCTCGGCCACGTTGATCAGCCCCACCTGCGCGCCCCTCACCACCTTGCCGATGTTGATCAGCCCCACCTGCGCGCCCGTCACGTCCCCGCTCACGTTGAGCAGCGCCAGCTGCAGGCCCGTGACGCTCGCCGCGCGGTTGAGGCCCGCGGACGCCTGCATGCCGGACATCGCGCCGCCCACCCAGTTCACCCCCGCCGAGCCCTGGAACCCACGGAAGACTCCGGCCGCCGCGTTCACCCCCGCCGTCGCCTGGAGGCCCAGGACAT
>JAFGNZ010000217.1 GCA_016926755.1 Myxococcaceae bacterium | reverse complement strand
GAGCGGAGCAGCGAGTCGATCCCCACCGCGGCCACCAGCGCCAGCAGCCCCAGCCCCGCCCAGAGCCACCGGCGCACGGGGCTGGCCGGAGCCGCGCGCGGAGTCACCTGGGAGGTGGCCCCCGGGAGCGCCACGGTCGCCGAGTACCGCGGAGGCTCGGGGGCTGCCTCGGGGGACGAGGAGACCGCCGGCATCGCCTTGCCGCCGGAGGAGGCCTCTCGGGGGGGCAGCAGGTGCGTCGGAGCATGGACGTCCTCATCCGGCGGGAGCGCGGGCTGGCTCCCCTCCCCTGCCCCGGTCGCCGTGTTCTTGCGCCCTCGAGGGCCCGGCAACACGGCGGTGGGCTCGCGCGGCGCTGGCTCCTCCTGCTGCGGGGCGCTCTCCAGCTGCTGCGTGCGCTCGGGCATCGCCGGCAGGGCCAGCGCGGAGGCCACCCCGCCGATGTAGACCCGGCGCACGAAGGCGGCCACGTCCGTGTCGTCCGGAGAGCGGGCGTGGTTCAGGACGCACTGGACCAGCGCCCGCTCGAGCTCGCCAGCGGTCTGGTGGCGCGCCTCGGGATCCCGCTCCAGCGCCTTCATCACCACCGCGCCCAGCTCCTCCGGGACGTCCGGGTTGAGGCGCGCCGGGTGCGGGATGACGCTCTGCTGCACCGCGCGCAGCACGCCGAGCTCCGAGTCTCCCTCGAACAGCCGGCCACCGGTGAGCATCTCCCAGAGGACGATCCCCAGCGCGAAGACGTCCGTGCGCGCGTCCACGTTCTCCCCGCGCGACTGCTCGGGCGACATGTACGCGAACTTGCCCTTGAGCATGCCCGGCGAGGTCAGCTTGTTGCCCGCCTTGGCGATGCCGAAGTCGGTGAGCTTCACCGCCCCATCGAAGGAGATCAGCACGTTGTGCGGGGTGACGTCGCGGTGGACGAGGAAGAGGGGCTCGCCGTTGACCTTCAGCCGGTGGGCGTAGTGCAGGCCACGCGCCACCTCCGCGCCGATGTGCGCCACCAGCACCGGCGGCATGGGCTCCATCAGCTCCTTGCACTTCTTGCGCAGGTCCCACAGCGTGCAGCCGCGCACGTACTCCATCGCCAGGTAGTACGTGTCCTCGTGCTTGGCGAAGTCGAAGATCTGCACCACGTTGGCGTGGTTGAGCCGCGAGGCCAGCCGGGCCTCGGCGATGAACATGTCCACGAAGCCGGGATCGCTCGCCATGAACGAGCGCACCCGCTTGATGACGACCTCCTTCTCGAAGCCCTCCGCGCCCTGCGAGGTGGCGAGGTAGATCTCCGCCATCCCGCCCTCGGCGAGCTTCTTCTGGACGATGTACTTGCCGATCTGGCTGCCAGCGGGGAGCGTCACGGGAGCATCCAGGTCATGGATCGAACTTCACCACGACCTTGTTCAAGCCAGTGGCCTTCACCTCGACGCGCTGGGTGATCGTCCGGCCGTAATCGCTGTTGTGGAACTTGCACTGGTGAACGCCCACGGAGAGGGCCACCTCCGGGAACGGCGTGGTCCCCAGCTCGCGTCCACCGCATGAGACGGTGGCCCACGGCGTCACCGCGAAGCGGACCATCGCCTTGGGGGGCTCCGGGGGAGGCTTGGGCTGAGTCGGCGTGGGCTTGGGGAGCGGCTCCAGCGTCAGGCGCTCCACCTGCGTGGGCCCTGCCCCGAGCTTCACCTTCCGCGAGAGCGCGCGGTAATGCGGGGCGCTCACCTTCACCTCCAGCTCCTGCTCGGCCTTGGCCTCCACCACCTGCGGGGACGGGCCGCGCTCCTCCCCGTTCACGAAGATCGTCGCCTGCGCCGGCTGGGTCTCCAAGGTGAGCATGACGAGCGCGGGGGCCGGGGGCGGTGGATCCTGCGGCTTGGGGGAAGTCTGCGCCGTGGGGGGCGCCTTGGGTATGAGGTTCAGCCCCTCCAGCGTCACCAGGCCCGTGGCGGGGATCGCCACCGCGGCGCGCAGCTCCTCGTAGCCGTCCAGGGAGATCGCCACCTGGTAGCTCCCAGCGGCCACGGCGGGCAGCGTCAGCGGGGTGACGCCCTCGAGCAGCTTGCCCTCGAACATCACCCGGGCCCCTGGCGGCACGGTCTCCAGCCGGACCGTGGCCAGCGGAGGGGGCGGAAGGGGCGCCGGAGGAGGCCGCAGGGCGACCCACCCCAGGGCCGCCGCCGCCGCCAGCGTCAAGGTCGCGGCCAGCCCCGTGAACAGGCGGCGCAGCATGCGCCTCCTGCGCGGGGCCTGGGTGGTGTCCGTGGTCGAGCCCGTAGACGAGCCCGTGATCGAGCCCGTGATCGACTGCGCCTCGGACTCCCCCCGCGAGGCACCGCGAGGCTCGAACTCGGGGCGGCGTGGCACGGGAGTGTGGCGAGAGATCGGGCTCTGGCGCTGCGAGCGCGTCCGCTCCGCCTCCGGCTCGCGGCGCGCCTCGGCGCCCTTGGGCTGCCTGCCGGAGCGCGGCGGAGAGAGATCGGTCGGCTCGATGACCTCCTCCCCGGCCCCCGCGGGGAGCTGCTCTCCGCGGTCCGCGCGGGTGACATCCTTGGAGGAGACGCTCGGGACAGCCCCCGAGCGGCGCCGCCCCGCGGCTCCCACGGCGGTCAGCTTGCCCGTGAGCGGCGGATCATCCTCCACCAGGATGGAGCCGGAGCGCTCCTCCTGGGCGAGCCGCTCCGCGTACACCTCACGCATGAAGGCCGCCAGGTCCGCGGTGGTGGACGCGAGCTTCCGGGCGCTCAGCCACGCCTCGAGCGCCACCTGGAGCTGGAGCGCCTCGGAGTAGCGCGCGTCCGGCTCCTTGGCGAGCGCCTTCATCACGATGGGATCCAGATCCGCCGGCACGCGCGGGTTGACCTGGGAGGGCGGCGTCACGCTGCACTCGGCCACCGCCGACAGCGTCGCCATGTCCGTGGAGCGCTTGAACAGGCGCGTGCCGGTGAGCACCTCGTAGAGCACCACCCCCAGCGCGAACACGTCGCTGCGGCAGTCCACCCGCTTGCCGGAGGCCTGCTCCGGAGACATGTACGAGTACTTGCCCTTGAGCACCCCCGAGCGGGTGACGGTGGCCTGATCCGCCGCCTTGGCGATGCCGAAGTCCACCACCTTCACCCCGCCCTGGAACGACACCAGGATGTTCTGCGGCGAGATGTCCCGGTGGACGATGTTCAGCGGCTTGCCCGAGGGATCCGTCTTCTTGTGCGCGTAGTCCAGGCCCGCGCACACGCCGATGACGATGCGGACCGCCAGCGGCACCGGCAGCTCGAGCTCCATCGCGGCCGCGCGCTTGAAGATGCGCCGCACGTCCTCGCCGTGGATGTACTCCATGGCGATGAAGAAGCTGTCGTCCTGGGCCCCCAGATCGTAGATCGCCACGATGTTGGGGTGCGCCAGCCGCGCGGCGATCTTGGCCTCGTCCAGGAACATCTGGACGAACTCCTTGTTCTCGCCCAGGTGCGGGAGGATGCGCTTGACGACCACCAGCTCCTGCGAGGCCTCCGGGGCCAGGCGGCGCGCAAGGTAGATCTGCGCCATCCCGCCCATGGCGAGCCGTTTGACGAGCTGGTACTTGCCGTAGTTCTCGAGCGACACAGTTTGACCCGCCCCCCACGCGCCACCAGCACTGCCGCTTGGGGAGGCTCAGGCTTACGAAGACCCCGAGCGTAAGCTCCACCGCCGAGGGGGTCAAACCCCTGGTTGCGCTTCACCGGCCACCCCGGGCCCCGGCGGCCGAGGGAACGGGCGCTCAGCCGCCCTGACGAACGGACCGGCGCTCGCGCGTCTCGCGCATGAGGGCCTCCAGCTCGTCCAGGTGGCGGCGCAGCACGGGCATCAGCGCCGGGGTCGCGTCCACCCGGTCGAACAGCTCCAGGACGCGGTCCACCTGGCGCTCGATCTCCTCGGCGCGGGCCGAGGAGATGCGCCGCAGCAGCAGATCCGCCCCGGCCTCGATGAGGAGGCGGGCCACGGCGTCCCGGGAGGTGAGCGGCTCGGCGGGGCGGCGCTGCCCCTCCCCACGGATGACCCGGAGGCTCGGGCCCGCGCCGCGCGAGGCGGGGCTCGGCGCGGAGGGCAGCGGATGCTTGTGCTGACGGGTGCTCACCAGACGCCTCCTCGGCTGCGGCGAAGACGGGCTCAGGGTACTCAGCACGCGGGGTCCTCCAATTTTCTGGTCATCCGCACAGGCTGATGCAGACCTGTAGCACCCAGGGCCGACATCCCTGTGTCCGGAGCCTGAAAACCGGCCCTTGCGAGCCCTTCCCCACCGTTCACTGGCAGGCACGCCGATAGGAGATCTCCACCCGGGCGCCGGGCGCCGGGCTCGGCGAGAAGATCACGCTGTTGGTGGCGCCGTCGTAGCGCCAGCCGCTGAGGGTGGGCGTGCCGTTGATGCGCACCACCACCGAGCCCGGATCCGGCCGCTCGCTCAGCGGGAAGCGATCCTGCGGGGAGAAGGCCTTGTTGGCCACGTTGCGCAGCAGCGGCGCGTAGTCCGCGGCACACACGGAGAGGAGCTCGCCTCCCGTGCGGGCGGCGGCCTCGGCGTACCGGGTGCCCGCTCCACCGGCCGTGGGGCAGGGGGCGCCGGTGGGCGCGATGGCGTAGATCGTCATGCGCTGCGGCTGGAACTCGCCCTTCTTCGCCTGGAAGTAGCGCACGTAGGTGTCCACGCTGTCCGGCGAGTGATCATCCTCGTCGCCCACGAAGACGACCACCAGCGCGGCCTCGTCCCGCAGGAAGCCCGCGTTGCCGTCGTTGGGCTGAGGGGTGCGCGGATCATCCGCGCGGCTCACCAGCGGCTCCGAGATCGCCCGGCGCACGGCCTCGAAGCCCTGCTCCACCGAGGCGCACAGGCCCACCTGGGCGTTGGCCTGGAGCCGCGCGGCCAGATCGCTCATGCCCTGGTGGAGGATGCGCGCTCTGCTGCCGTCCACCGGGAAGAAGCGACCGGCCTCCCCGCCGCGCGCCCCACCCGGGCACGCAGCGGACTCCGGGGTGATGCCGGTGGTGGTCACCGCCACGTGCAGATCCACGTGCTTCTCCAGCGCGGCGCTCACGAAGGCCGGCAGGGCGCTGGTGAAGCGGGGCTGCTCCTCCACCATGGAGGCGGTGTTATCCACCACGAAGAGGACGTCCACCTTCGAGCCGTCCTGCTGAATGAAGATGTCCGTCTCGTCCATGTGCCTGGAGGACTCGCCCAGGAGCGGGACGAGCAGCGGCTGGGGCAGTTCGCTCGAGTCCACGAAGAGCGGCGACAGGTTCATCCCGAACACCTGGGCGAAGTACGCCACCTCCGCCGTGAAGGCCTCGCCCGGCTGGAGCGTGATGGGCAGCGGCGCGGGCGCGGAGAGCAGCGAGAACTCCGAGTCCGTGGTGCCCGCGCCCAGGCGCACCCCCGACACCGTGAGCGGGCTGGGGCACGCGTTGAGGTAGTTCACCTGCCGAGGCGCCGGCGGGCAGTCCCTGCGGCCCAGCCCGAAGTCCACGAAGCGCGGCGTGGGGATCAGGCACGCCTCCTGGGAGTGCGCCTGCAGCGGCACCAGGAGCAGCGGGTGGGCCGGGTCCGCCTGCTCGAGCTGCAGCGAGCCCAGGAACGAGCCGCCCGTGGGCGGCGCCGTGAACGCCACCTGGAAGGAGAACCAGTCGCCCGGGTACAGGATGAAGCCATCCAGCTGCCCGCCCGGCAGCGAGAACACGCCTCCGCCATCATCCCGCAGCCGGAGGTTCTTCACCGGGCACAGATCGCCGCCGAGGTTCTCCACCTTCACGCCCAGCACCGCGCCGCGCCGGGGCGGCACCGTGCCGAAGTTCAGCCCCACCGGGGTGACGACGAGCTGGCAGGGCGCGTAGCGCCGGGCCCGGCCGCGGAAGTTGAGCTGCACCGAGGCGGCGTTGAACGCGTTGGTCGTCAGCACCAGCGCGCCGGTGGCGGCCCCCTCGCGGGTGGGCTCGTAGAAGACCCGGAGGTTGACCTCCTCGCCGGGCCCCAGCGTGTGGGGCAGCGGCAGCGGCATGCGGTTGAACTGCACCGGGCCGCTGGGCTCCGGCTGGAACTCCAGGCCCGTGAGCTTCAGCGGCCCCCCGTTCTCCGAGCCGCAGTTCTTGACGTTGACGGTGACGGCCGTCTTGGAGCCGAGCGGCTGCTCGCCGAAGTCATGGGCCACCGGAGAGATGCACAGCTCCGCCGCGCCGCCGTGGCCCAGCAGCTCCACCGGCGTGATGGGGTTGCGCCTGCTCTCCACGTGGAAGCGGGCGGTGTCCCGCGCGAAGCCCATGTGGCCCGGGCTGTAGCGCAGCGCCCACTCGCGCGCCTCGCCGGGCTGCAACACCAGCGGCAGCCCCGTCTCGCCATGGCTGAAGGAGGCATCCCGGCCCTCCAGCTCCAGGTGCGTCACCGTCATCGGCTCGGTGCTGATGTTGCGCAGGCGGGCCATGAGCCACTTGTCCTTGTCAATGGGCACTCCGCCGAAGTCCAGCTCCGGGGGCTCGGCCACCACCGCGCGATCCAACGCCTCCGCCGCCACGAGCACCGGCACATCCGGGCAGTTGCGGCACGGCGTCACCGCGAGCGCCACGCTCTTGCGCCCCACCCGCACCGGGTTGAACGCCAGCGGCAGCTCGCGCTTCTCTCCCGGGGCCAGCGTCACCGGCGAGATGGAGAACTCGTCCTTGTCGGCGCCCACCAGCCGCGTGTTCACCTCCACCGGCATGTCCGTGGGGTTCTCCACGGTGACGGCCAGCGTCTTCGACGACTCGGCCTCGATGCGGCCGAAGTCCAGCCGCTGCGGCGACACGCTCGCCGAGACGTCCACCCCCGCGCCCCACAGGGGGACGCGCAGGATGGGCTCCCGCTTCGCGTCCGAGCGGATGACGAGCGAGGCTGGCAGCTCGGCCGCCACTCGCGGCGCGAAGCTCACCTTCACCCCGCACTCGCTGCCTGGCAGCAGGCTGTGCGGCCCCTCCTGGGTGAAGGTCGCCACGTAGGCCTCGTCCGGCCCCTCGACCCAGAGCTCATCCAAGTTGATGCGCGCGCGCCCCACGTTGCGCAGGGTGAGCTCCACCGCACGCGCGTCGAACATCGCCACGCGCTGGAAGTCCACACCGCCGGGCGTCGCCGTCAGGCGGCCATCCGCCATCGACCCACGCTCCCGGTCCGCGCACCCCGCGAGCAGCCCCACCGCCAGGAGCCACAGGCCCCAGCGCCCACTCATGGCACCCATCCCTACCCCCGCACCATCACCCAGCCCCAGCCACCCAGGTACTCCCAACCCACACTCTATGAGCCCGGAGGATCAGGTGGCGAAGCTAGGCACCCACGTTGGGCCGAGCAACCGCCCACCGGAGGGCAAAGCCGGGGAGTCGCCCGGGCGCGGAGGGAACCTCCGCTCCTGCGCGCGGCGTGTCTGCCAGGTGACAGCGCGGGCTCAGAACTTGGGGATGCGCAGCGTCTTGCTGATCATCGCGCTGCCGCTCGCCAGGTACAGCAGCACCAGCGGGTGCAGCGACACGGGCCCCAGCGCCCACACCCCTCCCAGGAGCTGCTCCCCGGGGCCAATCCGCCCCTGCCACGTCGCCACCGCCAGCACCGCCACCAGCGCCAGGCTGGTCGGAATGGGAGTGCCCTCGAAGTACTTCACCTTGCCCGTCCCGTCGCTCAGCTCCGCCGCCGTGACGTTGAAGCGCGCCAGGCGGCTGATGCCACAGGCCACGAAGTACAGCAGCACCGCCACGTCCAGGACTCCCCGCATCCCCACCGCGAAGGCCAGCGCCGCCGGCGCCATCCCGAAGGAAATGACATCCGCGAGCGAGTCCAGGTCCGCCCCCAGCGGCGACGACTTGAAGCGCCAGCGGGCGACCCGGCCATCCATGAAGTCGAGCACCAGCGCCAGCGGCATCAGCGCGAACGCCAGCCACAGCCAGCCCTGCTCGTGGGTGGCCAGGTACTGCATGGCCGAGAGGATGGTCCCCGCCCCCGAGAAGCCGTTGCCCAGCGTGACGAAGTCCGCGAGCACGAAGGTCCGGATCATCGAGAAATGGCGGCGAGGCTGTCGCTCGCGAGGCTCAGTCGTCATTCGGACTCTCCTACCGTCCCAGAAGGCGGCGGCGCCGCGGCAGAACCATCCCCGGGATCGCCTGGCGGCACCACGCTTTTCTGGCCAGGGGGAGCGGGCAGGCGCCGCGGCACGCAGCTTGCTCTAGCGATGGGCGACCCTTTCACAAAGGAGCAATGCCATGAGCAACACACAGCTGCGCGACTGGATGCACGAGAACCTGGGCAAGCTGAAGACCCTGCGCGACGAGATCCGCGTGGACCTCCATCTGGCCGGGATGGAGGCCAAGGACAAGTGGAAGGAGCTGGAGCCCAGGTTCCGGGACGCCGAGCGCTTGGTGGACGACGTCTCCGAGGTCTCCCGGAAGACGATGGAGGAGATGGTGGAGCGCGTCCGCGCGTTCCGCGAGAGCCTCCGCCGCCACTAGGCCATGCCGCCTGCCTCCGCTCATGCTGGCGCCCCGCAATTCCTGCACAGGGGACATCGTCCTCCGCAAGCACTGCGCTCCCCCGCCCCCGAGGCCCTCGCGGGCGCTGGAGCGCAAGGCAGGAGGGGCGCCATGAGGGGAGTGCTCGCGACCGCGCGCCACTGGGGCCGTCAGGGCCTGCGGCGGCTGCTCTCGTCGGAGCTCGAGCTCCTCCGCTCCGCGCCCATCCGGGACGCGGGGCATGGCTACGATCTCTTCGGCCTCGAGCCCGAGCGTGTGGCCCTCATGCTGGCCCTGCTCGGGCAGCTCCATCGGCGCTACTTCCGCGTGCGCGCCCACGGCGTGGAGCTCCTGCCCACACGCGGCCCGGCCATCCTCGCGTCCAACCACTCGGGCACCCTGCCCTTCGACGCGACGATGCTCTGGACGGATGTCCTCTTGCGCCGCGGCCGGATCCCTCGGGCCGTCGCGGACTTCTTCGTGGCGGGCATGCCCTTCGTCGGGACCCTGTTCACCCGCTGCGGCATGGTGGGCGGCACCCCCGGCAACCTCCGCGCGCTGCTGGAGTCGGGCGAGTGGGTGCTGCTCTTCCCCGAGGGTGTCCCAGGGATCGCCAAGCCCATCTGGAAGCGCTACCAGCTCCAGGAGTGGCGCGAGGGGCACGCGGAGCTGGCCCTGCGCCACCGCGTGCCCGTGGTGCCGGTAGCCCTCATCGGCGCGGAGGAGCAGATGCCGCTGATCGGCCACCTCCACAAGCTGGGCTCGCTGCTCGGCGTCCCCTATGTGCCCATCCCGCTCACGCCCTTCCCCCTGCCCGTGCGCTACCACATCCACTATGGCGAGCCGCTCGTGCTCCATGAGGGGCTCCACCCCGAGGACGCGGATGATCCGGAGGTGGTGAAGCGCGCCGCCTCGCGGGTGCGAGCGGCCGTCCAGGCGCTCCTCGATCGGGGCCTGCGCCAGCGCCAGGGGCTCTTTCGATGAGCGAGGGCGCGACGACAGGGGCGGTGCGACACCGGCCTCCCCGAGGCGTGCTGCTGCTGGGCGCGACGACGCCGCTCGGCCGAAGCCTCTGCGCGGAGCTGCTCGCGGACCCGAGCATCCAGGCCGTGCTCGCCGTCGCCCTGGAGAGCTGGGAGGAGGCGAAGCTGCCCGCGGATCCGAGGCTCACCTACCAGCAGGTCGATCTCACCCGGCCTCGGCGCATGCACCGGCTGCTCTTCGGCGCCGCGCGCGATCTGGGCGTGGACGTGCTGGTCCACATCGCCATGCACCGGGCCTACGAGAGCGGCGCGCGCGTCCACGCGCAGAACGTGGAGGCGCTGCGGTGGATCCTCACGCTCTCCGAGCGCCACCCCACCCTGCGCCGGCTGGTCTTCCGCTCCTCCGTCGAGGTCTACCGCGTCCAGGAGAACCTCCCCACGCTCATCACCGAGGATCACCCGCTCGACTTCTCGACGGAGGCGCCTCAGTGGGTCCGCGATCGCGTGGAGGCGGACGTGCTGGCCTGCATGCGCATGGGCATGTCCCCGGTGGAGGTGGCGGTGCTGCGCTGCTCGGAGCTGCTGGCCCCCGGCTCGGGCTCGCAGCTCCACGACTACCTGTCCGCCCCATTCTGCCTGCGCTCGGCTGGGTTCGATCCCATGCTCAACGTGCTCTCGCTGGAGGACGCCACCCGCGCGTTCCTGCTCGCCATCCGCGCCGGCGGCACCCAGGGCATCTTCAACATCCCCGGCGCCGACACCCTGCCCCTCGCCGAGTGCATCCGCCGATCGGGGCGTCACTCCGTCCCCCTCCCGGGGCCGCTGCTGGCCCCCGCCTACCGGCTCCGGCGGCGCTTCGCCGGCTCACAGTTCTCGTACCGCATCTACCGGGGCCGCTTCCACTTCGCGGCCATCCTCGACGGGACCCGCGCACGGGAGGTGCTGGGCTACGTGCCTCAGCACCCGCTCCAGTGGCCCGTGGGGCCCTGAGGGCCATGGCACCCGGCTCATAGGTGGGGCGCGATACACTCGGCCCACAGGGCGCCTGGCTCGGAGAAGACGCGCGCGGCGTCCGCTTCCACGAGCACCCAGCCACCCCGCGCCAGCTCCTGCTCGAGCTGCCCGGGCCCCCACACCGACAGCCCGGCGAACGTCAGCGAGCCACCTCTCGTCCACCCCTCCGGCGCCAGCCCTTCCCGCCAGGAGAGCTCCTCGAGGACGCGCCGCGCGCCGTCAGGGGCGGTGGGCGCACGGAGCAGCGTGGCGAAGTGCTCGGGGAGCACGGGTCCGCCCCAGCGCTCCGCTCCGGCGGGGAGCGCTTCGTCTCGCGGCGTCCTCAGGCGGTTGAGCACCAGCCCCCACGTCCGCTCCGGCCCCACCTCCACCAGGAGCACCACCGTCCTGTCGAAGTTGCGATCCCCGCCGCCCGGCCGCGCCACGAGGAGCAGGCCCGCCTCCGGCGATCGCACGACCTGCGCCTGCTCCTGGAACCTGTCGAACAGCCTGGGGAAGAGGCCGAGCATCAGCAGCGCGGTGACGCCCAGCAGCGTGAGCTGGAGCCTGGGGGAGAACGGCCTCACCCCCGGCACAGCTCCCCGAGGATGCGCACCGCCTCGCGCGCGGCGCTCTCGGGCCGCACGCTCGTGTCCGAGATCCCGGCGATCACCCGCGTGATGTCGTGGTCCACCGGGCGCTCCTGGCCCGCCCAGATCCGGCCCGCGGGCGCGGTGAGGTACACGGAGTAGCTGTGGTGGCCCGAGCCGGGCCGCTCTCCCACCACGTGGACGAGCGCCCGCGGCAACGCATCCGCCGCATCCCCGAACAGCAGCGCTCCCACCTGGTAGCCGGCCCGCACGCGGCCGTAGCTCACCACCAGGTGCTCGGGCGCCACGCGGTAGCTCGCGGCCTCCAGCTCGTGGCGCAGCGTCTCCAGGAACGGCGCCAGGTGGCCCGTGTCCATGAGGGAGCGCGGATCCAGCCCGTCCGAGATGACGATCTGCACGTCCCACCGCGCGCCCCGGCTCGCCCTGAGCGCCTCCACCGCGCGCACCGACTCCGCGTCCAGCCGCTCGCCGGAGACGGGGTGGAGGATGTAGTCGCGCCGATCCGCCGCCTGGGTGCGCAGGCGCACCGCGTGGGGAAGCCCGTCGATGAACGCGGGCGACAGCTCCGTCCAGATGCCCGCCTTGGCGTCCTCGTAGTGGCCGCGCACCTCCCGCTCCAGCGCGGGCTCCAGCTCCCAGGGCTGCGCGCCGTGGCCCACCGCGAGCGGCACACCGCGGGCGCGCACCTCGGCCATCTGTCGCTCGGCCTCGGCACGCAGCTCCGCCTCCGGACGCGTGTCTCCCTTGCGCCGGCGGTACTGCGCGTACACGTGGCGCGGGTCCCCGAAGTGCGCCGTGGGCCGCCCCTGCGCGTCGATCACCCCGAGCTGCTGGAAGAAGGCCCACATCCGGTCATCCACCCGGGTGCCGAAGCGCTCGCGCAGGCGCACGTGATCCTGGAACGCCGTCGTCAGGTAGCTCAGCATCGGATCATTGCGCGTCGGCAGCGCCATCAGGTAGCCGGGGCTCGCCGGGGCGATCTGATCCAGGCACCAGGAGAGATCGTCCAGCGTCACGTCCATGTGCAGCGTGGAGCAGACGTCCAGGCCGATCATCAGCCCGTGCAGCTTGCCCATGACGATGTCCTCGAGGCAGCAGCGCACCAGCTGCTCGCGCGAGCGGAACACCTCCGGGCCGATGAAGCCCGCCACGTCATTGACGTGGACCCAGGGGGCCGCCTCGCGCCCGGCGCCCACCTGCGCCAGCGCCACGCGCCGCCGCAGCGCCCGGGCAAACCCGTACTTGCGCGCCTCCAGCAGCACCATGTCACAGCCGCCGTGCTGGCCGTTCGTCGCGTCCGCGCCCTGCCCCGTCTCGAAGTAGAGCCCGTACCGGCCCCCGCGCCGGGCCGCGTGCTCCACCATCTTCTCCAGGGTGACATCGAAGGTGCGGTTGGCGGCCTCGGTGCCCGCGATGCTCTGGAACCAGATGCCCGTGGTGCCCGGCTGCAGCTCCTCCACCCGCGCCTGGATGTCGATGTGCGACAGCACGCAGTGGGGCATCACCTCCTGCAGCCCGAAGGTGACGAGGAGCTCGTGCAGCGCCGCCTCCACCGCGGCCACGGACTCGGGGGCCGAGGACACGGGGTTGGTGCCCAGCACCACGTCCCCCACCGCGAAGGACCAGCCGTTGAACACCTGCCAGCGGATGTCCTCCGGGTGATCGGTGGGCGAGTTGGGTTGGATGCGCGCCCCGAGGTAGCCGCGCGCCCCCAGCCTGCTGCCCGGCAGCGGGTGGAAGACCTTGCTGCCCACGGTGGTGAGCTCCGCGTCGCTCATCAGCTTGACGACGCAGGCGATGACGTCACTGCCCAGGCCACGGCAGACGCCCTTGAGCTCCTCCTCGCGCGCCGACAGCAGGAAGTCCTTCAGCCGCCCCACCGTCCAGTCCGCCGTGGCCGCCTGGGCCTCGGCGTCGATCGCCTCCAGCATGAAGGCGTAGAGCCGATCCTCCAGCGGCGGGTGCGCGTGGAGCGCTCCCAGCCGGGCGCGCGACAGCAGCGCCCGAGCGTTGGCGCGGGACAGCTCGTCCGCCGCCGCCACCCCGATGGCCTCATCCCCCTCCTTGTAGGGGTTCGCCGCCCCGAGCACCTGCTGGTACAGGCGAGCGTCGAAGCCGCCGCGCACGCGCTGGAGGTAGCCGAACACGTCCTCCTCCGGGCGAAGCTCATGGAGGACGAGCCCGCGCTCGCGCGAGCGCTCGGGGTCCACCGAAGAGGGAGCGGCCTGCTCCGAGGAGAGGGGCGCTGCTGAGGACTGCTCGGGCGTCACTCGCTGTCGCTGAGTCATAGACACTCCCCCCAACCGCGGGATGGCCCGCAGGTTAATGAGAGGGGCGCCCAGGCGCCATGCCCGGCGCTCCCCCAACCAGCCAGGGGGGAACGCTCACTTCGAGCAGTCTGCGCTCACATCATCCGGGACCAGGGTCCCAGGGGATCGGGCGGCTCGCTCCCGAAGGAGCGCCTCCGAGCGGCGGGCCCCTCGTTGAACACGGCCGGCTGCCCGGGGGGCGGGCTGAAGAAATAGACGACCCGCGGCAGCTTCAGCCCCGGCGGCGGCGGCACCTTGGGAGGGGGTGGGCGGACGACGCGGCGCGGCAAGATCTCCCGGCCTTCCTGATCGCGCTCCCAGTCGAAGACGCGCGTCGCCCACATGGAGCGGGGCCCCGCGGACACGGCCACCATCAGCTCCGCGTTCAGGGTCTCCCCTCTCTGCGGCCGGGCCTCGGGGAGCTTGCTCATCAGCCTCATGATGATCGCCCCCAGCGGCCTGGGCACTCGCGGATTCACCTCCCACGGCGGCGGCGGCATCCGCAGCTCGATCCCGGTGTGGAGCTGCTCCATCGGCAGGCTCGGGGAGAAGGGCGGGTGCCCCGTCACCAGCCAGTACGCGGTGGCCCCAATGGCGTACAAATCATCGGTGGGCAGGTCGTGGTAGCGGGCGTCCTTGCGGCCGCCGTTCATCCTCAGGAAGCGCAGCGCCTCGGGGCTGCGGAACACCTGGGCCTCCGGTGGCAGGGGCTCCTGGAGGAGCGCGTCCACGCCCTCGTCACCGCCGGCCCGCAGGTCCAGCAGCACCGGCTCTCCGTCCTCCTCGCGCACCTGGATGTTGTCCGGGTGGATCTCCCGGTGCCAGGTGTCCCGCGCGTGCATGTCGTTCAGCGCCGAGGCCAGCCGGCTCAGGAGCGCGGCGATCTGGAGGAAGGAGGGGTTGGCCATCTCCACCCACGCCGGCAGCTCCCACCCGGGCACCTGGTCGCGGACGGAGAAGAAGCAGGCGCCGCCTGGGAGAGCCGCGCGCCCGTAGCCGCGCAGCCGAGCCAGGTTGGAATGCGCCGCGCCCAGCCGGGCCACCTTGTCTTCAAGGGCCCCCTCTTGCGCGCGGAGCGAGAGCTTCAGCGTCAGCGGCGCTCCGGGGTGCCGGACATCCTCCACACGGTAGAGCGCGCCCTGCCCTCGTTGCCCCAGGCTCTCGAGGATCCGCCAGTGCTCCACCTGCGTTCCAGGAGTCAAAACATCCGGACGTATCGAGTGCAACACCCTGTCTCTCATCGAGCACTCCCATTCACCGCTGCTCAATGGGTTACACCCACTCCGTGCGGCTTTCAACTCAGGGGAGCCCCGCGTTCTCGGAGGAGCTTTTCGAGTCTGAAAGACAGGTCTGCGCCTCGTGTCTTCATTTCAGGAATAAAATGCAAACATTCCAGGGATGAAATGAAACACGCTGTTTTTACCGGACTTGGGCAGAAATGAAAAACAGTGCCGGAGCCGCTGGACCTCAGCTGCCCTGGCCGCCCATGCGCAGCAGCTCGATGGCCCGGGCCAGCAGCGGGGCGATGGACACCACCTCCACCGCGAACGGCAGCCGCCCGGTCAGGGGGACGCTGTCCGTCGTGAGGAGGCGGCGGAGCGGGAGCCGCTGGAGCCGATCGATCGCGGGGCCCACCAGCAGCGCGTGCGTGGCCACCACGGTGATCTCTGGCGTGCAGCCGGCCTCCAGCAGGGCGTTCACCGCCGCCTCGATGGTGCCAGCGGTGGAGATCATGTCGTCCACCAGGATGGGGGCGCAGCCCTTCACCTCGCCCGTGATGCTGCGCGCCTGCACCTGGGAGCCGCTCATGCGGCGCTTGTGGACCACGGCCACCGGGAGCTTGAGCTGGGCCGCGTACCGCTCCGCGCGCTTCAGCCCGCCCAGATCGGGCGAGACGATGACAGCGCCCGGCGTGGCCGTGCCGCGCAGGTGCTCGGCCAGCAGCGGCATGGCGCTCAGGTGCTCCACGGGGATGTTGAAGCAGCCCTCGACGGCCGGGCTGTGCAGGTCCACCACGACGACCCGGTCCACCCCCGCGGCGCGGATGAGGTCCGCCACCAGCCGCGCCCCCAGCGGCTCCCGCCCCGTCTCCCGGCGATCATGCCGGGCATAGGCCAGGTAGGGCACGAGCACCGTCACCCGCGAGGCCCCACGGCGCCGGCACGCATCCACCAGCAGGAGCAGCTCCATGAGGTGGGAGTCCACGGGCGGCCCCAGCGGCTGGAGGAGGTAGACATCACAGCCCCTCACCTCCTCGGAGACCTCCACGTGGTGCTCGCCGTCGGGGAAGACATCGAGGAGGCATCGTCCCAGCTCGAGATCGATCAGGCTCGATACAGCCGCCCCCAGCGCGGGGTGGGAGGAACCGGACATCAGGACGACGCGCATGGCGGAGACTCCTGGGGCGGGACTGCCGCCCGGGATTGTGCCGTCCCCGAGCGCTCCGATCACCTTCTATGGCGCTCAGTGTGAGCCCGTCGGCACGCCCCCATCGGCGGCCTGGGGAGCCCCCACGGGGGTCCGGCGCAGCGCCTCGATGTCCGCGAGGATGGCGCTCACCAACGCCTCCACCACGCGCTTGCCCTTGGCGCGGGTCGCCAGCGTCGCGTCCCCATAGACGCCGCTCTCCGAGTAGATGCCCGCGTCGGTGGGAGTCCGGCTGAAGGGCCCCTTGCCGGGGTGGTAGTCCTTGACGGCCCTGGCCATGTCCACCGTCTTTGGGGCGATGTAGAGCATCATCGACGTCTCCAGCTCGTCGGCGTGGGTGCCGCCCGCCTGCTGCTGTACCTCCTTCTCCACCTCGCTGGTGGCGTGCAGCAGGTTGGTGAAGTGCAGGGTGATGCCATCGGCCGCGAGCAGCTCCGCCGCCGGACGGAGCGCCCGCAGCGTGGAGATGCCGGTGTTGAGCACGTAGAAGCGGCGAGGGCCGAAGCGGGCCAGGCCGCGGCAGATGTCGACGATGACGTCCCGGGCCGTCTCCAGCCGCAGCGACGTCGAGCCGGGGTACTCCACGAACGCCGGGTAGTACGAGTAGTTGATCGTCGGGGCGATCACGACGTCGGAGCCCTGGAGCACGCGCTGCTTCAGGTACTCGGCCATGTTCCAGTCGTTGGCGAGGGGCAGGTGCGGGCCATGCTCCTTGGCCTGCGCGCCCAGCGCGATGACCACCACCGTTTCGGGCGTGAGGACCTTCTCGGCCTGCTGCCAGATGAGTTGCTCCAGCAGGACGCCCCGCGCCTTGGCCTGCCGCCCGCCGGCCTGGGCCATGGCGAGCACCGGCAGCACGAGGAGCGATACACAGAGGAACAGCGAAATCCCTTGGAGCTTCGTCACGGCACCCTCCCTCTCGGGAGGGAGCTTGAGCGAGACGTGGGGGGCCAAGGCAAGTCCCTCGCGCGGGTTCAGGGAAGCTTCGGCGGCTGGGGCATCATCGATGTCACGCTTCATCCCGCCCCGGCTGCTGGGCGAGAAGCGCCGAGGCTCCCGGTCCCGGGAATCCCCCCCGAGGCATCAATCCCTCCCGGATCTGGGCTAGGGTTCGAGCCCGTTCGTCTTGGGAGGGTCCATGTACCGCCAGTCTTCGCTGTGCCTCGCGTCGTTATTGCTCGTTGGGATGTTGGCCTCTGCCTGCGGTGACGACCCCCAGCCTCCCGCGAACAAGCCCCCCATCCTCACCGGCCCGAGCGTGCAGTCCGCGGACGTGACCTCCGGCGCCGCGGTGGCGATCTCCCTGCAGGCCACGGACCCGGACAATGACTCGCTCACCTACGCCTGGGCGCAGACGCCCGCGTCGCCGGCGGGCGCCTTCAGCGATCCTGCCGCCGCCAGCCCCACCTGGACGGCGCCGCAGGTCACCTCGGTGACGTCCTTCCAGCTCGGCGTCACGGTGTCGGATGGCAGGGAAGGCACGGTCCGCCGCTCGGTGACGGTGGTGGTGCGCCCGCCCGTCCCCGCCAATCGCGCGCCCGTCATCGCCTCCGGAACGCCCAGCGCGTCCCCCTCGTCCGTGACGGGCGCCGTCGCGATCCAGCTCTCCCTCTCCGCCTCGGACGCGGACGATGACGCGCTCACCTACTCCTGGACGCAGGAGCCCGCCACGCCCGTCGGCGCCTTCAGCAGCCTCTCCGCGGCCAACCCCACCTGGACCTCGCCCGAGGTGAGCACCCCCCAGCGCTTCACGCTGAGGGTGACCGTCTCGGACGGCAATGGCGGCACCGTGCAGGGCCAGGTGGAGGTGGACGTCGCGCCGCCGAGCAACCAGAACGCCGCGCCCACGCTGACCGCGGGCCCCACCGCCTCCTCCACGACCGTCAACTCGCAGCAGTCCGTGAACCTCTCCGTCACCGCCGCGGATGCGGATGGCGACTCGCTCACCTATGCCTGGAACCAGACGCCCTCGTCTCCGGCGGGAGCCTTCAGCAACACCTCCGCGGCCACCCCCACCTGGACGGCGCCGACGGTGACGACCCAGACGAACTTCCAGCTCCGCGTCACGGTGTCCGACGGCAAGGGCGGCCTCGTCGCGGGCTCCGTGACGGTGACCGTGCTCCCTCCGCCCAACCGGTCGCCCACGATCTCGCAGGGGCCGCAGGCCTCGCCCACCTCGGTGACGGGCGCGGCGGCCGTCCAGCTCTCCGTCACCGCGGCAGACGCGGATGGCGACTCGCTCACCTATGCCTGGACGCAGACCCCCGCCAGCCCCGCGGGCACGTTCAGCACCACCTCCACGGCCAACCCCACCTGGACCTCGCCGGTGGTGGCCAGCACCCAGATCTTCACGCTGGTGGTGACGGTGTCCGACGGCAAGGGCGGCTCCGTGGACGGCCAGGTGAACGTGACCGTGGCGCCACCGGAGCCGCAGAACGGCGCGCCGACGCTGACCGCGGGCCCCACCGCCAACCCCACCACCGTGGACTCCCAGCAGTCCACCAACCTCTCGGTCACCGCGTCCGATCCGGACGGGGATCCGCTCACCTACGCGTGGACGCAGGAGCCCGCCGACCCCGCAGGCTCGTTCAGCAGCACCACCGTGGCCAACCCCTCCTGGACCGCGCCGGCCGTGACGGCCCAGACGACCTTCCAGCTCCGCGTCACGGTGTCCGACGGCAAGGGGGGTTCCGCCAGCGGCGCTGTGGCGGTGACCGTGCGCCCTCCGCCCAACCAGTCGCCCACGATCTCGCAGGGGCCGCAGGCCTCGCCCACCTCGGTGATGGGCGCGGCGGCCATCCAGCTCTCCGTCACCGCGGCGGACCCGGACGGCGACCCGCTCACCTATGCCTGGACGCAGGTCCCCGCCAGCCCCGCGGGCACGTTCAGCAGCACCACCACGAGCAACCCCACCTGGACCTCGCCGGTGGTGGCCAGCACCCAGACCTTCACGCTGGCGGTGACGGTGTCCGACGGCCAGGGCGGCTCCGTGGACGGTCAGGTGGATGTGACGGTGGCGCCGCCGATGCCGCAGAACAACCCGCCGACGCTGACGGGGCCCACGGCCACCCCCTCCACGCTGGACGCCCAGCAGGCCACCAGCCTCGCGGTCACCGCGTCCGATCCGGACGGTGATCCGCTCACCTACGCGTGGACGCAGGAGCCCCCCGACCCCGCGGGCTCGTTCAGCAGCACCACCACGTCCAACCCCACCTGGACCGCCCCGAAGACGGCGGCCGAGACGACGTTCCAGCTCCGCGTCACGGTGTCGGACGACCGGGGCGGCTCGGCCAACAGCGCAGCCCCCGTGACGGTGCGCGCCTTCGTCAACACGGCGCCCACGCTCACGGCGGGGCCCTCGGCCTCCGCCACCACGGTGAACGAGCAGCAGTCCATCAGCCTCTCGGTCAGCGCGACGGACGCGGATGGGGACCCGCTCACCTACGCCTGGTCCCAGGTGTCTCCCGCCTCCCCGGTGGGGACCTTCAGCAGCACCTCCGCCACCAACCCCACCTGGATAGCCCCGAACGTGACGGCCACCGGGACCTACCAGCTGCGCGTCACCGTCTCGGACGGCCAGGGCGGCAGCGTGGAGGGCACCATCAACATCAGCGTGGTGCTGGTGAACCAGGCCCCCGTCGTGAGCGCCACCATCAGCGGGCCCGCTTCGCTGAGCGCGGGCACCACGGGGAGCTTCTCCATCACGGCGAGCGATCCGGATGGCGATCCGCTCACCATCACCTGGACCCAGACCTCTCCGGCCACGCAGGGAACCTGGGTGAGCCGCAGCGGCACCAGCGCCCAGTGGTTCTCTCCTGTCGTGAGCGCGCAGACCTCCTTCACCATCAGGGTGAGCGTCACCGACCAGCAGAGCGCCCCCGTGACGCGCAGCATCACCTTCCCCGTCAATGTGCCTGCCTACACCGAGGTGCAGAACGTGTGGAACACGGCGCCCTCTTGCACGGCCTGTCACGGGGCCAGTGGCGGCCTCAGCCTCGCGGCCGGCAGCAGCCACGCCAACCTGGTCAACGTCGCCACCAACAACGCGGCGTGCTCCACGCTCATGCGCGTCGTGCCCGGTGATCCGGACAACTCGGCCCTCATCCGCAAGATGGAGGGCACCACGTGCGGCAGCCGCATGCCCGCGAGCGATACGAACTACTTCACCAACAACCCAGGGCTGGTGGTGCGCGTGCGCTCGTGGATCCTCGCGGGCGCCGCCAACAACTGATCCCGGGTCCATGAGCCAGGGCCAGCACCGCATCAAGGGGCTGGAGAGCGTGGATCCGCTCTCCGTCCCCCTGCCCCACGGCACGGAGGTCATCACCCGTGTCGCCCGGGTGGCCGGGGAGCGCCGCGTCCCCCAGGGCATGGTGGGCCGCATCGTCCGCGCACGCGAGGGCGGCTTCGACGTGCAGATCACCGGCGTGGGCGAGCTCTGGTACGCCCGCGAAGAGCTGGTGCCGCGCAAGCCCGGCCAGGTGCAGTTCGCCCTGCGCCGGGCCGCCGCCTGGGAGGCCCTCCAGCCGTGCGTCGTGCTCGAGGCGACGGTGGGCTCACGCGCCTGGGGGCTGGCCCATGAGGGCTCGGACACGGACTCCCGCGGCATCTTCGCCCTGCCCCTGCCGTGGACCTGGGGGCTGGGCGAGGCGCCAAGGGATCTCGTCAGCGCCGATGGCAGCACCACCTACTGGGAGGTCCGCAAGGCCCTCGATCAGGCGCTGCGCGCGGATCCCAACACGCTGGAGCTGCTCTTTGTGCCCTCCGTCCGCGCCCGGGACGTCCTGGGCGAGTGGCTGCTGGCGGAGCGCGACGCCTTCGTGTCTCGCAACATCTTCGGCAGCTTCGGCCGCTACGCGCTGAGCCAGCTCCACAAGCTGTCCAGCTCGCAGCGCCTGGCCGAGCACCGCGATCTCGTCCTGGACTGGCTGTGCGAGGAGCCCGCCCCGGAGCTGGACGAGGTGGCCCACCGGCTGGCGCAGCGCTCGCCGCGCCAGGCGCCCACGCCCGAGGACGGGCTCCTCGCGGCCAAGACGTACATCAAGCAGCTCTACCGCTCGCTGTCGGACCAGGGGCTGATCGAGGCCAACGACTTCGCGGCCCTCACCCGCTATGCGCGTGGCGGTGGCCGGCGGCCCCCGGACGCGCGCGAGCTGCGGCCCAAGAACGCCTACAACCTGCTGCGGCTCATCGCGCTGGCCACCGGCTGGCTGCGTGACGGCGTGCCCGTCTTCGAGGCCACGGGCTCGCTGCGCGAGCGGCTGCTGGACATCAAGCAGGGCCGCGTGGCGCTGGAGGAGGTGCTCCGAGATGCGGAGGCGCTCGCCCCCGAGCTCGAGGCGGCGAGGGACAAGAGCCCCCTGCCGGAGCACCCGGACTACGCTCGGGCCGACCGGCTGCTGCGCCGCGTGGGAGAGGAGCTCGCCCGCCGCTGGATCCTGAAGGAGCCGGGGCCCTGGGGCCGCGACGCCCCGGAGGCTCCCGCGTACACCTGGAGCGACACGCCAGGCGAGCCCGCCTGAGCCTCAGGTGGCAGGGCTGCTCTCGGCGGCGGCCACGTCCAGCGCCACCTCGATCATCTCGTCGAACGTCGTCTGCCGATCCGCGGGGGAGAGGGACTCGCCCAGGCGGAGCTGATCCGACACGGTGAGCAGCGAGAGCGCGCGGGCCCCGTACTCCGCGGCCACGCCGTAGAGCCCTGCAACCTCCATCTCCACGGCCAGCATGCCCATGCGCTCGAGCACATCCAGGAGCTGGGGCTGCGGGTGGTAGAAGAGGTCCGTGGAGAAGACGGAGCCCACGCGCACCATGCGGGAGCGGCGCTCGGCCGCCTCCACCGCCCGGCGGGCCAGGGTGAAGTCCGCCACCGCGGGGAAGTCATGGTCCAGCAGCCGCATGCGGTTGACCTTCGAGTCCGTGCCGGCCCCGAGCGCGACGATGACGCTGCGTATGGGTACGTCCCGCCGGATGGCACCACAGCTGCCGACGCGGATGAGCACCCGGGCGCCGTACTCCTTCACCAGCTCGGTGGCGTAGATGGACAGGGAGGGAACGCCCATCCCATGGCCCATCACGGAGAGCTTCCGGCCCTGCCAGGTGCCCGTGTAGCCGTACATGTTGCGCACCGCGGTGACCTGGCGCGCACCCTCCAGGAAGCGTTCGGCGATGTGGCGCGCGCGCAGCGGATCGCCGGGCATCAGCACCACCTCGGCGAAGTCTCCTGGCGCGGCGGAGATGTGGGGAGTGGGCATGGCCGCGGACCATACCGCTCCTCACCGCTGCTCGCGATCATAGGCCTCCAGCGCCTGGACGATCTCCTCCAGCGAGTCCGTGATGCGCAGGTAGCGCGCGTACTCCTGGCCCCGGGCGAGCTGCTCCAGCAGCGGGTAGATCGGGCGGGTGCGCGTCCAGAACTCGCGCCCCAGGAAGATCATGGGGCTGACCACGCCCACGGTGTTGTAGTGGTTCTGGCAGGCGTCCTGGAAGATCTCCTGGATCGTGCCCGCGCTCCCGGGTGAGTAGATGATGCCGCCTCGGGCGATGGTGAGCAGGCCCTCCTCGCGGACGCTGTTGGCGAAGTACTTGGCGATGTGGGTGGCGAAGGCGTTGGGCGGCTCGTGGCCGTAGTGCCAGGTGGGGATGCCCAGGCTGGCGCACGCGAGGCGCTCTTCCGCGGTGAGCGGGAACGCCGCGCGCACCTCGAAGGCGCGAGACAGCCACTCCCGATCCTTGTAGCTCGGGGCCCTGGCGAGGATGGCGAGCGCCGCATCCAGCTCCTCCTCGCTCCGCCGGGCGAACCACGCCCCCACGTGGGTGGCCTCCATCGCGCCCGGGCCGCCGCCGCTCACCATGAAGAAGCCGCGCCGGGTCAGCTCGCGCGCGAGCACCGCCACCGTCCGGTAGTCCGGCTGTCCTCGGAGCATGGAGTGGCCGCCCATGATGGCCACCACCTTGCGTGGCTTCCCCTCGCCGGCGAGCAGCTCCTCCATGGCGTCGGTGACGGCGTGATCATGGAGCCGCTGCCCCAGCGTCTCGAGGATCGACGGCGGGTTGGCCCGGCCCTGCGCTTCCCAGTGGGCGTAGACGCGGGCATCCAGCGTCCCGGCGTAGCTCTCGGGCCGGGCGGGCTCGAAGCCCGCGTAGAGCTCCTCCGGCGTGTAGAGCTGGCTCCGATAGGGCTGGTACGGCAGCCCCAGGAAGGGCGGGAAGACCAGGGCCCCATGTGACAGCGCGACCTGCAGGGCCTCCTGCTCGAGCTGGCAGCCCATGAAGGCAGCGCCCGCCAGCGCGGCGGAGGCGAGCTCCCGGGAGAAGCCCCGCAGGTCCAACCCCTGGATGACCACGTTGCAGAACGACGCCCCGCTGCGCAGGTGCTGCTCGAAGGCCTCGAGGGTTTCGATCTCGGTCATGCGCCAAGAATCCCACGGCTCGCCCCGTGGGAGCCTCGGTTTTCCACGTCAGAAGAGGCTGAGCTGGTTGTCCGGCTCGTCGCTCGCGCCGCCCTTGGGGAGCAGCTGGAAGCCGTTCTCCCGGGCCCACGCCTCGCTCGGTCCGGCCCAGTGGAACTGATCCATGAGCACGCAGCCGCGCTCGTCGAACTTGACGCCCTCGGCGGCCAGCTTGTCGGGCTGATGCAGCCCCGAGGTGGTGATCTTCCCGTTGCGGCCGATCACGCGCTGCCAGGCCACCTTCATCGAGTTGGGCCCCAGCGCCCCCAGCGCGTGCCCGACGATACGCCCGTCACAGCCGTCGCCCACGATGGCGGCGATGTCCCCGTAGGTGGCCACCTGGCCTCGGGGGATCTGGTTCACGACCTTGTAGATGCGCTCGTAATAGTCCCTCTCCTCATGGGGGGGCATGGCGACTCCTGTCGATTCGGAGGAGGGCTCCTCCGGATGGGTGGTGACAGGTTGCGTGGATAGCACACTACCCGATGGGTTGTGAACCAACCCTGGAAGCTCCTCATACATCTGGGCGTAGGTGACGCCGGGCTCCACCACGGCGTAGGCGAGCGTCTCGAGGTCCAGCCCAGCCTCCGCCGAATCTGACTGAGGACACGTTGCCCTTCCCTGCCCTGCGCCAAGACGATACGGGAGGGACTCGACGATGAACCCTCCCGAGTCCACCCCGCTGGCCGCCGGGCCTGTATCTGCCCGCTGGCGCGCCCTCGCGCTGGCGCTGCTCTGTGCGCTCCCGCTCGGATTCTCGCTCCCCTCGCTCTTCGATCCGTTTGGCCAGACGGAGGAGGGCGTCAACGCCACCATCTGGGGACTGGGAGCGCGCAACCTGCTGGCGGAGGGCCCCGTTGACGCGCTGCTGGGGGCGAGGGTGGCACCGTTCCCCGGGCCCGGTCCGCGCGTCGGCGTCTACGCCCACCACCCGCCGCTGCCTGTCTGGGTCTCCGCCGGGGTGCAGCTCATCACCACGAACGAGGCGGGGCCTCGGCTCGCGGCGCTCGTCTCGGCGGGGCTCGCCCTGCTGCTGTTGTTCCGCGTGCTGCGGCTGATCGTCCCGGAGCCGCTGGCGCTCCTCTCCACGGCGGCCATCGCCACCTGTCCCTACGTGCTCGTCTACGGGCGGCTGCTCACCACGCTCACGTTGGCCACGCCCTTGTTCCTTCTCGCCCTCGAGGCCGTGCTGCGGCGCGCCCTGCGAGGTGAGCCCTGGCGGTGGACGTTGCCCGGGGTGCTCGCGGCGCTCGTGCTCTCCTCCTGGGATGGAGTGCTCGGCGCGGCGGTGCTCTCGCTCTGTATCGCCTGGGTGGAGCTGCGCGCTGGAGCCTGGCGGCGCGCCTCGGCCTGGAGGGAGGCACTCGCGCCGGGCCTGGTGACCGCCGTGACGCTGGCCGCCGTGGCCGCCTGGCTCGTGTGGGCCAATGGTGGCGCCGAGGCCATGATCTGGCAGTTCCGCTATCGCGCCTCGAGCAACCTGCCCGGGGCGTGGGACTGGGCGCACAAGCAGCTCGGCTTCCTCGGCGCGGGGCTCGGCTGGGGCACGCTCGCGCTGCTCGCCTCGGCGGCGGTGTGGCTGCCCTTCGTGGAGCGCCCGCGAGGGCTCGTCCCCGCGCTGCTCCTGAGCGCCGTGCCGGGCCTGGGCATGCTGCTCATCTTCCGCCAGGGCGCGGATCGACACCCCTTCTGGGCCTTCAACCTGATCCTCCCTTCCGCCTTCGCCATCGCCGGAGCGCTCTCCGCCCTGAGCCAGCGGCGCCCGAGAGGCGTCACGGTGGCGCTCGCCCTGCTCGGACTGCAGGCGGTGGTGAGCCTCCGGCTGGCGGGAGATCAGCTCGGGCGCGAGCGCATCCTCAACGAGCGAGGGGCGCTGCTGCGTGACTTCTTCCACGAGCACCCCGTCTCCACCGTGCGCCTCGTCTCGGCCTACAACTTCTACCCCTTCGCGAGCTGGTACCTGGAGCGGCCCATCGACGTGGTGCCGAACGTCGCGGGCCTCCAGGAGCGGCTGCGGACGGGCGCCTGGCCCGCGAGCGAGCCCGTGGTGGTGGACATGAAGCAAGCGCGCAAGGCGGGCTGTCACCCCTTCCCCGCCCTGGCCGAGTCTCCCGAGCGGCGCTGGGCCCTCGCGCCCGCGGGCGTGGTGAGCACGGCCTGCGGCGACTGAGCCGTGGTGCGCTGGACGTAGAACGGCCTCCAGTGCCCTGGTAGGAAGGAGCCGTGCCTCCCATGCCCCGGCTCCTCCTCAGCGCGCGAGCGTTCTGCACGCGACACCCGGTGGCGGTGGGCGTCACCAGCACGTTCCTGCTCAGCCTCCTGCTCCGGCTGCTGTACCTCCAAGGCGCGCTGGACCGCACCTGGCCCTTCTCCATCTTCTTCTATGGAGACGCCCGCTTCTTCCACACGTACGCCCTGGACTGGGTGCGGGACAGGCCGGCGCAGGCGACCCTCCCCTACCATCCACCGCTGTTCCCCGGGCTGCTCGGGCTGCTGTACCAGCTCCTGGGCGAGCCACGCGACAGCGCCTTCCCCTACAAGCTGAGCCTCGCGGTGCTGAACTCGGCCACCGTGGCGTTCTCCTGGTGGTGGTGGCGCCGGGTGCTCGGCACGGCCTGGAGCCTGCTCGCGGCGGGGCTCTTCGCGGCCAGCTTCGGCTGGATCATCCTCTCCACCACGTACAGCAACGAGGTGCTGTACGCGCTCTTCCTCTCCGCCACGTGCTGGCTGGTATTCCAGTCCCGGGCCGGGCTGGCGTGGAGGGCCGCGGTGCTCCTCGGGATCGCCATGGGCCTGGGCTCGCTGACGCGGGCCGAGCACCTCTACCTCTGGCCCTTCCTCCTGGCCTATGTCGCCTTCGACAGGGATCGCCAGTTGCCGCTGCGGCCCCAGCTCGCCCGGTGGGCGGTGGCGGTGGCCGTCTCGCTGGCGGTGCTGGCCCCGTGGAGCGTGCGCAACGCGCGCGTGCTCCAGGAGCTCAACGCGCGCAACCCAGAGCTCGAGCCGCTCCCCGAGCTGACCCTGGTCACCGTCTACGGCCCCATCAACTTCGCCATGGCCAACAACGCCCAGGCCACGGGCGGCTTCACCCCGGACCTCGTCAACCAGCTCGGCGCGAACGGCAACCTGGACGTGGCCAACCCCTCCCAGCGCCACCTGCTGCTCCACGGCTACGCGGAGGGCCTGCGCTGGATGGGCGAGCACCCCGGCGACGCGGCTCGCCTCTGGCTCTCCAAGCTGGCGCGCTGGCTGGACGGCCTGAGCCTGGGGCTCGGCGCCTCCAACTTCCCCGCCGGGCTGCGCGGCGCCCGGCCGCCGGTGGATGTCTTCATCCCGGAGAGCGCCTGGCTCAAGTGGCCGCTCGCGCTGCTGCTGCTGGCCGGCGCGGTGCTCTCGCTGCGCGTGCCCCACCGGGCCTTCAGCCTCTTCACCCTCGTGGTGCTGCACCGCCTGCTCATCACCCTGGCCTTCTTCGGCTACGCGCGAGGCATGCTGGCCGTCTTCCCGGCGCTCCTCCCGCTGCTGCTGCTGCCCGCGAAGGTGCTCGCCTCGCGCCGCCCCACCCTGGCCACCCGGCTCCCCGCGCTCGCCACGGCGGCCCTGCTCCTCTTCTGGCTCGAGGCGGGCGTGCTGGCCCTGCGAGAGCCCCGCAACTTCTCCGCCAGCGGCACCACCGACCGGACCGGCGGCAAGCTCATCCAGGACGACTGGGTACAGATCTGGCCGAAAAATTAGACCGCACTGGAAGTGCTTCCGGCCCACACCGACAGTCCTTGTCTACCTTGGGATTCTGGTTTACAGAGTCTGCCCCGTAATCAACTTATTGGCGGCATTCTCCTTCTTTCCGATCCCACATCAGGCGCTGCCATCCCCTTGGGACGCATCCCCGGTCCCATGTTCCGCGGTCCCCCCATCAGGAGAGCCGTATGCGCCATGTTGCGAAGTTGACTGCCTGTCTCGCCCTGCTGCTGGCAGCTGCGAGCTGGGCAATCGTTCCCCCCCAGTCCGCGCCGAGCTCGCTCACGAGCAAGGCCTTCTTCAAGCCGGAGCTCACGATCCCGATCTCCAACGTCCCGCTGGATGAGGCGCAGGCGCAGATGGCCGCGTCGAACCTCGGCGCGTGGGACACCTTCTTCTCGCTCAACGGCAAGGACTTCAGCGTCTACGTGGATCCGCGCACGGGCGCGGCCACCGCCATCCACGGCGCCATCCCGATGATCCCGGGCACCGGCTTCGGCAACAACGTGTCGCTGGACAGCATGCGCCAGCAGCTCGGCCGCAACGTCAGCCAGGTGGACGCGGCGACGGTGGGCGATCTGATCGTCCGGTTCATCGCGAGCAACTCCAAGGCCCTCGGCGTGGATCCGATGCAGCTGGGTGAGCCCCGCGTGACGCAGGTGGCGCCGCACCTGTGGATGATCCACATCCCCCAGCAGCTCGACGGCGTCCCCGTGCGCCACGCGCGAGTCTCTGCCGTCATCAACCACGGCAACCTCATCCTCCTGGGCACCGAGGCCTGGGCCAACCCCGCGGCGGTCTCCACGAAGCCCGCGGTGTCGGCCGAGCAGGCCACCGCGTTCGCGGGCGACTTCCTCGGCGTGTACGAGACGCCGAGCAACGTGTGGATGCAGCCCACGTTGGAGATCGCCCCCATGGCCCAGGCGGGCACGCAGGAGGGGCAGTCCTTCAAGGGCACCTTCGGCGCTGGCTACACCCACGCCCTGGTGTGGAGCTACGGCTTCCAGCGCGCGGGCGAGAGTGAGCGCTGGAAGGTGACGGTGGACGCGCAGACGGGCGAGCTCCTCGCCTTCGAGGACGAGAACCACTACCTGGACGCCACCCTCAAGGGCGGCATCTACCCGTCCACCAACACCGAGATCTGCCCCAACAACGAGCAGTGCGGCACCATGCAGCCGGACTCGCCGATGCCGTGGGCGAACACGGGCTTCGCCGCGCCGAACAACTACACGGACGGCGCCGGCGTCTACGACTACACCTCCGGCACCGCCACCACCACGCTGAACGGCAAGTACGTCCGGATCACCGACAACTGCGGCTCCATCACCTTCAGCTCCGCCACGGGCAGCATGAACCTGGGCGGCGTGAACGGCAACCACGACTGCACCACGGGCGGTGGCGGCGCGGGCAACACCGCCGCGGCGCGCTCCTCCTTCTACGAGCTCAACAAGCTGGCCGAGCAGGCCCGCGGCTGGCTGCCCAGCAACACCTGGCTGCAGGGCCAGCTCCCCGCCACCGTCAACATCGCCAGCACCTGCAACGCCTACTGGAACGGCACCTCGGTCAACTTCTACCGCAGCGGCGGCGGCTGCCGGAACACCGGTGAGATCGGCGCGGTCTTCGATCACGAGTGGGGCCACGGCATCGACGACTTCGACGCCAACGGCACGCTGAGCAACTCGTCCGAGGGCTACGCGGACATCGCGGCCATCTACCGCCTGCAGACCTCGTGCGTGGGCCACGGCTTCTTCCAGACGCTGGACGACGGCTGCGGCATGACGGCGGACGGCACGGGCTACAACGTGAACGAGGCGCAGACGGGCGCCGCCCACTGCGCCACGGACTGCTCGGGCGTGCGCGACGCGGACTACCTGAAGCACAGCCCGGCCACCCCGCAGACGCCGGCGAACTTCGTCTGCACCAGCTGCAGCTCCGGCACCGGCCCCTGCAGCCGCCAGGTGCACTGCGCCGCCGGCCCGACGCGCCAGGCCGCCTGGGACTTCGTCTCCAAGGATCTGCGCGGGGCGCCGTACAACTACGACTCGAACACCGCCTTCATCGTCGCCAACAAGATCTTCTACCAGGGCAGCGGCAACGTGGGCACGTGGCACGCCTGCAACTGCACCGGCGGCACCTCCGACGGCTGCGGCGCCACCAACGGCTACATGTCCTGGCTGGCGGCGGATGACGACAACGGCAACCTGGCCGACGGCACGCCGCACATGACGGCCATCCACGCGGCCTTCAACCGCCACGGCATCGCCTGCAGCACGCCGACGCCCGTGCGCAAGGTCTGCGGCCCGACCACCGCCCCCTCCACCAGCGCCACGCCGGGTGATGGCTCGGTGGCCCTGAGCTGGACCGCCACCACCGGCGCCAACGAGTACTGGGTGATGAAGACGGAGGGCTTCGCGGGCTGCGACTTCGGCAAGGCGAAGGTCGCCACCGTCACCGGCACCAGCTACACCGATGGCGAGGTGACCAACGGCCGGCAGTACTGCTACTCGATCGTCGCCGCCAGCTCGAACGCCTGCTTCAGCCCGGCCAGCGCCTGCGTCTGCGCGACGCCGGCCTGCGCCTCGCCCACCACGCCGACCCTCGCCTCCCCGGCCAACGGCGCCACGGGCGTGGCCTTCGCCGCCGTGCTGGACTGGAGCGACGTGACGGGCACCAGCTACGACGTGCAGGTGGCCACCGACTCGGCCTTCACCAACGTGGTAGCCTCGGCCTCGAGCCTGTCGGCCAGCACCTGGACCGTCTCCCCGGGCCTGAACGCCAACACCACCTACTACTGGCGCGTGCGCACGGCCAGCAGCTGCGGCGGCACCAGCGCCTGGTCCGCGGCGCGCTCCTTCACCACCCAGGGCTGCACCACGCTCGCGGCGCCCACCCTGTCCAGCCCGGCCAACGGCGCCACGGGGGTCTCCTCCTCCGCCGCTCTGGACTGGACGGACGTGACGGGCGCGACGGGCTACGAGGTCCAGGTGGCCACCGACTCGGCCTTCACCAACGTGGTGCGCTCGAACACCGCGCTGGCGGCCAGCGCGTGGACCGTCTCCCCGGCCCTGTCCGCCAACACCACCTATTACTGGCGGGCGCTCGGGAAGAACTCCTGCGGCGCGGGCGCCTACAGCGCCGCCTCCAGCTTCACCACGGCCAACGTCTGCACGCCGCTGGCCGCCGCCTACAACGCGACGACCAAGGCCCCGGGCTGCGCCGCCGGCTGTGGCTGCGACACCGGCACCGCGCTGATCAACGGCCGCGGCACGATGACCAGCGGCAATGAGACCAACCGGCCCAACAGCCTCGGCGCCACCTGCGCCGACGGCAACTCCGGCTCCTACCACCTCGACGAGAGCATCGACCGGATGGTGATCAAGACCGTGGACCAGGGCAACCTCGCCCCGGGCAAGCAGGTCACGGTGGACATCACCGCGTGGTGCTACAGCTCCACGGACAAGCTGGATCTGTACTACACGACCAACGTCACCACGCCTTCGTGGAGCACGCTGGCGACGACGCTGTCCTGCCCGTCCACGCGTGGCGTGTACACCTTCTCGCACACGTTCACGCTGAACGCCACCGCCACGGGCCAGCAGGCCGTCCGCGCCCAGCTGCGCTACGGCGGCTCGGCGGGCACCTGCACCTCCGGCAGCTACAACGATCGTGACGACCTGGTCTTCACCGTCTCTTCGTCGATCGCCCAGGCCTCGACGGAGCGGACGCTGACGCAGGGCCGTCGTCCGGCGAACTAGCCCACAGCTCCCTCCTCCCTGACCGCACCCGGCGGGGAGGAGGGGCAGGATGATGCAGTCCTTGAGGGGGGCTCCCGGGAAACCTGGGAGCCCCTTTGCGTTTGGAGCCCCTCACGGTTAGAGCCAGTTGCCGCAAGGGCCCGCGCGTCCCCCTCTCCCCTTCCTGGGAGCCCCCTCTCCCGCCTGTGAAGCAGGCACCCTGGCAGCCCGGCCCACCGCGAGTAGAGTACGCTCCACTCGATGGCGAGAGGTGTTCAAGCCAGGGGGGGCCAGTCACGCAATCCGGTGTCGGGTCCTCTCGCCAGGAGACTCCGAGATGTCCGCAGCAACCGAAGCGCCGAAGGAACCCGAGCCCCTCTCGGACTCGGTGTTGCTGAGCGCCCTCATCCAGGTGGAGCGCGTCTCTCCGGACGGCAGCATGCTGCTGCGTCCCGTGCGGGATGCGCAGGGCGCGATCACGGACTTCGAGTGCCTGCACGCGAACCCCGTGGCGGAGACCATCCTGGGCAGCGGCGCCGAGGGCGGGCTGGCGGGGAAGCGGCTGCGGCGGCTGCTGCCGGAGCGCGACGCGGCGGGGTGGATGGCGGTGCTCTGCGCGGCGGAGGCCTCCGAGCGGCCCGTGTCGGCGGAGCTCTCCGCGGCCCGCGCGGACAGCCGGGGCGAGGGCTGGCTCCACTGCACCGCGATGAAGCTGCAGCCCTGCCTGCTGGCGCGGTTCCGGGACACCAGCACCTCCCGGCGCACGGCCGAGGCGCTGGAGCAGACGCGCAACCGGATGGTGGAGATCCTGGAGGGCACGCCGGATGTCTTCTTCACCGTCGACTCGAACTGGAACATCACCTACGCCAACGAGCACACGGAGGCGATCTCGGGCCGCGAGCGGGAGCAGATGCTGGGCAAGGGCCTGTGGGAGATGCTCCCGCTGCTGGCGGGCACCCGCTATGAGCTGACGTTCCGCCGGGTGATGGCCGAGCGCCTCCCGGCCCGCTTCGAGGAAGCACTCCCGCCCGCTCACTGGTACGAGGTGCACGCCTACCCCTCCGGGCAGGGCATGTCCGCCTTCCTCCGGGAGATCCGGGATCGCAAGCTGCTGGAGGAGGAGCGCAACGCGCTGCTGGCGCGCGAGCACTCGCTGCGCCTGGAGGCGGAGGCGCTGGCGCACCACCGCGCCCGGGAGCTGCTGGCGGCGCAGGAGAAGCTCGTCCAGTCGGAGAAGCTGGCCGTGGCCGGGCAGTTCGCCGCGGGCGTGGGGCACGAGATCAACAACCCGCTCTCCTTCGTGCTCGGCAACCTGCACTTCGCCATGGAGTACCTGGAGGGGATCTCGGGCCCGGTGGCGGGCCCGGAGAGCCTCCAGGAGCCGCTGGAAGCCCTGCGGGACGCGCGCGCGGGCGCCGAGCGGATCCGCGGCATCCTCACGGACCTGAAGCGCTTCGCCCGAGGGGACGAGTCGCTGCTGGGGCCGGTGGATGTGCGCGAGGCGCTGGAGTTCAGCCTCTCCATGGCCACGCCGCACCTGCGCCACCGGGCGCAGGTGGAGCGGCGCTTCAGCCCGGTGCCGACGGTGCTGGCCAACGAGGGCAAGCTGGGGCAGGTGTTCCTCAACCTGCTGATGAACGCCGCCCAGGCGATCCCCGAGGGGGATGCGGCCCGCCACCGCATCATGCTCAGCACGCGGATGGAGGACGGCAAGGTGGTGGTGGAGGTGAGCGACACCGGCCGGGGGATGACGCCGGAGGTGCTGGAGCGCGCCTTCGAGCCCTTCTTCACCACCCGCCGCGTGGGCGAGGGAATGGGGCTGGGGCTCTCCATCTGCCTGGGGCTGGTGCAGAGCATGAAGGGAGAGCTGAGCGCCACCAGCAGGCCTGGGGTGGGGAGCACCTTCCGGGTGGTGCTGCCCACGGGCACGGCCTCTCCCCCGCTCCTGACGCCGACGACGGCGGCGATGGTGTCCCGGCGCAAGCGGGTGCTGGTCATCGACGACGAGCCGGGCATCGCCGCGGTGTTCCGCCGCATCATCGGCCGCTCGCACGAGGTGGTGGTGGCCCAGAGCGGCCGGGAGGCGCTCGCCCTGCTGGAGAAGGACGACGCCTTCGATCGGATCTTCTGTGATCTGATGATGGCGGATCTGACGGGGATGGACGTGTACGAGACGCTGTCCTCGCGCCGGCAGGAGTGCCTGGAGCGCTTCGTCTTCATGACGGGCGGCAGCTTCACCGAGCGCGCGCGCACCTTCCTTCAGACGGTGCCCTTCCCGCGCATCGACAAGCCGTTCGATCCCGAGCTCATCCGCAGCCTCGTGGCCCTGGCCCCGCCGGCGAACGGGCCCAGGGCCTGAGGCAGGTCCGCGATCCCGGGCCGGCGCCTCACGGGGGAGGCGGGGAGAGCGCCCAATTACCTCAGAAGGTGAGGCCCAGCCCGAAGTAAGGGCCACCGAAGACGTCCCGGTGGACGATGCCATCCACGAGGCCCGCATCATCCAGCACCATGCCCCGGTAGCCGCCGCGCAGCACCAGCGCGCCCAGGTGCAGGGCCAGGGCGGCGCTCGCGTCGAGCTGCCGGTAGGGGAACGGGGTGGCCTGCAGCCGCGCCTCCACGTCCAGGGGGCCGATCAGGCACGCCTCGAAGGACGTGCCCAGGCTGAAGCCCGTGAAGGTGACGTCCGGCGCGATGGCGCTGCTCACCCCCGCCTCGGCGCGCAGCCGCATGCGCTCCTGCGAGATGAGCGCCCAGGTGAGGTGCCCCTCCAGCAGGGTGATGGTGTCCGAGCCCGGCGTCCCATCATCCGTGGGGAGCCCCAGCCCCGTCAGCCGCCCATCCACTCCGAACCGGGAGCCCTCGATACCGAGGAAGAGATCCACCCCGCTGCCGCCGCCCAGGGGGCCTCCCTGCAGCCCCGTCCGAAGGGACAGCGACGCCGAGTGGCGCTCCCTGCGCACCTCACCGTTGGGCCCTACGTCCCCCGCCAGGGGCGCGAGATGGTTGCCGGTATGGAAGACGAAGAGAAAGAAGTTCACCGCCTCCAGCACCTCCGCGCCCGAGGAGCTGCTCTCGTAATAGCCGCTGCTGTCGCCGCTAGAGGACGGGGCGTCGTCGCCATCCGAATCCTCCTCGCCCACGGGGGTGGCCTCGTGAACCTTATCGTCCTTCTTTTCCTCGCTCGGCGCCGAGCGCTTGCCGAAGCGGGCCTCGGCGGGGGAAGCGGCCAGCAGGGTGCCAAGAACGAGCCCCGCACAAAGCACTGCTCGGGTAACGGACACGGTTCCACTCCTATAGGAGGGCAAGAAGGAAGCTCTCGCGAAGGTCGGACGGCCGCTCGCCTGCTTTATTCAAACGCGCGCTGCTTGCATGCCGACCGCCATCCCCCACAATGCGCTCCCTCTTCCATGGAGAGTGCATGCCCTTCGTGCCCCGCTTCCTCGCCGTCCTCGCGCTGCTGACCCTCACCGGTGTGGCGAACGCCCAGGCTCCCGCGAAGCCCCCCTCCAAGTCTGATCCGGCCGAGCGCGCCGAATACATCCGCTCGCACTACACCAAGTTCGAGTACCGCATCCCCATGCGGGACGGCGTGCGGCTGTTCACCTCCGTCTACGTCCCCAACACCGCGGGGGCCGGCAAGCGCTACCCCATCCTGCTCACGCGCACTCCCTACACCGTCGCACCCTACGGACTGGACAGGTACAGCCCCAGGCTCGGGCCCAGCGCTGACTTCGAGAAGGATGGCTTCATCTTCGCCTTCCAGGACGTGCGCGGCCAACACATGTCCGAAGGCGAGTTCGTGAACATGCGCCCCCACCAGGCGATGAAGCGCGGGCCGAAGGACATCGACGAGAGCACCGACGCGTACGACACCATCGACTGGCTGGTGAAGAACGTGCCTCACAACAACAACCGCGTCGGGATGTGGGGGGGCTCGTACCCGGGGTTCTACACCTCGGCGGCAGCCATCGACTCGCACCCGGCGCTCAAGGCGGTGTCACCGCAGGCGCCCATCGCCGACTGGTTCTGGGACGACATGCACCGGCACGGCGCCTTCAACCTGGCGCTGGCCTTCAACTTCTTCGCCTCTTTCGGCAAGCCCCGGCCTCAGCCCACGGCCGCTGAAGAGTGGGAGCGGTTCGACCACGGCACGCCGGACAGCTACCAGTTCTTCCTGGACATGGGGCCGCTGAGCAACGCCGACGCGCACCACTTCAAGGGAGGCATCGCCTTCTGGAAGGACATTGTCGCCCACCCCAACTACGACGACTTCTGGAAGGCGCGGAACATCCTGCCGCACCTGCGCAACATCAAGGCCGCCGTCATGGTGGTGGGTGGCTGGTATGACACCGAGGATCTCTACGGGCCGCTGCGCACCTACTCCGCCATCGAGAAGCAGAACCCGGGCACCTCCAACATGCTGATCATGGGCCCCTGGATGCACAACGGCTGGCAGCGCACCGATGGCTCCTCGCTCGGTGATGCGGAGTTCGGCTTCGCCACCAGCCACTTCTATCAAGAGCTCTTCTTCGCCTTCTTCAAGCATCACCTCAAGGGCGGCGAGAAGCCCGAGCTGCCCGATGCCCTGGTCTTCGAGACGGGCGCCAACCGCTGGCGCAGCTTCGACTCCTGGCCTCCGAAGCAGGCTCGCCAGACGCGGCTCTACTTCCAACCCAAGGGCGGCCTCGCCTTCACTCCCCCCACCGGCACCGGCAACCTCTTCGACGAGTACCTGAGCGACCCGGCCAGGCCCGTGCCCTACACGGCGGAGATCCTCCCGGGGTGGAGCAAGAACTACATGGCGGAGGACCAGCGCTTCGCCTCGCGCAGGCCCGACGTGCTCGTCTACCAGACCGAGCCGCTCCAGAAGGACCTCACCCTGGCCGGGCCCCTCGAGGCCGAGCTGTGGGTCTCCACCACCGGCACCGACGCCGACTGGGTCGTCAAGCTCATCGACGTCAACCCCGGCAAGATCCCCGGCTGGTCCAAGGCAGACGACGAGGGCGGCAAGCGCAACCGCGGCGGCCAGCAGACGCTGGTCCGCGGTGAGCCGTTCCGCGGCCGCTTCCGCGACAGCTACTCCTCCCCCAAGCCTTTCAAGTCCGGCGAGCTCACCAAGGTCCGCTTCGTCATCAACGACGTGTTCCACACCTTCAAGCGCGGCCACAGGCTGATGATCCAGGTCCAGTCCTCCTGGTTCCCCTTCATCGACCGCAACCCGCAGACCTTCGTCCCCAACATCTTCGAGGCCCGGGAAGAGGACTTCGTGCGCGCCACCCACCGGATCTACCGCGCCCAGGCGCACCCCAGCTTCATCCAGGTCAACCTCCTCCCCGCCTTGGGCGAGTGACACGAGCGCTCGGCCACGCGCCGGGCGCGGCTACTTCCTGGGCGGCAGTTCCACGGCCTCGGGTGGCACGAGGGGAGCCTCGCTCTTGAAGGGGCTCCAGGACACCACCACCTCCTGGCCCGTCGGATCGTAGCCGTACAGGAAGTCGAGGATCTGCTTGATGCCGGGGGCCACCTCGCCAGGGGGCAGCAGGACGTGGCCACGGAACCCGCCGCGCTCGAGCCCCTCCTCCACCTGGACCACCTCGCTCCACTTCCGCGTGTCGATCTCCACGCCTCCATCCCAGTAACGGGTGACACGCTCGACCCGGTCCCAGGTGATGTCGCTCGACACGTTCCTCACCACCACATCACTGCGCCAGCCCCCGTCGGGGTGGACGCGCTCGCGGGAGATCTCCAGCTCGACGGGCGGGGGCTCGTGGCTGGGAGGCTGACCACGGGTGAGCACGAAGGCCGTCGCCACCAGGGGCCTGCCTCCGGAGGGCCGGGCCTCCAGCCTCACCGTGAAGCTCCGAGTCTCTCCCGGCCCGAGGTTCTGGAGCGCATAGGTGTGCTCGACCCGAGGCTCGATCGTGGCCGAGGTGACGCCGTCGCCAAAGTCCCACGCGTACGCGTCGATGCGCTCGCGACCTGGATGGAGCGCCTGGAACAGGAAGGCGCCCCGGCCGCGCTGGGTGACGGTCAGGCGCAGGGGCTCGTGCTCCTGGCGCTCACCCGGACCGCACGAGCGCACCTCGACCTCGACGAGCCGCTCGGCCAGCACCCCCACGCGGCGCCCACCGAGATCCCTGCAGACCTGGAAGCGCACGACGTACTTCCCGGCAGCCTCCGGGGCCTTCCACTGGAGCGTCGGCCCGGGATGGAGTCCGGCCTCGCCACCCGCGGTGAGCCAGACCCACCGGTAGACCGCGCCGGGCTCCTGCATCCCCCCGAGGCGCGCGGACAGGCTCATGGGCTCGCCCGCGCAGACCCAGGGGCGATCCCGATCAATGGCCTCGATCACGACGCCAGAGGCCAGCGACACCCTCTCCTCACGGAGCGCGGCAGCCAGCACGTCCCTCGACGAGACCGCGGCAACGGGCTCAGGCTGGGAGACCGAAGCAGGCCGAGGAGAAGGGAGCCGTGGCGGCGCCGGGCGCGGCACGTCCCCGGGCACGCGCTCCAGGTCCGCCGGAGCAGGGACTGGAGCCTCCTCCATTGGCCACAGCGCGACGGTGAGCGCCACCACCCCCGCCGCGACCACGAGCCCCCAGCGAAGCCTCGCGGGCGGACGCGCGTTCCCCACGGGCCGCTAGAACCCGAAGTCGTTCAGGTGGCGGCGGTAGCCCTTCGAGTTGGCCCGGTACCACTGGTCATCCCAACCCTTGAACGCCACGTCATCGAGCAGGAGCTCGGTCTTGCTGTTGATCACGACCTGGTTGATGAGCTGGACCGTCGTCGAGCCCACGTTCCGGGTGACGAGCTTGCTGCTGGTGTCGAGGAACTGGTACGTGGTGCGGCTGCAGTAGTCCTGCAGCAGGCAGCCATTGTCGCAGGTGCTCAGGTTGTTGTACGTGGCGTGCTTGTCCTCGGCCACGTAGAGCGTGGGCCAGCCCCGGTACCCGTTGCGAGAGTCGATCGCCGTGTCGTACTCGAGCTGATCGTGCGAGTACCAGGCCGACGAGTCGCAGACGCTCTCGCGGTGCGCGGACAGATAGGCCCAGTCCAGGTACCACCGGCCTCCCGAGAAGTGGACCTCGAACAGCTGGAACTCGGGATCGCCGTCATGCCCGGTCGTCACGCCGGTGTCGTCGAAGAAGGTGTCCAGGTAGAAGATCTGGACGGTGCGCGTGGAGAAGCTGACGCTCTTCACGGAGTAGTACGGGCGCCGGCCCAGCCCGCTCTCGCCGCTGTCGAACCAGAGCAGCGGCATGAACCAGTAGGCCAGCTGGTACTCGCAGTCGTCGTTGAGCCCGTCCTGATCGGCGTCCGCGCCGGAGCCCCAGCAGTTGTCTCCATAGGAGATCGTGGCGAGCCCATCGGCCCGCGCTTCGGGCGCCACCATGCACAGCAGCAGAGCCAACGACACGAGTGCGCTTCTGGCGAGGCGGTGCATTCGAGCCCTCCGGAGTCATGCGGGGTGCCCACGGGCCTCCCGAAGCGCGCCACCATAGCCGATCACGCGACGTGACGAGTTGGCATCCGCGCGCCCCCCATCCCAGGTCCAGGCCTCCGCAAATTCTGCTTCCGGAGAAATGGAAATCCCCCGAGTCGGGACAACCCCGCGTGCTCGCGCTCACGACGCGGCCCGTCAGGGCCCGCGAGCTGGCGGAAAATCTCCTGAGCTGACGCGCTCTTACGCGGGATCGGCCGAAGGACTCAGGATTCTTCGCCTCATGTCGTTTTGCATCTAGACGCAACTATGGGCCTGCACCGTACGATGATCTCCATAGCCAACTTCCTGGCCATGAACGCGGAGGGCGCGAACATGTGGATCGAGGCAATCGTCATGCCCCGTGAGGACTCGAAGCCCTACCGCCCTGCGCCGAGGCGGGACCGCCGCGCGCTGTACACGGCCAACTGCAGCGAGAGCTCGAAGTTCCGGGAAGCGGTGCTCCACTACCTGCAGTCACGCCATCTGATGAACGCGGTCAAGTGGGTGAGCGAGCCGGGCTCGCTCCCCATGGTCACGCTGCGCTGCCAGGAGCGCGTGCTGGATCTGCTGCGCGAGGTCCCCGAGTTCGAGGCGGGGCGCTCGCTCTCCCTCGAGCTGCAGTCCTGAGCGTCCCGCAGTTGACCGCGGGCGCTGCTCCTCCTTCTGGAACGACCGAGCCCTCGCTTCGGTCTACCCCTTTCAAACTCCAGTCAGGACAAGGGGTTACACCACAAGCCCTGATTTTTGCTGGTTTTTCCGGGACTCCCGCCCCCACGGGTTTCAGCCCTCGTGGCGTTTGGATGCAACCATTCGGCGGTTGAATGCAACGTGGGAAGGGATGCATCCAGGACGTGCCTTGCTACCTTCGGGAGCGCGAGAGGGAGAGTGCCTGGATGTGGATTGAGGCGATCGTGATGCCCCGGGAAGAGGCCATGCCGTACCTCCCTTTGCCCCAGCGGGACCGCCGAGCCATCCACCAGGCCGGCTGCAGCGAGAGCCTTCGCTTCCGGGATTCGGTGCTCCACTACCTTCAATCGCACCAACTGATGAACGCGGTGAAGTGGGTGAGCGAGCCGGGCTGTCTGCCCGTGGTCACGCTGCGCTGCCAGGAGCGCGTGCTGGATCGGCTGCGGAAGGCCCCCGAGTTCGAGGCAGGGCGCACCCTGACCCTCGAGCTTCAATCTTGAGCCGGTCTTCCTCGCCATAGCGCGCGTCCGGTGAGCGCACCCTCCCCTCTCCATGCCTCCTCCCCCCACCCAGCCGGAGCGAGTCTCCCCTGAGGGGACTGAGGAGCGCGCCGCCGGGAGCCACACCGAAGAGCGCCTGAACGCGCTGCTGCAGGCGCTGCCGGATCTCATCTTCCGGCAGCGCCTGGATGGCACCTACCTGGACTTCATCGTCAACAAGCCTGAGGAGTTGCTGGTGCCCCCCGAGCACCTCATCGGCAGCAACCTCCGCGATCTCCCAATCCCCCAGGCCCTCATCGACACGTTCTTCATGTACCTGCAGCGGGCCATCGGCGGCGGCGCCCTGCAGGTCTTCGAGTACGAGATCGAGGTCGCCGGAAAGCCCCAGTACTACGAGGCGCGCATCCTCCGCAGCGGGCTGGACGAGGCCGTGTGCATCATCCGCAACATCACCGAGCGAAAGCTGACGGAGCTGCGCCTGCACCAGCAGGAGGAGGAGCTGCGGCGCCACCGCGATCACCTGGAGGAGCTGGTGCAGAGCCGCACCGAGAAGCTGCGGCAGGCCACGCGAGAGCTGGAGGAGCGCCAGGTCCAGCTCATCCAGGCCGAGAAGCTGGCCTCGCTCGGGCAGATGGCGGCCGGCGTCGCGCACGAGGTGAGCAGCCCGGTGGGCTACGTGCTGAGCAACCTGGGCACCCTCTCCCAGTACGCCTCGGCGCTCACGCCCCTGCTGCGGCTCCAGCGTGAGCTGTTGGACACCCAGGGCTCCTCATCCCCGGACACGCGGGAGGCCCTGCTCACCCGCATGCGTGAGCACTGGAGCCAGCAGGACATGGACGCCCTCCTCGAGGATCTGCCCGAGCTGCTCCAGGAGTCCCTGGAGGGCGCGCGGCGCATCAAGGAGATCGTCCAGAGCCTGCGGATGTTCGCCCGCGAGGACTCCGGGGAGCCCCAGCTCGCGGATCTCAACGTGGAGCTGGAGGCCACGCTGCGCATGGTGTGGAACGAGCTCAAGTACAAGTGCACGGTGGCGCGCGATCTCCAGCCGCTCCCGCCGCTGCGCTGCCACCCCACCCAGCTCTCCCAGGTCTTCACCAACCTGCTCATCAACTCGGCCCAGGCCATCGAGACGCGGGGCGAGGTCCACGTCCGCACCCGGCACGAGGGAGGCGAGGTGGTGGTGCAGATCTCGGACACGGGCAAGGGGATGACGCCGGAGACGCTCTCCCGGCTCTTCACCCCCTTCTTCACCACCAAGCCCCGCGGCCAGGGCACGGGGCTGGGCCTGTCCGTCAGCCAGAGCATCATCGCCCGCCACCAGGGCCGCATCGACGTCCAGAGCGCGCCCGGCAAGGGCACCACCTTCACGATCCGCCTGCCCCTCGCGGAGCCGTGATGCCCGCGCCCCGGCCCCGCTGCTTCCAGCGAGATCAGCCTGGCGGAGGCCCCTGGAGCCCCAGCAGGAGCTTGCCGAGGAAGTCGCGCGTCACCGCGGGCGACCAGGCCATCAGCGGTCCGCTCATGGCGTCGCGGACGTAGCGCTCGATGGGGCGGCTGCGGAGGTAGCCCGAGCCTCCCGCCAGCTCCAGCGCCGCGGTGGAGTTGGCCACGGCGGCCTCGTTGGCGACCACCTTGGCCTGCATCTGCAGGAGGGGGAAGTCCGGATCGCGCCGATCCGTGGCCATGGCGGAGCGCATGGCGAAGGAGCGCGCCGCCTCCAGGCGGATGCTCATGTCCGCCACCGAGAACTGGATCCACTGCATCTCGGCGAGCGGCCGGTTCTCCGGAGGCAGCCGGCGCTCCTTGGCGTAGCCAATGGCGAAGCCCATCGCCGCCTCGGCGATGCCGATGGAGATCCAGGCCAGCCCCGCGGCGATGGCGTTGGGCTGCGTGGGATCCAGCTTCAGCCGGCGGGACTCCGGCAGGAGCGTGTCCTGGAAGTGCAGGAGCTGGCTCCGAGTGGCCCTCATGCCCATGGGATCCCAGATCTCCTCCACCCGGATGGAGTCATCCTTGTCGATGAGGAAGAAGCCGGGCTGCCCGTCGCAGACGGCGCTGGTGACCAGGTACTGCGCGCGCTCGCCGCCGGAGACGAAGCGCTTGGCCCCGCTCAGGCGCCATCCCCCCTCCACCCGACGGGCCTGCTGCTGAGGCACCAGGAACTGGTTGCCGCTGGTGGGCTCGCCCAGCGCGTTGCCGAACCAGGCGCCGCGGCGGAACTCGGCATTGAAGAAGGCCACCAGCGCCGGATCCGGCAGGGCCAGGAAGGCTATCCCCGAGCCCTGGTGCATCAGCCACACCGTCCCGAAGGAGGCATCCCCCCGGGACAGGATGGCCAGGATCTGCCCGAAGGTCAGCCACGAGGCGCCATCCAGGAGCGCCGTATTCAGTGGGGAGCGGATGATGGCCTCCCTGCCCTCCTCGGGGAAGGAGGTTTCCCGATCATGCCTCGCCGCCTGCTCCGCCAGGAGGGCCGAGAGCCGCTCCGCTTCCTTCAGAAGATCCGCATCCGTCATCTCTGCTCCACCTCGCTTGCGCGCCATCTTATGCCGAGAGTCTCCAGCGTGGCACAGGGCCAGGTCAGGTGGAGCGATCATCGCCCTTGGGACGCCCCCCCCTGTAGGGCAGCGTTCAGGGGCTTCGGCGGCAGGAAGATGATGAACTCCGTGATGCGCTGCACCAGCACGGAGTGTGGCACGCTCTCGGGGGTCGTCAGCCCCAGCTCCTCGAAGACGTGGAACCGGGCCTTGCGGACGGTGGCGCGCTGAAGCTGGAGGCGCTCGTGCCACACGGAGTAGGTGCCGAGCGTTCCATCCCTCCGGAAGTAGTAGCCCTTCAACGGGTGGGTGAGGACGAGCACGCACTCCTCCTCGTCACGGAACCCATCCAGGCACCCCATGGGCGTCTCCGAGCCCGAGAGCTCCAGCTCCGCCCTGCCCCACGCGCCATCGGTCACGAGGCGGTACTGCTCGCAGCGCTCGCCAGACCAGGCCGTCTCGAAGCGCATGCGCGCCGGGTGCCAGGGGAGCTTCCACCAGACGCGTGGGATCCACACCCACGGCGAATCGAGCGATGTCCCGAAGAACCACACGGCCCGCGCTCCCTGGTAGCGCACGTACGCGCGGTAGTTGGTCTGCCCCATGCTCGAGCGGAGGAAGGGGGCGAACCCGAACCGGAAGTTCTTGTCGCGGAAGGGCACCGCGGACACGAAGGCCACGCGGCGCCCATCGCCCAGCGTGAACGTCTCGGGCTCGAAGTCCGGCGGCAGGTGGCGCGCGAGCGCCTCGGGCGCCACGGCATAGGTGACGAGGGCGAAGTCGAGCAGGTCCGTCGTCACATCGAGCGCGCCGATCGCGGGGCGCGGCACGAAGGGGGATTCGGTGAGCTCGCCTGGCATTGCCCGATCTTGCTCGGGCTCGCCCTCCGCCTCCAGCGGCATCTGCTTCCGGCCGGTTCTGGCGTCTTCTCCCTTCGCGCCGCTCCACCCTCTCCAGCGGGTGAAGTTCAGACTTCCTCATCGGGCAGAAGCGTGAGCAGCAACTCGTCGTCGGGACCGAGCGGGCGCCAACCGGGCGGTGGCGGACTGGCGAGAAGCGCATCGCCAACCAACCTGACGCGCTCTTTATGGGTTTCTGGGGTGTAGGTCGCCCAACGAGCGAGTGCATGGGCGACCTCGAAACGG
>JAFGNZ010000216.1 GCA_016926755.1 Myxococcaceae bacterium | reverse complement strand
TCAGGTCCACCCTCGCACATGCCCTCTTCCCTGCTCCCTCTTCAGCCTGCCTGCCTCTCTCTCAAACCAGACGCGTGAACGGGTACACACTTTCGATTAAGCTCAGCGATAAGGAATTACGAACCTTCTGTGAGCATGAGATCGGTGGCTATCCGTCGGACGCCAAACTACCTCCTTACCGCATGCCAAAGATGTATTTTTCCCTTGAAGACATCAACCCCCAGTACGTTGGGTGGAACGGACGGATTGCGAACGTGTTTGCTTATATGGACAGCAATCCGAACCACTTCGCGCTCATACCCGTGGCAATGGGACATGCACTATCGTATTTTGAATCACAATCATTCGCGCTGAACACGCTTGGGGTGATGCGGCGCAAGGTGAGCGAGTTCCCTGTGCCCACTCCAATGGATCCGGATACGCCGGTTTTTCTCTATTCCAATCCGGATATGTACCAAAGGATGCTGGGTGGGGCGCGGCATGAGGTTACTCAGCGACTCTTGCACAAACTCCGTTCGCTGGCGCCAACCTGAGTGTCGATGTGGTCATGGCGTCGGGGGCAGTCCGTCCAGGCCCGCTAGTTGCTCCTCGGCGGCGCGCCGGTATCGCGGGACGACCTCCACGGCCAGCCAGTCGCGGATCTGCTGGCGTGCCCCTTCGAGATCTCCAGCATCCCGGAGGTCCATCATCCGGGCCGTTGCACCCTTGAGGCGGTCCGAGGCGTCACGGAGACGCCCCATGATCGTCCCGAGAAGTGCCCCGGCACTCTCAGGACTCGCAAGGGCCACTTCCGTCTCGGCCTCGCTGATGGCTACTTCGGTTGCTGCACGTCGCAAGAAGGCGCGCATCCCCTCGCTGAGTTCCAGCGGCTGCCCTTGCTGGACGCGGCGCAGAAGGGAGGGGACCTGGGATGCTTCGGGCAGATGCGGATCCGCCTGCCCACTCTCTGCAACTACCTGGAGCCGGTCGATCTGGCCGAGCACTTTCTCGGCGTGCTCACGGTAGAGCGGCACGACCTCAACCGCGAGAACCTTCTTGATCTCTTCGCGTGCGCCCTCCAAGTCCCCAGCATCCCGCAGCCGGTACGCTCGGAAGCTGGCGTCGGACAGCCGCTTCTCACCATCCTCCATGCGCCTCGAGATCTCCCGTAGGAGGGTGGTAGCCGTAGAGACGCTACGTAACGCGGCCTCCACGTCTTCGGGAGTGATGCCCACTTCACGTGCCCCGCGGTGCAGACAGGCGCGCGTCTCGTCACTGAGTTCTAGCGCCTCACCCTGCTCCAACACCCGCCGTGCTAACGCCCGGATGGGGTCCCAATCAGGCTCGTTCTCTTCGGTCATGGACTTCCCAACCCTTCGCGCTACCGCTCGCGGCACTTCTTAAACGGCCATGTCCCTCTCTGGCCCTCACAATACCGGAAGCAATCGCCGCAGTTCCCTCGCCACTTTTTTTCCTGGCACTCCTCGTAGAGTGCCATGCACTTCTTCTTCCATTCCGGCGTGCCCTCCCCTTCTCCCTCGCCTTCGCCACCTTCCTCCCGCTCGGGCACATCGACGCCCTTCAAGGTGGCAGACTGCGCGGCCTTATCGAGTTCCTCCAAGGTCTTGAGGATCTGCGCCGCTTCCACAGGATCACCTCCGCAACTCTGCACCGGGGTTAGGGGGTGGTTCTGGATACAGCAGCTCATCGAGTTCCAGCAGCCTGCGCCAAGTAGACCTGATCGCTCGGGGCGGTCGCAGTGCTCGGGGCGGTTGGCGGGCTCGGCTCGGGCGGACGGCTCGCGGCGGAGTGAGCCCCCGAGGAACAGCCCCCCATCAGGCCCGTCAGGGTGATCGCCAGCCAGAGGATCAGGGTTCGATTCGTCGATATCATGGATTCCATGATAGAGCCGCAGAAGCTCGCGGGGCTGGTCACGCAGGTTGGGCCCGTCGTCCAGCCGACAATCAGTCGTCGGAGGTTGTGCGCTTGCCTCCCATCCTGCTAGGTTAGGTGGGCCATGCTTGACTTCCTGTCTTGCCGGTCTGTCCTGCTTGCCGTTCTCGTGTCCTCGGTGGCCCTCGCCAGTGACCCCCACGAGAAGATCGTCATCCGAAACGAGATGATCTCGGACCATCCCGGCATCTCTACGAGCAGCGTCTACGTGTCCGGGCAGATCGCGACCGTTCTCCGCTGCGAGAAGGACGTTGATCCGACGAAGACGAAGTTCCTGGAGGAGTGGAAGGGGCGGTTCGAGCCCCTGGTTGTGGGGGGTAAGACGGTGGTCATCGTGCCGATCCGGGATCTCAACCGCGCTGAGGCGGTCCCCCTGCTCGTTACACTCGTGGACGGGACCGAGATCCCGTTCATCGTGAAGCCGAAGAGCTTTGAGGAATGGGGGTGGACCGACCATCAGGTCAACGTGTTCAAGAATCCCGACAGCTACAACGCCGTCCTATCGTCCCTGAACGACTCGCTCAAGCGGGAGCGTAAACTGCGCGAGGAGAACGAAAGGCTCAAGCAGGAAGAGACCTCGGTCGATCACGCCCTCGCGGCGCTTCTCGTCAAACGAGAAGTGAAGAGGACGCGCTTCCGCAGCGAGCAAGTGGCGGTCCTGAAGGATGGGGACATGGGCATCGAGGTGGAGACATTCTCAGGGCCAGGGAAGGCAGCGGTAGTGGTCCGCTTGACCAACACCTACAGCGACGAACCCTGGCGGTTCAGGGATGCTCGGCTAATTGCTGAGTTTCACACCCATAGTTCTTTGCCCTTTGCGCTCCGCATGGACCGCTCTGAGATCGTCCCCGGTCAATCAGGAGCGATTGCGGTCGTGATTGACCAGGATGCCTTTGAATCAAAGGAGGGCCTCCGGGACTTGGCCCTGGAGATCTTCCGGCAAGACGGGTTGCGGCAGGTGCTTGTGAATGTAGATCACAGGCTCATTCGGAAGTAGGAGTGCGGTTCATGCCCACAGCCCAAGCGCTCTCCATCGGCTCGGTCCTCCTGCTCTGTACGTTCTGCGGCTGCACCACGACCAGCGGCGGTGTAGCCTTGCGTCCAGATGGCACTCCGGGTCCTCAAGAATGCTCGGAGGAGGCGAAGTTGACAATGCGGGCGATGAGGCTCCAGGTGGGGGACACCGCGTGGGTGGAACTTGACGCGAACCAGATCAAGTCGAGTCCTATCTACCTGTATGACGGGCCCATCGAGAGCGTCCTCAAGGACGATTTTGGCACGCTCGAAGCCACCACTCGCCTCTACGGTCAGGTCTGGACGGGTGGACCACAGGTCGTCATCCGGTACTATGAAGCCGACCCGCCCGACTTGGAGAAGTTGCCGATCTGCGCGGTGGCCCGCCTGAGCGAGAACCAACTCCGCAAACTCCCGGGATCAAAGCCTGGGATGGCGATCCTCCAGTTCTCCGTCTCGGGGGTTACCGTCGTTGACTCGTTCCGGTGAGCCCCACCCAGCCCCGCCGCGCTCTTGCCGTGTAGCGGTTCGTGTAGCTTCACGGCTCAGAGCGGCGGTTATGCGCCAGCACCCATAGCCATTCTCGAATGATCTGACGCAACCCTGCGCTTCTCCCTCCTCACCTGGCGACTCACCGGCACAGGGCGAGTGGGCACTTCTGACCGGTCAGAAGTCCGAGATCAACCTCAGCAGTTGGAAGTAGCAAACCGACCCATCACATTCAGCGGCCCAGGCGCCTGCGTGAGCGGGCACGCGCGGCCTCCAGCGCCGAGTCCACGCCGGCCTCCGGCTTGTCCGCCGAGGGCTGCTCGCCGGCGCTAGCGCCTGACGCCGCGGCCGGAGCCTCTCGTGGCCCCTCCTTCATCGGTGGCGCGGTGCCCGCGGTGGCGGCCTCGACGGGTCGAGCCCCCTGCGCGAGGGCCGGCTTGCGCAGCCGCGGCGTGGAGAAGAAGCGGCGCACCACCACCTCGGCCAGGAGCACCAGCACCGCGAACCCCACCAACCAGGGCGCGAGCGCCACGCGCCCCTCGGACACGGGCGCCTCCGCGAACAGGCCCGCCATGGACAGCCGCTCCACCCCGCCCCCCACCGCCGCCACCGCCCGCAACACCTCCAGCCCCTCCTTCGGGCTGCCCGGCTCGAACTCGGGCGCGTAGGGCAGCGCCACCGGCGGCGCGCGCAGCGCTCGCGTGCCCAGCTTCACCACCGGGTGCCACGTCCCTCGCCCGGGCAGCATGTACTCGGCCGCGAGCCGATCCTCGTCCTCCCAGCGCATCGGCAGCTCCACCGGCGTCGAGCTCCCATCTCCCGGCAGCACCACCAGCGTGGGCAGCGCCGTGGGCATCGGCTCGCCGGGCGCCAGGTCCAGCGTCACGCGCAGCAGGTTGCCCTGCCGCTCCGCCCGCGCCACCGCCTCGCCCTCCGACTTGCCGCTGCCTCCCATGGCCCAGCGCACCATGCTCTCCAGCGCTGCCCGCAGGCCGCTCCACTGGCGCAGCTCGCCGGTGAACTCCCCGTCCACCTCCGCCATGAAGGCCACCGAGCGCCCCGCCCCGCGCGGCCACATGGCCAGCAGCGGCGCGGCGTTCTCGTCCAGCGTGCGCATCGCCACGTTCGCGCGCGGCTTGAGGTAGGTGAGGTTGTAGCCGCCCACCTGCGGCAGCCCCTGCGCCGGCAGCTTCCCCAGCAGCGGCAGATCCGGCGCCGGCTCCACCGAGGTGGGCACGTCCACGAAGGCCGAGCGCGCCACCGTGATGGTCTCCTGGCTGAAGATGCGCGGCAGGCTCATCGCGTCCTGGGCGAAGTAGATGCGCCCGCCGCCCAGCGCGGCCACCTCCTGCAGCAGCTTCGCGTCCGAGTCACTCGGCGTGCCGAGCCCGATCACCGACACCGTCACGTTCTCCCCACGCAGCGCCGAGATCGTCGCCTTGTAGTCGTCCGGCTCCTCCGAGTCCGCCGCGTCCGAGAAGAGCAGCACGTGCCGGGTGGCCTTGTCGCTCTGGAGGATCTCCTTCCTGCCCGTGCGCAGCGCCTCGCCCACGTAGATGCCGCCACCGCCGCTGAAGCCGCGCGCCACCTTGTCCAGCGGGAGCCCCTCGCTCACCGGGCTCAGCCCGAAGATCTCGTGCGTCTCCGTGTCCACCATGTGGACGGAGGCCTCGTCCCGATCGTTGAGGAGCGTGAGCGCGCCCACCACGCCCTCGGCGGCCACCTCCATCTTCGTGCGCCCGTCCGGCACCGTGGCGCCCATGGAGCAGCTGCAGTCCATCAGCACGCTGATCGCCACCGCGGTGCGCCGCTGCTCCTCGCGCAGCTCCAGGGACACCGGCAGCACCGGCTCCAGCGACGAGCGCCGGTAGCCCCCCTGGCCGAAGCTGTCCCGCCCGCCCGTCATCACCAGCCCGCCGCCGGCCTGCTCCACGTACGCGGCCAGCGCGTTCAGCCCGGGCTCGCCCAGGGCGTTGGCGTCCACGTCCTCCAGCACCACCGTGGCCACGCCGTCCAGCGCGTCCAGCGAGACGGTGAAGGGCTCGCGAACCTCCAGCCGCAGCCCCGCGGACTCCAGGGCCTGCGCCAGGGTGCCTCTCGGCTTGCGGGTGAGCAGCAGCACCCGCGGCGGGCCCTCCACGCGCAGCACCGCGCGGCCCTCGTCGTTCTCCACCACGCCATCGCCCGGGGCCTCCACGGCGAGGCGGTAGCTGGCCAGCCCCTCCTTCTCCACCAGATCCCGGAACGGCAGCACGTTGGGGCCGGGCCGGAACTCGTAGGGCCCCTTCACCAGGAGCTGGCCGTTGCGCTCCAGGCGCACCGTGCCGGTGACAGCGCCCGAGGCGAACACCACGGCGGAGAACTGGAAGGGCTCGCGCGCCGTCACGGCCGAGGGCACGTCCACCGAGACGACGGCCAGATCCAGCGGTGCCTCTTCGCGCGCCACCTGGCGGTAGTCCACGGCGATGCCTCGCGCCGCCAGCCGCCGTGCCGCGCCCCGCGCGTCCGCGCCCGTGGCCCGCCCGTCCGACACCACGAGCACCCGGCCCGTGCGCTCGGGGGGCACGAGGGCGCCGGCCGCATCCAGCGCCGACGCGAGATCCGAGGCCTCCGCATCCACCGGCCGCGAGAAGCCGCCGAAGGTGCCCGCCGCGCTCAGCGGCTGCTCCACTCGCGCCTCGCGCCCGAAGGAGATGACACCCAGCCTGTCACCCGGGCGCCGCTGCGCCTCCAGCAGCTTCACCAGCTCCAGCGCCACGCGGTCGGAGTCCAGCGGCATGGAGCGCGAGCGATCCACCACCACCACCACGTCGCTGCCCGCGTGGCGCAGCACCCACTCGGGCCCGGCGAGCGCGCCCACGGCCAGCACCAGCAGCGCCCACCGCAAGGGCATGGGAGGGCCCGGCCGCGCCCCGCGCTTCCAGAGGAAGAGCCCGAGGGGCACGAGCAGCATCAGCGCCTGCGGCAGGGAGAAGCTCATGAACGCGAGTGCCCTGCACTCTACTACGGCTTCGGCGAAACACCGCCCCACGGTGGGCGGGCATGCGCTGCCGCCCACCGTGAGGCAGGGGCGCTACTCCACCGTCACCGTGATGGTGCCGTCGGGGGAGACGACGACCTTGATCTTCGGCTTGGCCTTCGAACCGCCCACGACTGCGCGCAGCTGCTCCGGCTCGAGCTCAACCAGGGGATGCGCTCCGGAGATGGTCAGCCGGTACTCGGTGGAAGGATCTACGCTGCGGCCGGGGTTCTTCTCGGGGACTTCGGGGATGTTGCTCATGGCTCGTCTCCTTGGACGACTTTGGGGGTCATCGAGAAGGAGAGGGGCATCCCCACCTGTGACTCCAGGAGCGAGGCAAACCGGCTGCCCTGGGGCCAGGCGTCCTCGGGAGGCTCAGCGCAGCTTGTCCCAGCCAGTCTTCACCCGCCGCTCAGCTCTTCCGCTTGCGAGGCCGGGCCGTGCGGGCCGCCGCCTGGGTGCGGACCCGGCGCGTGCCCGAGGCTCGAGTGGCACGACGCGGCGCGGCGGCCTCCTCCTCCCGCTCGCGCGTGCGCCTGGCGGCCGCGAGGCTCTTCTTCAGCGCTTCCATCAGGTTCGCGGGCGCGGCGTACTCCGGCTCCGGCGTGGGCGAGGGGCGGATCTCCACGCCGCCGGCCTTCTGTCGCAGCACCTCCTCCAGCTGCTCGCGGTAGACGTCCCGGTACTTCTCCGGATCGAACGGGGCGGCGAGCGACTCGATGAGCTGCTCGGCCGTGGCCAGCTCGCGCGCGTTCACCTTGGGCATGTGCGCGGGCATCCCGTCGATCTGCTCCAGCGGGATGACCTCGTCCACGCTGTTCATGGTGGAGAGCATCAGCCCTGGCCCGTTGGGCCGCACGGCGCACGCGTACTGCCTGGTCCTCAGCACCACCCGCCCCACGCCGATCCTCCCCGAGCTCTCCAGCGCCTGGCTCAGCAGCGCGTAGGCGCGCGCGGCGTTCGTCTCTGGCACCAGGTGGTAGTGCGCGTCGTAGTAGAGCGGGTGGATGTCCTCCGCCGGGACGAAGTCCTCGATGTCGATGGCGTAGGTGCCCTTGGGCGCCAGCGCCTTGAGCTCCTCGGGCGTGATGGTGACGTACACGCCCTTGCTGATCTCGTAGCCCTTGATGATCTCCTCGTAGGAGATCTCCACGCCCTCGGCCTCGCAGATGCGCTTCTCGCGCACGCGCGCCTTGTCCTTGGCGTGGAGCTGGTGGAAGCGGATGTCCCTCGGGGAGACCGCGCGGTACATCCGGATGGGGACGTTCACGAGGCCGAAGTTGACCGAGCCCTTCCACATGGGACGCGCCATGCGCCACCTCCTCTCTCTGCCCGGAATCGCGCCGGAGGCCGAAAAATCGGCTCCGGACGCGACGGGCCGACGACAGAAAGCTCGATCCGGCCGGCCGCCGCTGCAAACCGCGCCGCAGCCCCGCCGATCAGCAGGCAGCCGACCCTGATCCTGGGATCAGACTGGCTCCGGCGCCGGGCAGGTGGGCGAGAAGTCTCATTTTCTCATTTTGATGGGACTGGGGATGAGCAGGGGCCTCTGCGGCTCCCGTGCGAGCGCGCCACTGAAAGGGCGCCCTGTGTGATAGAGGAGCCTGCGAGCACCGCATGGGCATCCTCGATCACCTCTTCGGAAAGCGGAAAGCAGGGGCGACGGAGCAGGAGCAGGAGACGCCCTTGAGCCTCCAGCTCCTCTTCCCGCGTCAGCTGCGCCTGGACGTCAACTCCCTCACTCGCGCGCTGCGGGGGTTCCACCCTTCGCTCGCCGAGGCCCGGTTCGAGCTGGACGCGCGCGCCAGCACCACCATGGGGGCGGAGGTGGGCATGGCGCGGTGGGGACGGCACGCGGTGCAGGTGGTGGCCTTCGGCGCGCCGATGCCGGCCTCGGTGGTGGAGCAGTGCGTGGCGCCCGCGCACTATGCCGCGGAGCTGAAGGCGCGCGCCCGGGCCCATGCCTCGCATGCGCTGCTCTTCTACGCGGGCGAGGAGAAGGATCCGCTGGAGCAGTACGTGGCGCTGGCGCTGGTGGCGGTGGCGCTGGCGATCGAGGGAGCGGTGGTGGTGCTGAACGAGAGCGCGCACACCTCGTTCCCTGCCCAGCCGCTGGTGCCGGAGGAGGGGGAGGATCTGCTGGAGCTGCTGCAGACGATGCCGCTGACGGCGCTCTACGTGGGGTTCGTGAAGCTGGAGGTGAAGGGGCAGGAGGGCGTGTGGATGCGGACGTACGGCGCTCCGAAGCTGGGGCTGCCGGAGCTGGCGTGGCACGCGCGGAGCGATGGCGAGGCGCGCGACACGTTCGAGCTGTTCTCGGGGCTGCTGGAGTACCTGCGGAGATCCGGAGCGCGGTTCCAGGACGGGCACACGGCGGAGTGGGAGTCGCGCCAGGTGCGGCTCAGGGCGCCACACAAGAGCGAGAAGTTCCTCGAGAGCACGGGCGAGCTGTTCGTGCTGGAGCCCCGGTAGTCCCCGAGCTTGTGGAGGAGGGATGCGTCCAACACTCATGGCTGGGTGGCAGCTGGAGGCGACGCTCGCCATCAGCCTGGGGCTGATCGCCTGTGCCCCGTCCACCCACCGCGCGCCTCGCACCTATGCTCAGGGCACGGACTCCGCCACCCATTCCTGCCTTCGGAATCCGCTGCTGTGCAAGCCTCAACCCGGCGAGCAACTCCCCGTCGTCCCCACCGGCCCTCCCGTCAGACCGCCGACGCCCCTGCCGGGTACTCCCAGCGCCGCACTGAAAATCACTGCCGCCGCCAGGGTGGTCAGCGTGGCCATCGACGCCCCGCTCATCGAGCGCATCCAGCAGGCCCTCTCTGAGTGCGCCGACGAGGCACGCTCCGTTGTCATGCTCAAGCACTTTGGGGATAGAGGCCCTACTCACGAGGAGTGCCGCCAGGTCGTCGGTGTCGACGCCAACGGCCAGCCCATCACCCGCGCCATGCAGCTAGGGGTCGAGCAGCATCAGGTCGCCCTTGAGTGCGCCCAGGAGAAGCTCCAGGAGCTGAAGCCCGACGGGTTCTCCATCTCGCCACGCTACCGCATCAAGTCTGGCACCGGCAGCGTGCAGTACCTTACTCAAGATCAGGTGAAGGCTCTGCTGAACGCGGGAAGGGGCGCGGAGCTGCGCGGCACCATCGAGCCTGATGTCGTCGTCCACACCGGCAATCCGCTCCAGGTTCAAGCCATCTTCGATTTCAAGTTCCCGTGTGTGAATGGTGGAGAACCGCCCTGGCGCAAGTACCCTGATGGCCCCCCACATGAGGGGCGCGATCAGGGAACCGTGTACAAGAATATCCTTGGTACCAAACCCTGGCGTGTCGTGCCCCGACGTGGAGTCCTCCCATGAGCAAGCACTACCCAAGGGTGCGCATCCGCGCAGGCTACGACCATATCGTGGTGCGTGAGGGGCTGAGTTTCACCTTCTTCATGCGCCGCCCGCGCGAGGAAGTCGTGCCGGGGGTGCTCCGAGCATTGGAGGCATATCTGCGCGCCATCGGCCCTCAAACGCTCGGCTGGTACACCGATGACGAGGGGGAGTACTTCAAGCTGGACGAGCCAGGGTGGGAACGCATTCAGCGCGAACTCCGCGAACGGCGCTTCCCCATCATCCAGCTCTACGATGCATCGCTCACCGAACGCCGGTATCGTTTCGAATACCACGGCAAGGATCTCGCGGCCCCTACAATGGTTGACGAGCCTCACGCAGTGTGTGCGGCGACGTTCTGGTTGCCCACCGAGTTCCTCGAGGAACACGGCCCAGGACGCGTCCACGAGCTGGCCCTGGAGTTGGCCACTCCCCTGCCCTTCTGCTCAGGGCTGGGCGGGCTGTCCTTGAACGGAGAGCTTGATCTCGTCGGAGTATCCAAGGAGCTCTCCGAGGTCTGTCTCCGTCACCCCGGCATTGACGTTCCAGACCTGAACAACCACTCATGGACGGTGGGAACGCGAGTGCGCGGCCCCCAATGGCTTACCTTCTTGGGACAGCCAGTACTGGGCGCGCTTGGGGGTCCCGCTGCCCTGCGCTCGTGCCTCCACTCCCCCGAAACAGCCGTGCAGGAGATGGGGGACGACAAGGCCCTCATCACCCTTGGAGAGTGGCCTGAAGCGGGCGACATATCACGCGGTGATTCCCTCCCCGCATACCGCGAGTTGGCGCGCGTGCTGGAGCCCTGGCTCTTTCATGAGCCACGCGGGCTCATGCTCGACTTTGGTCCGGAAGAAACCCGCCGCTGGGAGCGCCGCTTCCTCGACTGAGCCGCCCGCCGGGGCTACCGCCGCCTCGTCACGTAGAAGTCCGCCAGCAGCGCCCCCAGCAGCACCCACAGCGGCCAGCGCGCTCGGTCCGATGCGCCCTGGCTCGACTCGCCCGTCTCCTCCGCCTCCGCCTCCCGCTCGCCGCTGCTCCGCCCGCGCAGCTCCGACTCGCGCGCGTCCAGCGCCAGCACCTCGGTGACATCCACCGGCTCGCCGTCCCGCTCCAGCGTGTAGCGGCCCGGCACCAGGGGCGCCGGCAGGCTCAGCGCGCCCGCCCCGAAGACAGGCCTCTCTCCCAGCGGGCCTTCCAGCGTGTAGCGAGCCCCCGGCTCCGTCACCACCGGGAGCGGCTCGCCCAACGTGAGCTGCCTGCGCGGGAACCCCTCCCTCGCGCGCCGCGCCTCGCGCAGCATGTTGCCCAGGAGCACCGGCCAGGCCGGAGTGCGCTGCAGGTTCGAGCGCGACAGCTCCAGGTTGAGGTGCACCCGCCCCTCCTCCTCGGACAGCAGCACCGCGTCCCCCGCCGTGACGAGCGCGCGTCCCGCAGGGTTGTCCCCCGCCGTCCACCGCACCCCCGCGAGCTGCACGTCATCCAGCAGCGGGTGTCCCTTCTCCGAGAAGAATGGCCCCAGGAACGTCCGCAGCGTGCCGCCCGCCCCCACCGTCACCCTCGCGTCCGTCCCTCGCGGGCCGATGAGCAGCGCCCCCTCGCCGGGCCCCGTCTCCACCTCCGGCGCCACCGCCAGGAAGCGCTCCAGCGCCTGACGCGCCTGTGCGTCCAACCCCTCCGCCAGCGCCACCCGCACCGGGCGTACCGCGGAGTGCACCAGCCGCGCCTGCCCATCCTCCGGCAGCGCGTCCCGCGGCAACATCACCTCCACGTCCCCCGCGTTCTCGAAGGTGAAGCGCACCGTCGCCGCGCCCTCCGCGGGCAGCCGCACCTCCTCGCGCTGCTCCGTCCCCTCCCTCGCGCCCGGGCCCGGCTGCGCGCGCACGCGCACCTCCACCGTCTCCGGGCCGCCGAAGCGCGCCACCCGCAGCGTCACCGTGGCCGTCGTGCCCTCGTCCCGCCGCTGCGCCGAGACGAGCGCCGCGTTGTCCCCAGCCTCCCCCAGCGCCGTCCACCTCACCGCGGGCGGCACTACCGCTTCCTCCACCGGCATCACGTCCGTCAGGAAGTGCACGTGCCGCCCCGGCCCGGCCAGCTCCTGCGCCCACAGCAGCGTGGCCGTCACGTCGTGGTCCGGCCCCAGCGCCTGGAAGGACTCCAGCGCCCCCAGCGCCTTGGAGGGCTCCGCCTCCGGACCGGCGACGACTCGAGGCACGGAGCCGCTGGCCAGCAGCGTCACCCGCGTGGCGCGCTCCTCCTCCACCCGCTTCGCTGCCTCGCGGCGCACGCGCTCCAGCACCGTCACCCCATCCGCCCCCCGCGCCGAGAGCGAGAGGCTCCCATCCACCACCAGCACCACGTGGCGCGCCCGCGTGTCCTCGCTCCAGCGCACGTCCGCCAGGAAGAGGGCCGCGGCCACCACCGCCAGCGCCTCCAGCAGCAGCGAGGCCTCCCGGGTGAAGCGCTCGAAGCGCGGGCCCGCCTCGGCGCGCGGGCGCGGCGTGCGCCACAGGAAGAGCGCGCTCACCGTCACCGGCTTCTGCCGCCGCCGCAGGAAGTACGCCGCCGCCAGCGGCACCAGCGCCCCCATCGCCAGCAGCCCCCATGGGAAGCCGAAGCTCACGCGCCCCCTCCCGCGAGGAAGAGCGGCCGCAAGGGGCCTCGCACGAGCGCGCTCAGCGGCTCCGAGGCCGGCGCCGTCATCAGCGCCGCTCGCGCCCGGGCCGCCGCCGTCCTCAGCGAGCGCTGGTGCTCGGCGAAGCGCCGCGCGTAGGCGGCCAGCACCTCCTCCGTGAGCAGCTCCTCCAGCGCCGCCCCGCTCTCCGAGTCCACCAGCCGAGCCCCCTCGCCCCCCGAGGGCTCCAGGTCCTCCACGTCCAGCACCTGCGCCAGGAACAGCGCCGAGGCCCCACGCGCCAGCCGCGCCACCAGCCCGGACAAGTCCGCCTCGAAGAGGAAGTCGCTCACCACCACCCGCAGGCCGCATGGCCGCAGCGGCGGCATCCGCCCCAGCGCCACGGCCAGGTCATCCTTCGCGTCGAACGCCACCGCGCGCAGGGCCGAGCGGCACACCTGCCCCTGCGCCCGCTCCGGCCGCGCGCCCGAGGTGAGCAGCGTGGGCGTCAACCCCTGCCGCGTGCCCACCTCCACCGTCAGCAGCGCCACCTCCCGCGCGCGCGCCTCCTTCGCCGGGCTCAGCGCCACGGAGCGAGAGGCATCCACCAGCACCTCCACGCGCGGGGACACCTCGTCCTGGCGCACCCGGAGGATGACCTCGCCGGTGCGCGCCACCGCGTTCCAGTCCACCTGCCGCAGATCATCCCCGGGCTGGTAGGCGCGGAAGTCGTGCAGCTCCATCGAGGAGCCGGCGGAGGTGGCTCGCACCTCGCCCACCCGCCCCCGGTGCGGCACACGGGGCAGCGCCAGGCGGAGCCCCGGCGCCAGCCGCCCGACTTCGCTCTCGTCCGCCGCGCTCACGACGCGTGGACCCGCCGCTCGCGCTCGACGAGGATGCGATCCGCGGCGAAGGCGGCGAGCGCGGCCACCCCGCACAGGAAGTAGAGCATCCCCGCCGTCATCTTCGGTGCGCTGATCTGGTTCTCATGGGTCGCGAAGTTGACGAGCCCGACGATGGGGTTGAGCAGGTTGATGAGCCCGTTGTCCGCTTCCTCGTCCATCAGCACGGCCAGCAGTGGCGGCAGCACCGAGGCCAGGCCCGCCAGCGCGATGAAGAGGACGCGCACCGCCGCCGGAGACGTCATCCGCTCCGAGCGCGGCATCTTCGCCACCAGCAGCGCCACGGAGAAGTAGAGCAATGGGTAGGCCGCGGCGGCGACGGTGGCGTAGAGCATCGACCGCCAGTTGTGCTGCGTGTCGTCGGAGAGCAGGTGGAGCGCGCAGCAGAAGAGCGCCCACCCGCCGATCAGCAGCACCATGAGCCGGAAGCCGCGCACCGCGCCCGGCCGCAGCAGGCTCCACCCGCGCGTCTTCGCCCGCAGCGCCCGCGCCATTCCGTCCACGTCGGAGATGAGGAAGAGCCCCGTCACGGTGAGGTGCAGGCACCCGGCGATGCCCGCCACGGCGGCCACCTCGCGCTCCTGCCCCTGCCGCCACCACAGCACCGCCACCCCCACCGCGCTGAGCAGCATCTGCGCCACCAGCGCGCGCCGGGGCCCCCGCGAGTAGTCCTCGGTGATCAGCGCCAGCCGCGCGGCGGCCGCCTCGAACAGCAGCCACCCGTAGCTGAGCATCAGCCACAGCACCACGGCGATCACATACGGGAACTCGCGCTCGCGCATCAGCCGCGAGCCCCCCTCGCTGATCCCGAAGGCGCTCGTCAGCCCCACGACCACGGCGCCGGCCAGCAGGCCCAGCACGAGGAAGTGCACGAAGGCGCGCCCCAGCCGCCCATCCGCCAGCGTCGCCGCGCACACCCCCAGCACCGTGAGGAACACCAGCCACGCGGCCCCCAGCATCAGCACCGTGAGGATCGTCGGCAGATCGATGCCATTGAGGTAGTAGCTGAACAGCAGGAAGGGCCCCACCGCCGAGGCGTACAGCGCCGCCTGCGCGAGGAAGGACGTCACCTTGCCGCGGAGGATGCGCCGGGGGCCCAGCCCCGTGAGGGCCAGCAGCACCCACGTCTCGTCCTCGCGCTCGCGCGCCAGGGAGCGGTAGGCGCTGTACGGGATGATGAAGAAGTGCACCAGCCCCAGGCACACGAAGTAGGTGAAGAAGTACACCTGCCCCCGAGGCTGGTTGCCGCTGTCCCGCACGTCCGCGTACGCCGTCAGCGACAGCATCACGCACGCCATCAGCATCAGCCCGAAGCACACCCAGAACAGCCGGGTGCGCAGGCCCTGGCGGATCTCCTTCACCACCAGCGGGTTGATCCGATCCCCCAGCCGCTCGCTCAGCGGAGCCCGCGCCCCGGTCTCCATGGCCGCGCTCACGCCACCCTCCCCTTCGTCACCGTCATGAACGCATCCTCGAGGTTCAGCTCCCGGTGGCTGAAGGCGCACACCGGGACGCCCGCCCCCACCAGCGCCGCCAGCAGCCGCGCCGCCGCCTCATCCACCTGCTCCCGCGTGGCGCCCGGCTCCAGCTCCAGCCGCACGCGCAGCGCCTCCGCCTCCCGCGCCACCTGCCCCACCCGGGGCTGCTCCAGCAGCAGCTTCTCCGCGCGCGCGGAGGCCGCCTCCCCGTCCGCCCCCGCCGCCAGCCGCACTGTCAGCTCCGTCCCCCCGCTCGCCTGGCTCTGCGCCAGCAGGTCCGCCACCTTGCCCGTGGCCAGCAGCCGCCCCTGCTCGATGATGGCGCACGTGTCGCAGATCTCCGCCAGCTCCGTGAGGATGTGGCTGGAGATGAGGACCGCCTTGCCCTGATCCGCCAGCGCTCGCAGCAGCTCGCGCAGCTCGATGCGGGCGCGCGGATCCAGCCCGTCCGCCGGCTCGTCCAGGATGAGCAGCTTCGGGTCGTGCAGCAGCGTGCGCCCCAGCGCCACGCGCTGCTTCATCCCCTTGGAGAGCGCGCTGGTGAGCTTGTCCTTCAGCGGGTTCAGCCCCGTGAACTCCATCACCGAGGCCACGCGCTTGTGCCGCGCCGCGCCCTTCAGGCCGTAGGCCCGCGCGAAGAAGTCGAGGAACTCCCAGACGGTGACGTCGTCGTAGGTGCCGTACCGGTCCGGCATGTAGCCGATGAGCGGCCGCGCCTTGTCGGGCGAGTCCACCAGCGACTGCCCATCCAGCAGCACCTCGCCCGCGGTGGGCGTATCCAGCGTGGCGATGATGCGCATGGTGGTGCTCTTCCCCGCGCCGTTGGGGCCGATGAAGCCCAGGATGGTGCCCGCCTCCAGCTCGAAGGACACGTCATCCACCGCGCGCAGCGAGCCGTAGTCGCGCCGCAGCGCCTTCACCTGCAACAGGCTCATCGCCTCACCTCGCCTCGTCGCGTGCCGCTCATGGCCCGTCCACCTGCCCGCGCACGTAGTGGATCCCCTCGTGCAGCTGCACCTCCAGCGTCGCCAGCGGGCCGAAGCCCCTGCCGCCGACGCGCGCCAGGAAGTCGCCCTCCTGCAGCGGCAGCGAGAAGGCCGCGCTCGCCTTCGAGCGGTGCGACAGGCCCTGGGGCCGCGTCACGAAGTCCGTCAAGGGCGCCTCCTCCTCGCCTTGCTCCTTCAGCTCCGTGGCCACGCCCTCCTCGCCATCGCCGAGCGCGGGCAGCTCGTACCGCTTCTTCCCGAGCTGGACGAAGCCGGCCTGGAGCGGAGCCCCGAGCGCGTTCTGCACCTTCCACGCCGCTCCCTCGCGGCGCACCACCAGCCGAGCCCGCGTGGGCGTCACGGCCAGCTCTCCCCACTCCACATAGGTGCGTGAGGGGAGGAAGCCGTCCGCCACCATGCCGCCGCCCTTCCAGTCCACGTCCACGTACCACTCCTCCCGCTCCTCCGGCGCCAGCAGCACGCCCGAGGCCGGCACCTGCACCGTGTCCGAGGCGAGGTTGGCGTAGTAGCCCGCCACCGCGGAGGTGATCAGCCGATCCCTCGGCCGGTCCAGCCAGGTGTAGCTGTAGCGCGTGGCGTGGGTGACGAAGCCATCCCCCATCAACGAGTCGGCGACGATGATCAGGCAGGTGAGCAGCGCCACCGCCGGCACGCCGATCAGCAGGGCCGCGGGCCCCTTGCGCCGCGCCAGCACCATCCCGCCGGGCCCCACCACCAGCGAGAACAGGAAGATCAGGACCAGGAAGCGGCCCACCGGCGCCAGGGCGTTGGGCAGCAGCGGCTTCTGGCCCCCCCGGAGGGCGAAGCGCTCGTTCGCCCACCGTGGCGGTGGCCCCACCGGATCCAGCGGTGGCTTCGCGTCCTTGTCGGCCGAGTCCACGGCGCTGGCGCAGCCCCCCGAGGCCTTGCACAGGTACACCTCGCCGAAGCCATAGGCATTCCACGCCCCGCGCTCCGGCGCACGGGCGAGCAGCGGCAGGCGCTGGCCCACATCGCGCGGGGGCCGGGCGAGGATGAGCGAGCCACCGGTCGCGGCGTAGCCCTCCAGCGCGGCCCAGACATCGGCCGGCACGGACGCCGCGTCCTCGGTCACCAGCACCGCGGGGTAGCCCACGTAGGCGGCCAGCTCGCGGGGGGCCTCCTGCGCGGGGAGGAAGCGGGCATTCAACTGAGGGAGCTTGCGCCCCTCGCTTCGGGTGAGCCCGGTGCTCGCCTCCAGCGCCTTGGACGTGCCGAGCACCAGCGTGGGGAGGCCGTTGCCCTCATCCATATAGACGCCGGTGCTGCGCGTGCGGAGGTTGGGCCCCTCCACGGTGAAGCTGCCGGACTGCACCGGGGCGGGGACGAGCAGGTACGTGGTGAGCCGCTGGTGCGGGGCCAGCTCCACCTCGCGCGTAGTCCTCGAGGAGCCGGAGCTGTAGCCCTGGAAGCTGAGCCGCAGCAGCCTCGGCACGGGTTCGGCGTTGTGCAGCATCACCTCCAGCGGCGTGTACCCGCGCTTCGCATGGAGTGTCCCCATGCGGACCGTGACGCGCAGCCCGTCCGCGGCCTCCAGGTTCTCCAGGTTGCCCGTCGCGTCGGAGTAGCCGGAAGGCTGGGGCTCCGCGCTCTCACCCTCGTCTTCTTCCGCGTAGGACGGGGGCACTTCCACCTCTTCGGGAGGCACCTCCTCGGCCAGCTCCTCGGTCCCCGCGTCCTCCTCCGCCGCGAGGGGAGGCTCCTCGTTCTGCGAGGCCGGCGGTGGCGAGGGGGCCTCGGCGGCAGCCTGGGCGAGCGCGGGGGACGCGGCGAGCAGCGCGGCCAGCAGCAGCCAGGGCTCCAGCAGCCTATGCACGAGGCACCTCGGGCACCGCCTGGATCAGCGCACGGATGACCTCCGTGGAGGCCACCTTCTCCAGCGAAGCCTCGTAGGCGAGCACGAGCCGGTGGTTGAGGATGGCGGGCGCGACGGCGGTGATCTCGTCGAAGCCCACGTTGGGCTTGCCGCGCAGCAGCGCCAGCGCCCGGCCCGCGGCGGCCAGCCCCAGCGCGGCGCGCGGCGAGGCGCCATAGCGGACGAAGCGGCGCACGGCGTCCGGGGCGTGAGGCTGGCGCGGATCGCTGGCCTCCACCAGCCGGCCGATGAAGTCGGCCACGGGCCCGGGCAGGTGCACGCGATCTACCGCGGTGAAGAGGCGCCCGAGGCGCTCGGCGTCGAGCACGGGTGGGAGCGCGGGTGGCGCGCCGCGCACGCGCGAGGTGAGCAGGGTGCTGAGCGTCTTCGCCCCCACCGGCGGCACCTGGACGCGGAACAGGAAGCGATCGAGCTGCGCCTCGGGCAGCGGGTAGGTGCCCTCCAGCTCGATGGGGTTCTGGGTGGCCAGCACGAAGAACGGATCGGGCAGCGGGCGCGTCTGCCCGAGCACCGTCACGCTGCGCTCCTGCATCGCCTCCAGCAGGGCGGACTGCGTCTTGGGGCTGGAGCGGTTGATCTCGTCGGCGAGGACGACGTTGGCGAAGAGGGGGCCCTCGCGGAAGGTGAACTCGCGGCGGCCCTCGCCCTCCAGCACGTAGGTGCCGGTGATGTCGCCGGGCAGCAGATCCGGGGTGAACTGGATGCGGCGGAAGGGCAGCCCCAGCAACCGCGCGAGCGCCTTGCACAGCTCCGTCTTGCCGAGGCCGGGCAGGCCCTCCAGCAGGACATGGCCCCGCGCGAGCACCGCCACCACCACCTGCTCGACGACGGTTTGCTGATCCAGCAGCACCTGGTTGAGGCCCTTGTTCAGCTGGGCCGCCACCTCCGCCGCCCCCTGCACCTCGGCGGGGCTCAGAAGCTCAGACACGTCGGCTCCTCTCGTTTCACTCGCCACCAAAATATCGCTTCACCAGGTCGCGGTTGCGCGGCAGGAGCGGCGCCGCGGAGTGCCCCGGCGTCGCGTCGCCCTGCGCGCCCGTCCCCCGAGCCGCGGAGGGCGTCACCGTGACGCCCTCGCGCTCCGGGTCCGCGGCCTTGAGTCCCCACAGCTCGTCCGCCTCGCCGCCCTGCCCGGGAGGCAGCGGCTGGAACGCGAGGCGCTCCGGATCCATCTCCGCCTCACCCCCGAAGAAGAGCGGCTGGCTCTCCCCTCCGCGCCCCGGCCCGGCGCCCTTCGGCCCTTCCCTGACGGCGCGGCTCGCGTGCGCGTCCTGGCCGCTCTGTCCTTCTCCCTCGCCCTGCCCCTCGCCCTGCTGCCCCTGGCCCCGGCCCCGCCCCTGCCGCCCCGCGCCGGACTGGCGGCGCCTGCTCGCCTGCCTTCCGGCGCTCTCCTGGCCGAAGCGCTCCTCGAGCTGCTGCCGCCGCCGCTCCAGCGTCCGCCGGAGATCGGAGATCTGATCCAGGTCCCCGGCCGCCCGCGCGGACGCCGTGCGCTGAGCGCCCTGGGAGCCCGAGCCCTGGGAGCCCGAGCCCTGCTGGCCTCCCGCCTCCGTGCCGCCGTCGCCCGCGGCACCGCTCTCCCCACTCTCACCGCCCTCGCCGTTCGCGCCGCGCTCCTCGCCCTGCCCCTGCTCCCCGCCCTCTGCCTGGGCTCCGCTCCCCAGCGCCATCAGCGCCTGCTCCAGGGCCTCTCGCTCACGGGCCGCGCTCTCCGCGCTCCCAGCGGCGCCCAGCGCCTCCTCCAGCTCCCGGGCGGCCTCGGAGGCTCCCGCCAGCTCGGCGGCGGCCTCGGCGGCGCGCTCGGACAGCCGCTTCTCCATCCCATCGGCGGCCTCCCAGTCGGCGGCGTCGAAGCGCCCCTCGGCGACCTCCTCGGCCAGCCGGCGCAGCTCCTCTTCCATGGGGGCACCCAGGGGCTCCTCCTTGGCGAGCGCCTCGGCCTTGGCCTGGACCGCGGCGACCTTGGCGGCGGCGGCGGCGTTGAGGTGGCGCGTGGAGGGCGCGGGCAGCGGCAGGAGGAAGCCCACGCAGAGGAACAGGAGGGCGCCGAGCAAGGCGCCCACGGGACGCCGCCAGCGCACCTCGGGAGGCTTCACCGCGCGGGCGTACTGGTTGACGGAGAGCTCCCACTCTCCCACGGGGCGCTCCAGGCGCGTGAGCAGCAGCCCGCCCGCGTTGGCCGAGCGATCCGCCAGCACCGCCGCCTGCTCCAGCGAGGCGCCGCGGTGGCGCGCCCGAAGCCCCCACCACAGCCCTCCCGCCAGGAGCAACCCGGGCGCGGCCCACGGCGCGTCCTCGCGCAGCACCAGTCGCGCGGCGACACAGGCGGTGGCGGCGGCCCACATGGGACCGATGCCCGCCTCGGCCCAGGCCACGGCATTGAGGCGCCGCTGCACGCGCCGGACGGGGGCGAGCACGAGAGCCTGGAAGCGGCGTTCTTCACTGACGGCCATGGGCGGGGGAGAGTGTCGGTCACCCGGCGGTGCTTCCACAAGCCAGAGGGCCCGCTTCTGCACGGAAGCGGCCGCCGCCAGGGTGTCCGGCAAGGGCCCGGGAGCAGAAACACTGCATACTCGCCCCATGGACCCGACGAGCTTCTACAACGCGCTGGCGGAGGGCTATCACCTCATCTTCGCTGACTGGGCGGCCAGCCGAGCACGGCAGGGCGCCCTCCTCGACGGACTCCTCCGAGAGGCGCTCGGCGAAGGGCCGAAGGAGGTGCTGGACGCCAGCTGCGGCATCGGCACCCAGGCGCTCGGGCTGGCGGCCCTGGGGCACCGCGTCTTCGCCTCGGATCTCAGCCCCGCCGCCGTCGCGCGAGCCGAGCGCGAAGCTGCGGCCGCCGGCCTGCGGCTGAGCGGCCTGGCGGTCGCGGACCTGCGCACGCTGAGCGATCAGATCTCCCAGCGCTTCGAGGCGATCCTGAGCTGTGACAATTCGATCCCCCACCTGCTCGAGGACGCGGAGCTCGCCGCGGCCGCGCACCACCTGCGCGCGGTGCTGCTCCCTGGGGGCCTGCTCATCGCCACCATCCGCGATTACGACGCCATGGAGCCCCGACCCGGGGAGCTCGTCCCCACGCCCGTGCGCGTGCTGGGCGAGGGCCCAGCGCGGCGGCTCGTGTTCCAGGTGTGGACCTGGTCCGCGGACGGCCGCAGCTACGAGGTGGAGCAATTCATTCTCCAGCCCCAGGGCGAGGGCTGGTCCACCGCCAGCGCCCGGGCTCGCTACCGCGCGCTCAAGCGAGACGAGCTCAGCCGCTTCCTCACCGCCGCCGGCTTCCACGACGTGCGCTGGCACATGCCCGAGGCGAGCGGCTTCTACCAGCCCATCGTCACCGCCCGGCGCCCCGCCTGAAACTTCCCGGCCATGACACCCGCCCGTCCTCTCTTCATCCCCAACTCCGCGACGCTCATCCTGCTGAGCTCCTGCCTCCTGCAGGCCTGCGCGCCCTCCGCGGTAACAGCTCCCTCACTCAGGCGATTCGGGCTTTCCGGGTATGAGCTGCCACAACATGGCTCCGCCGGCAGCGAGTCCTCTGATCCTCTCCTTTCATCCCCTGGGCGCCATCCAGCGCCCACGCCCGAAGCCCTGGAGCGAGCCCGACAGGCCAAAGCTGAGCGCGCGCTGGAGACACTCTGGGGCGTGCTGGGCACTGCGGACTCGCGAGGAGCGGAGTGGGAGTTTCGCTTCTGGTCGCATGACGGCGCGCTGACGCTGCTCTCCTGGCGTCGTCTGGAAGAAGGTGAGGGGCCTGCCATCCCGGTGGGCCGAGGAGCCTTCCTTCCACACTTCGCGCTCACCCTCCCTTCCCTGCTCGGCGCCCATCCGCGAGAAGTCACGCTCACGCTCGAGCGAGCGGAGACGCACTGGAGCGTGGATCTCGACACCTCATCAAGGGATACCACTCCTGCGCACACCCGCATGATTCCCTCCGCGCGCAAAGGTATCTCAGAGCAGACACACCGGCAGGCGCTCGAGACCGCCCGGCGCGTGGCGCGGCTGCTCACCGTGCCTCAAGGCGGCAGCGCCCGGCTGGTGGCGCGGGTGTCGCTGGAGGATGAGCGAATTGTGGGGCTGGAGCCGGCGGAGTTGGAATCCTCTGGCGACGGCCCTGTCCTCCACGCCTCCGAGCAAGCCGTCTCGATGGTCGTGGGCACTCTGCTGCCATTCACGCGAGGCCTGGGTGAGCGCACGGTGGTCCTCTCACTGGAGGGCGAACACCGGCCCGGCGAAGCCCGACCTCGCTGGCGTGTCGTGGAAGCGCGGACGGCGGAACCACCACCGCTCCCCAAGCAGGTCGCTGACATCCACCAGGAATACCGAGCACTGCACGAATCCATCCTCGTCGAGTTCCAGGAACAGTCGCGCGAGTACGCCATCCTGGCTGCGGGCATCTCCTTGGAACAGTTCGCCTACGCCATCGTGGGTGGCCTGCTGATCAGGCGGGCCCTGGCGCTGATCGAACTAGCGGCCCCCACCATCACCTCCGTCCTCGCTCAGGGAGGAAAGGGCGCGGTGCGCTGGTTCCGCAACCTCCTGGTGCGTACATCCCCCGAGGATCGTGCGCTCCTCCAACAGCTCTGGATGAAGGCGGAGTCGCAGGGTCTCAAGTCCCTCACAGAGGTAGAGAAGCAGCAGCTCCGGGGGCTGATGGGCCGCTTGGAGAGTCTGCTGAGCACTCCGCTGGACCGCCGCACGAAACAGCGCCTCTGGGAGTGGTCACGCACGGAATACTTCGAGTTACACAACCCCCAGCTCGCCAGGCTGCTGGGTACGGAGGGGATGAGGTCCTACCAAGTGCACCATATCTGCCCGATGGAGTACGCCCACCTCTTCCCGAAGCTGGATATCAACGGCAGGGCCAACCTCGCGGGCCTGCATGGGAACGTCCATGAAAGCATCAACATTGTGTGGAGTTCCCTCAGGGAGCACTCGAGTCGGCTGAGGCCTCAAGACGTCAAGCGGGTGGTCGATATCGTCAATCGTCACTATGGTCGCTGGTTCGACAAGCTCTATGACGTGAGGGATGCCTCCACACTCGCCACCGCCGAGCGGGCTGCGTTGAGCGAGGTGGCTCAACTCAAGGTGCTGCTCTCTCGCTGAGGCCAGGACAGAACGAGATGCCCACTGGTTCCATGCTCCCCGGGCTCGACCGGCTCATGACTGTCTGCCGGCGGCACTCGCTCTCGATGAAGCTACCCCCGCCTTTGGCGTCAGCTCCCACTGAGGGAGCGATCCTCTTGGGGGAGCCCGTCGATCCGCAGCTCGCGGCCGTGTACCAACACCTCGGCGCCGCTGAGTTCGGTACCCTTGCCCTCTATGGCCCCAGCACTGAAGAGGGAGGGCTCATCCCAAAAAACCAATGGCTGAGGAAGCGCGGTCAGGTGCAGTACTGCTCCACGCTCGTTTTCGGCTGGGAGCCAGGATTCGCCTTCTACTATGGCACCGTCCCCAAGCTGGCCCGCTCCCAGGGGCTCCAGCCCGTCGTCTTCATCTCAGCCATGGAAGCCCTCTTCGCCGTCCCCATCGCCTCCAGCGTGGACCGCTTCTTTCATCTCTATTCGCACTACCTCGAACGCAGGGTGGCGGATGACTCCGTCGGGGGCGGGCTCTCCTACGTCACCTTTCCGTGGGACATGGTGGACCTCGTCGTCCAGGACGAACCGTTGATCGAGCAGGTACGCGCGACCCGTTTCGACTTCTTGACCGACAACGACAAAGACGCGCTCGAGTGGCTCGAGGAACTGCGGGCCTCACAGTCGTGAACTCGCCCAGGGGGGGCGCACACTCACCTACCTCCCCTGCGAGCCGTGCCCCTCCACCCGAGGAAACGAGCGCCAACCTGCCGATTCATTTGACTTTTTGGGCCCAGAGAAGAATGGATGCGACGCTCTTCGTTGAGCCTTGGGGTCCTCGCGGACCCGTGACACACCCGGCAGATGACATTTTCACGCAGGGCCGGTGTTCTGCCGGTGCCCACTCTTCAGATCCAGGTTCCATGACGTCCCTCCTCCTCTTCGCTCAGGCCCCCGAGCAGATCGGCTGGCTGAGCCGCAAGCTGCTCGGCGTCACCCTCTCCAGCGCCGAATGGGTGCTGTGGCTGCTCGTCGTCCTGTCCGTGCTCTCCATCGCCCTCATGCTCGAGCGCGCCGTCTACTTCGCCACCCACCGGCTGCCGGACTCGGAGAGCCTGGTGATCAAGCTGACCCGCGGCGACTTCGAGGCCGTGCGCGCCGCCATCCAGGGCAAGAAGGGCATGGAGGCCGCCGTCCTCCGCGAGGGCCTGGCCTCCACCGCCCAGGGCCCGGACACCGTGGAGCAGGTGATCGCCTCCACCGTCGCCCGCGAGCGCCCCCAGTACGAGCGCTACCTGTCCTTCCTCGGCACGCTGGGCAACAACGCCCCCTTCATCGGCCTGTTCGGCACCGTGCTGGGCATCATCAAGGCCTTCCATGATCTGGGCGCCGCCAACGTGAAGGGCGCCGCCATCCAGCAGACCGTGATGGCCGGCATCTCCGAGGCCCTGGTGGCCACGGCCGTGGGCCTGGCGGTGGCCATCCCCGCCGTCGTCGCCTTCAACGTCTTCAACCGCCAGCTCAAGACGCTCACCAGCCGCACCAACGCCCTGGGCTACGCGCTGGTGGGCAGCCTGCGGGCCGAGGGGCGCAAGGCTCCCGCGGCCGGAGAGGGGCACTAGGCCATGGCCGGCGGCGCGCAAGACGATGACGAGGAGATCACCGGCATCAACGTCACCCCGCTGGTGGACATCGTGCTGGTGCTGCTCATCATCTTCATGGTGACGGCCAACTTCATCGTCCGCGAGACGGTGGAGGTGGATCTGCCCCGGGCCGCCCACGGCGGAGAGACGGTGCAGGGCCTGGTCAACGTCGTGCTCGACAAGGACGGCAAGCTCTTCTACGACGGCACGGAGGTGGCCGAGGACGAGCTGGCCCGCCGGGTGGCCGAGGCGGTGGCCAAGGACAAGGACACCCGCGCCATCATCAGCGCGGATCAAGTCCTCCCGTACGGCCGGGTGATGCGGCTCATCGACGTGGTGAAGGGCCAGGGCATCGCCAAGTTCGCCCTCAACATCCAGAAGGACGCCGCCCCCGCCCCCGCGGCCGTCCCCACGAGCCCCTGAGGCCAGGCGCCGGATCCATGAGCCAGGCGGTCCTCGACAGCCCTCTGCCTCCTCGCCGCTCGTCGCCGTGGGCGCTGGTGTTCGTGCTCGTCTCGGTGGCGATGCATGGCCTGGGCCTGCTCGCGCTCAGCCGGATGAAGGAGCGCGAGCTCACCGCCGCCCAGAAGCCGGTGGAGCTGGTGATGGTGGAGGTGCAGAAGCCCCCGCCCCCGCCGCCCGAGCCGCCCAAGGAGGAGCCCAAGCCTCCCCCGCCCAAGGTGAAACCGCCCAAGCCGCCGCCGATCAAGGTGGCCGAGGCCGTGAAGCCGCCCCCGCCTCCCCCCGAGGAGGCCCCGCCTCCGCCCAACGAGCCGCCCCCGGAGCCCACCAAGCCCGTGCCGCTCGTGGTGGGCATCTCCATGTCCTCCACCACCAGCGCCGGCGGCTTCGCGGCCCCGGTGGGCAACACCGCCTACGGCAAGGTGGACACGCGCGCCAAGGATCCGAAGGAGGTCCAGCAGTACGCGGCCCCCAGGTACACCCCCATCTACCAGGTGGACCGCGAGCCGCAGGTGGCCTCCGAGGTGAAGATTCCCTACCCCGAGGAGGCCCGGCGCGCCGGCATCGAGGGCACGGTGACGCTCTCCATCACCATTGATCCCGAGGGCAAGGTGGTGGCCGCGAAGATCATCTCCGGCCCGGGCTACGGGCTGAACGAGGCCGCGCGCGACGCCATCAAGCGCTTCCGCTTCAAGCCCGCCATCAAGGGCGGCGAGCCCGTCTCCACCGAGATGAAGTACTCCTATACCTTCCTGCTGGATTAGTCCGGCTTGCCCCCGGGCGCGCCCAGCTTCTCCACCGCGCGCCGCATCACGTCCCGCAGCATGCGCAGCTCCGCCGAGCTCAGCGCGGAGATGGCCGCCGGCGGCTCGGCCATCCGCTCCATCAGCCGCCGCCGCACCTCCTGGCCCGCCTCCGTGAGGCACAGCAGCTTCACCCGCCGATCGTGCTCGGCGTTGCGCCGCTCCACCAGCCCCCGCCCCTCCAGCCGATCCACCAGGCCTGTCACGTTCGAGGCATCACACGACAGGTGGCCCGCCAGCGCGCTCATGGGCTGGGGCTCGTACCCCAGCATTCGCAGCGCGTGCGCCTGCACCGGTGACAGCTCGAACTCCGCCGCCAGCACCGGGAACTGCCGCATCTGCTCCTGGATGAGCTCGAACAGCGGCGCCCAGGCCTCGCGCGCCAGCTCCTCCTCGGCCCGAAGTGACTCCGCCGCCTCGCCGCTCTTTCGTGCGCGGGCCTCCACCCTGTCCCCTTGCGTCCTGCTCATACCCTTCATGGTAATTCGCTCGGCACACCTCGACAATTGAGATTCTCAACCATTGAGAACGACAACCTCCACCCTCGCCGCCCCCGAACGGGGCAGGCCCTCGCGTCCAACACTCTGCGCACGGCCCACTTCTCCCTGGCGTGCATAGCTCGGGTGTGCTGCATCCAGACTTGCTGACGATGGATGCCCGCGCCTCCGCGGGCCCAGGGAGGATCCCGATGACGCCCCTTCTGGCGCTGGCCCTCACGGTGACGACCGCGGCGCCAGTGCTCACGCTGGACGAGGCGCTGGACGAGGCCCAACGCAAGAACCTGGATCTGAAGGCGGCGCGGGCTCGGCTCCAGCAGGCCGAGCAGGCTTCCCGCAAGGCCTGGGCAGGCTACCTGCCCACCGTCAGCGCCAGCGGCTCCTATACGCGCAACTCGGAGGAGGCGCGCTTCGTGTTCCCGCAGCGCACGGCCATCCGTGACGTGGGGGTGCCTACCAGCGGCCCGGGCGAGGGCACCGGCACCCCCACCACCCTGGACACCGTCACGCTCGAGTCCATCGACGTGCTCATCCAACCGCGCAACGCGCTCAACGCGCAGGTGGAGCTGCGCCAGGCCCTCATCGTCCCCTCGCTGTGGGTGGCCATCCAGGCGGCCTCCCAGGCCGAGCGCCTGGCGGAGCTGAACACCGAGGCGCAGCGGCGGGAGATCCTCTTCATCGTCGCGCAGGCGTACTACGGCGCCGCCGCCTCCCAGGCCGCGCTCACGGCGCAGGCGCGGCTGCTGGAGCTGAACCAGACGCGCGAGAAGGACACGAAGGCGCGCTTCGAGGCGGGCACGGTGACGCGGGTGGCGCTGCTGCGCGCGCAGCTGGACCGGACGCGCGCCGAGCAGGATCTGCTGAGCTCGCGCAACGCGCTGGCCTCCGCGAAGCTGGCGCTCGCCACGCTGCTGCAGCGCCCCCCGGACTTCGAGCTGGCGCCGCCGCCGGAGCCCCAGCTCCCCGCCGAGCAGGCGAACCTGACCGAGCGCGCGCTCGATCAGCGCCCGGACGTGGAGGCGGCGCGGCAGAGCGAGGCGCTGGCGGAGACCCAGCGCCGTGGCGCCTGGTACGCCTACCTGCCGACGCTGGGGGTGTCGGCGGCGTACCGGTGGAGCAACGCGGCCGGCTTCACGGGGAGCAACACCGCGTGGCTGGTGACGCTGGCGGCCTCGTGGACGATCTGGGACGGCGGCCTGCGCGAGGCCGAGCTGAGCGAGCAGTCCGCCAGGGTGGCGGAGGCCGAGGCGACGCGGCAGGCCTCCGAGGCGCGCGCGCGGGAGGAGGTGGCGCGCTTCCAGCTGGAGCTCGCGAGCGCCCTGGCCAACCGCGACAAGGCCCGCGAGGCGGTGGAGCTGGCGCGGGAGACGCAGCGGCTGACGGACATCAGCTTCAAGGCGGGCGTGGCCACGTACCTGGAGGTGGCGGACGCGAACACCGCGCTCACCTCGGCCGAGGTGGGGCTGGTGGCCGAGCGGCTCCAGGCCTCGCTCGCGGCGCTGCGGCTGCTCAAGGCGGTGGGCGCGTTCCCTCCGCCCAGGCTCTCCACGGAGGCCTCTACGGGAGAGGCCCCGACGCCCGCGCCCGCTGTGGAGGCGCCACCCGCCACGCCGGCGCCGTGAGGCCCGCGGCGAGGACGGGGAGGCACGGGCGCCTCCCCTCCCCGCTCACGCGGCGCTCAGCACGCGATGTCGATGCAGGACGCGCCCTTCGGAGCGCAGATGCCGCAGCTCGGGTTGCAGCAGTAGGTGCCAGCGCCGCACACCACACCGCCACACGAGGTGCTGAGGGACTCCTCCGGGGCCTGCTGCACCGCGGCCTTCTGGGACTCCTCCGGCGCCACCTGCGCCACGTCGCACACCACGTCCAGACACCCACCGCCCAGAGGCGCGCAGACGCCACAGCTCGGGTTGCAGCAGAACGTGCCCGCGCCACAGTAGTTGGAGCCACAGGGGCCACCGCTGGCGAGCTCGGTCTCGGAGCCGAGGGCCGCGGCGCTGGAGGGCTCCTCCGGCGTCTCCGTCACGTTGCACATGACGTCCGGACATCCACCACCCAGGGGCGCGCAGACGCCACATCCCGGGTTGCAGCAAAACGTGCCCTTGCCACAGTAATTGGAGCCGCAGGGGCCACCGCTGGCGAGCTCGGTCTCAGAGCCGATGCCCGCGGCGCTGACCGTGTCCACGGCCTGCGTATCGGTGGACTCGTCCTCCACGCCGCCGCACGCCGAAGCCATGAGGGCGATCACCGCGACTGCCATCCAACGCATCTTCATGGGAACTCCCGAGGGTGAAAGGGAACTGCAGCGCGGAAGGTACAGGAGCCCTCCCCTAGAAACCAGGATTTACTGGATATTCAGAGAGGCTCATGGCTCGTCCGTCGGGTCCCAGCTCGTGCGCAGCCCTTCCCGTGGCTGCGCGGCGCGGAATCTCCACGCCATTGTTCAGCCGGAGGGTGGATCGCAGGTGGAGGCCCATGGCCGGTTACCCTCGCTTGAGCAGCTTGAAGCCGATCTGCCGACCGTGCCCGGCCCTCATGGCGAGGTGGATCCACAGGATGGCGAGTGACTCGACCAGGGCGGCGTTGCGCAGCGGGCCCACGTCGATGGGCGTGAAGCCGGCGCGGGTGGCGATGGAGGCGACGAGCGCCTTGGCCTCCGCGTCATCCCCGGCGAGGTGCACGTCGATGGACGTATCCCCGATCTTCGGATCGAGGTGGAACTCGGCGCCGAAGGTGGAGAAGCCCTTGAGCACGCGAGCCTTGGGGAAGGCCTTGGCGAGCGCGGCGGTGATGGAGCCCTCGGGGGGTGGGGTATGAACGGGGCCGTCCTCCCACTTCAGCGGGTTGTTGCAGTCCACGAGGACCTTGCCGGAGAGCTCACCCATGGCACGGGCGGCCTCCAGGGCGGCGCCGGCGGGGACGGCGAGGAAGATGACGTCAGCCCAGGCGGCGGCTTCGGGCACGCTCGAGGCCTCGGCCCGGCCCTGGCACTTCGCGAGCAGGTCCTTCACCTCCGAGCCTCCCCGAACGCCGAAGCGGACGGAGTAGCCGCTGCCGGCGAGACGGATGCCGAGGTTGCCGCCAACGTTGCCGGCGCCGACGATGGCGATGCGAGGGTTCTGGCTCATGCGTTCACTCCTGAGTGGTATGAAGGCCTGTAGGGCCTCTCGATGCGCGGAGATATAGCGCTCCCAGGGTGGGGCGTGTGTTGCACCGTTCGCAGCAGGATCTTGCGTGGGGTGCAACTTGGATCGGTATCGGCTTGGGCCCGGGAATACGCCCTGGTAGGAACAGCGGGCGGGAAGAGTTCTTCGAAGGGAGATGTTGATGGCTCCGCAGCGTGGAATGACGGAAATCCAGCCTCGCCGTGAGGCAGGCCCTATCCGGGATATGGAGCACCTCACAGCGGAGCAACGCTCCGCCGGTGAACAGGCCGCAGCGCTCCTTCATGCGATGGCCAAGGCCAGCCCTCCAGGGCGACTCATCCCTCCGGAGTCACGACGGTTCCTACCTGCCCTCGACGAAGCACGCACCAACCATGTCGTGCTGCTTGATGGGAATCGTGGCTCGGGCAAATCCGCGCTCCTACTCACACTGCTGGCAGGCTACTCGGAGACCTTGCTACATGGGCGAGCACCCCCCGGTTTTGAATCTTGGTTCGATCCCTCGGACCGAATCGTACCTGTGGGGCTAGCAGACCTTCAGCCGCTACCTGCGGCTACAAATCTCTTGTTCCTCTTGATAGGCAACCTAGAACGCGTGGTGCACACGCTCTGGCCACGCCGCGAGCACGGCAAATCTGGGGCGCTGCCCTGGCACGTCCCCGCAGCAGATGAGCCCAGTTCGCTGCGACTGTGGCGTAGCTTCGTCCGTGTCGCGGCCAGTCACGGGGGCGGCAACGTGCATGCCCGCAAGAAAGTGCTCGACGCCGAGGCGTTTGCCCTTGAACAGTTGAATGAGGACATCCGTAGACTCGACTTACCGGCCGTATTCCGCGAGTTCATGGATGCGCTGACCAACGACTACCTCGGCCTCGCCTACCAAGGCTCCGGGCCCAAGCCGCTGTTCTTGCTTGCCGTCGACGACGCCGACATGAATCCACGGCTTTCCGCGCACCTCTTGGAGGTCATCAGGACATTATATCATCCACGGCTTGCTTTCCTGCTCACGGGACACAGCGCTCTTTTCGTCGAAATGATGAAGCAAGAGTTGATCCGGGATGTGCAACTGGACAGGACGGGAGTACCAACTACCGATCAGGCTCGCCTTGAAACGCTCGCGCTAGAGATCTATGCTAAAGTGATTCCGCAAGGCCATAGGTGCCCACTGCCCCCTTTACCGGAGGGGGAGCGGATCTCCGCATTGCCAGAACTCAAGGACTTGCTCGGGCGCCTCCCCATCCATTCCCGAGAAGGGGAGGAGCCGAGGTGGGTACTGTCGCTCCAGAACTATCTCCATCAAGGAACTCAAGTACGAGAAGCCCTGCCCGAACGGCTCAGGTCCCTGTGGGATCTCTACGGCGAACTCGCACTCGCTGTCGAGAGAACAAAGCAGCACGAACTCCAGGAGGACCCAACCGCTGCGGCCGTGGAGTCCTTCTGGCAGTTTGCGTTGCGTAATGCCCCCCTGGGGCCTGACATAGTGAACGCTCTTCAGCGGATGGTCCATCGAACTCGGTTGCTATGGGTGGAGGATGGATTCGTCGCGACCCCAGTCCGGCAGCATTGGAGTACTCACCGGAGCACTCAAGGGTGGCAACTGGTTCTCGATGTGCCCGAACGGTTCCGCCTAGCGTTTCGGGGGAAGGAACTCGATCCACAGACGACCGCTGCCCTCATCTTAGCGACCAACTTCGCTGCGGATGACCTCCATGGTGCTTTCAGGACTCACTCACCAGCCATCATGGGGCTGCGCGAGCCAGTGTTTGCCCATGGAAGCGGCGTCCTGGTCCAGAAAGGTCAGGTCGTGGCACCCTGGCCTATTCCCAATTGGGGATCGTTCGAGGATCTCTACGCGATGAAGGAAACCTGGGAACTTGGACTAATCTTCTCGGGCGAGCGGCCTACGTTCTTCGATTACCTTGCACGCTACTTCCTGTCCGCCGTGATCAGCGTGGGGACTGGTCCGCGCTTCAAGCCGATGCAGCCACAACCTCGGGCCGAGGGAGCACGAACCTCGGAACCCGAGTCTTACGATGTGCTCCTTGAATGGCCGGAACTGGTCAATCGTGTCGCAGCGCTCGCCTCCAGAACTAGCGAGTCATCACGACAATCCGCGCTATCGGACTGGGCACTCTCGCGCGCAGGATTGATGGCCGCACCTGAATCGGGGCTTCCGCCGTCAGTCGCCAATCAACTTCTACATGGCCTGCGCACAGCTTTTGGCGAAAACTGGGCCCAGGCGAAGATGAAACTCCGAGAAGCACGTCGTGCTCGCCTTCTGGCAATCCCTTTGAACGAGAAGGTCACTTCCGATAGCGACTCCTGGATCGACCGGATCGACGAGTTGTTCTCAGAGCATGAGTTCGGAAGCATGATCGAGGCCCAGCAACTGCGACGTGCGCCGGACAAACTTCTCGAGGGCTTCGAGACAGCTCTCAATTGGATTCGCATTCCTTGGCTGAGTCATATTATCGGGAGATCAAGAACTGCGTCCCTGCAAGACTATCTCACTCCTTATCGGCGAAAATTGCTTGAGGCGGCGCCTCCCGCCTTCTTGCGCCGAGCTACGGAGACCCTTAGCTCCTTCAGGCCTATCTCGGGAGAGGGTGCGCCGGCCCTGATTGCGCTCTGGCAGGTCGCCCTGGACTGGAGCAATGCCGATAAGCGCTTGTACAACGCGATCCGGGAAGAAGGAGGATCGTTGGTGATCAACCCTCGTCTTCTGGAAGGATTGACCAGGAAGGAACAACTGCCCACGAGGCGCAGGAACTCTGGACCAAGCATTCAACCGGTGCGGTTGTGGGCCAATAACGATCTCCAAACCGACGTAACCGAACTCCATGCCTGGGCGACCTCAAGCGAGGAGAAAAACCTGAATCCGATGCTCGAGGTGATCCTCCGCATGGCAAGGGACTATACGGTGGACCAACAGGGCAACGACATGCCGATGCTGTTCCCCAAGATCGAACCATGGCCTGGCGCGGTGTTCCGATACGGGAATTATGAATACTCCCCATGGATGGTTCCAGCTTGGCCAACTCTGCTGGAAAACGAGTTGCTGGAGCCAGTTTGGAACAAGATGGTGACAACCGTAAGGCGCACCAATCCCTCCGGAGAACGTGGAGAGGGCGCGAAGTACGTAGACGCACTCGCGTACTGGCTGCTGCGTTCCACTCAGGACCTCTCCTCAAGGCGTTCACCAGACGAAGAGTTACATGTTGGGCCTAATCGACAGGATTGGGAGCGGGCGACTATGTCACTCTCCAGTCGGCAAGATTCTGTTCACCAAGCCCGGCAGTCACTCTTTGACGCATGGCTCGCACAACTACCTTTGATGGCTGCACCTGAATGTGGGCTCTCCTTAGCAGGCGTCAATGCGCTCCTGGGCCTTACACAAGCTGAACTCGAAAAAGACCCTCGTAAGCGGCTTCGCTTGCTCCATATGCGCGAAGAGCGGCTGACTTCGTCGGGAATTCCCCGGGGCGAAGTGAAGGAATTCCTGCACCAAATTGACCGTAAACAAAAAAAACATCCATGGGTCGTGCTGATGCGGAAGCCTCGTCCGCCCCGCAGCGGGCCGCAGAAAGTAAAGCGAACCAAACCTACTGGCCACTGAAATCCCTAAGCTCCCTCGCATGTCTCAAATCCCGCACAGCAGATTGCGCGCCGAGGTCGAAGCATGGCCGTTCAGCTCGGCGCTTGCCTATGAGGAGCGAACGACGCAGTTGGTTCGCACTGACATGGCAATCATGAACCAGGCAACCGCAAGGCTCGCTGCGGGGCTAGAGGAGCACCTGCGCGTGCGCGCCAACGGGATGAGCCTCGCTAATCTTGCAGTGCTCAGAGATAGCACCTGGTTCGCGACGGTTGACACCGAGGTTACAGGTTCACGCACGGTGCCGCTCGCACGGTACCTAACCCAACTTGCGGAGCGATATATCGAGCGGGGAGGTGTACGCATCGTCATCAACACCGATGCTTCTGTGCCAGGATTGAGCACCAGCGAGCGTGTCTCCCACTGGCGGTGGCTTTCCTTGCGGATGCCGTGCGACCTGATCATCTCGGCCCTATACGCTCCCAACTCGATACGGCCTCCCGCGGATCACCTTTCGCTTGCGACAGAGCATCTTCGGCGAGTGCTCCAAGACCAACCTGTAGCGGATAACCATCTACATGTTGGTGCAGCCTTCGGCTTCCCAGTGCTCTGGAGCACCTGGATGGTATGGCTGGCTCGTGGTGAACCGACGCTCTCCGGTCTTCCGGGCGATAAAGTTCCGTTCGGCGATGGAGCGTCCTTCTCGGGGAAGTTACTTGCAGCCGCCATTTGCCGCCTCTTCCTCGCCTCGTTTCTCCGCGCCCGCGAGTTGACGGCTTTCGCAGGAGACTTCAGCTCATTCTCGTATGGAGAAATGCATCAAATCTGCGAACACCTTGATTGGCCGGAAGGAGCACAACTGGCGCTCCAGTTGTGCCACAGAGTGCTGGCAGATTTGGCAGGGACGGGTCCGGCCCCTTCATTCGTGGACGCGCAACGGCTCTACATGCTGCTCTCCGATGATGCAGGGAGAATGCCTCTGCAGGAATACGATGACCTCTTTCGCGCGGATCCCCTGTCCACATGGCTTCAACCCCAGCCGGGCGGCGCATGCTGCGAGACTCTCTTCGCGTCACGTGCGATCCATTACCTTCTCGGCGAGGGCTCCTCGGATGTGGGATTTGCCGAGATCTTCTGGCAGTATGAGCGCGTCCGCTGCCTCGCGCATGCCTATCTTGTCCAAGAGCCGGGAACCTCCGGCCTCGACTGGTTCCGGCGCTTTTACGATCGACTCTCCGCGTTGCGCGGGCCTCTAGACGAGCAGAAGTATGTGGCGGCGTTGCGACACCAATCTGTCGATCTACGTCTTGGCGCACTAGAGATGCGTACCGCTCCACCAGCTCAATGGCTGGGCATCCGCAATGAAGTGCAGCAGCTTGCTAGGGCAAGGCGTCAATGGCAACCTAATCCCAAAACAAGCAGTCAGGAGCCGGAACTTGGCCTAGTGTTCCACTTCATCAAGCGGCAGCAACCGCGTGGAATGAACCGGCTGTACGCGGATCCCAGCCAAGATGCTAGCGGGTTTCGTTACGGCTCATGGTTTAGCGACCGCAGGCGTGAGGTTCTCGCACTCCGACAGGCGCTAGTATATCACCCGGAACTGCTCCTTCTTATCCGCGGGGTCGACATCGCGAGCTCTGAGTTGGCCATTCCTACCTGGGCCACGGTGGACTTGCTCTCATCGGTTCGCCAAGCCTCGGTAGATGCTTCGGAAGTCCTGCTCCAAGCCAGGCCACACTGGAACGTTCCTCCAATGCGGTTGACCTGTCACGTTGGAGAGGAGTTTGCCCGGCTTGTGGAAGGCGTGCGCAGGGTGCACGAGTTGTACGAGGCTGGACTGCTCCGGAACGGTGACCGTATTGGTCACGGCTTGGCCCTCGGCATTGCTCCGCGACGCTGGGCAGACTCAGCCACTCTTGTTGTGCAAACCATCGAAGATCGCCTCGATGATCTGCTCTGGGAATTGGATCGGTACGGGAGTGGGAATGTCCCGGCCCATCCAGGAAGGGTGGAACGGGTTCGTGCGGAAGCAGAGGGCTTGGCACGGCGCATATATGGGGATGGCCCAAGCCTTGCCATGTTGGCATTCGCTCGCCGCAGTCGACTTCAACCCGGCGCGCTCTTTCAGCGCGGCTTTCCAGATGGCCGATTCCAGGGCACAGGTGATCCACTTTCCTGGTACCTCACCGACCCCAATATCTTCCGTAGAGGGCAACAATCAGTAGAGGTGCGGGTCGACGACGCGGAGCTAGACTTCCTTCAGGAGGTGCAGCGCTGGCTGCACAGCGAGTTGGCCAGATTGGAAATCACAGTAGAAATGAACCCGTCCAGCAATCTCCTTATCGGAGATCTCACCGGCCTAGAGGAGCACCCTGTATTCCAGTTCGCGGAGCGCTGGCTAATGCCCGGCGGAGTGGCGCAAGACAGCGCTATTCCAGACAGGGATCATTCGGAACTGCTCGTCTCGATCAACTCGGACGACCCGATCACCTTTGCGACGCGACTCGCCGACGAATATACGTATCTGTATTTTGCACTGCTCCAGAGACGTGTTCCTTCTGCACGAGCACTTGGCTGGATCGAGGAACTGCGTGCCCGCAGTATGCGTTCGCGCTTTACCGTGGAGGCCAGCGCCGATCGAGAGAATCTCGAGGTCGTAGAGTTCCTCGCAGAAATCAGTCCTTAAAAGAGCCGGTATCGGTAAGGCCTCCAACACCTCTGTTGGCCGTATGATGAGGCTTCGCCTCTTCGCCTCTGTTGAACGTGCCAACTCAGCACTTCAAGTCCCAGAACTCTGGGCGAGGAAGACAAGCGCGGCGGCCTCCTCCGTGCCCTGGCCGAAGTAGATGCGCTCCAGCAGCTTGCGCTGGTGGATCAGCGGCTTGTCGTATTTGCCCAGCCGCATGCCCTTCATGCTGTACGGCGTGTCGGCCACCGTGGGGATGAAGAGCGCGTCATCGCGGACCTCGAACCAGGCCAGCACGCGGTGGGCCCTGCTCACCACGGGCAGCAGGGGCCGGTAGCGCGGGTCCAGGAGCTTCAGGAACGCGAAGACATGGAAGCGCGTGGTGCGCGCCGTCTCCGGCACCATGAAGATCGCGTAGTGGTGGGTGAACGGACGCGGCTCGCCCGCCTTCCCCGTCCACCGGATGGTGTAGCCGGCGCGCACAGGATCGAAGCGCGTCACCCAGTCGTTGTGGAAGAAGTCCCCGGGCTTCAGCAGCAGCAGCCTCACGAGCCAGCTGGCGCGCTGGGGCGCGCGGTAGTGCACCTCCGTCCGGTCCTCGTGGTTCTCCGCCGAGAACTCGATGCCCCCCGTGTCATGATCATCCCACCCCAGGCGGGTGTGGACGAACGGCGTGTGCTCGTCCTCGCTGAAGTTGTCCAGCGCCACGTGCAGCGGCGCGCGGAAGAGCATGGAGAAGCTGCCGGTGAACTCGAACCCCTCCGGCACGAAGTCCGGGAAGGCCGACAGCGGAGCGTCCCGGTCCGCCAGCCAGAGGTAGCCGTGGCGCTCGACGACCTGGAAGGCGCGCGTGTCGCACCGCTTCAGGTCCGGCTGGCTGGGGCTGCGGCCACGGCCCTCGGCGTCGAAGTTCCACCCGTGGTACGGACACTCCAGCCGCCCATCCTTTCGCACCCTCCCCGCGGAGAGCGGGGCGAAGCGGTGCGGGCAGGCATCCGCGAGCGCCGCGGCCTTGCCTGTTCCATCTCTGAACAGCGCGTACGCGCGGCCCGCCAGCTCCACACGGAGCGGTTTCTTTCGCAGCGTGCGGGCAGGCAGCACGGGGTGAAAGAAGCGGGTGACGTCGGGCATCGGCTCCATGCCCGCAACATACTTCCACTGCTCGCCCTGGCGCCCGTGGCCCCTGGGGACCCGCTGTCCGAGCCACCCGCTTGTCAGGTGTCCGACCCAGGGCTGGCGACCCATGACACGAGGTACACAGTCCCCACCTCCGCGTGTACACGGTTCCGGACACTCGTGGTCTACACTGGGAGTGTCGTGGAACCCCCTGCCCCCAGCCGGCGCCGCCGCTACCTGCTCGTGGTGGTCGCCTTCGTGCTCCCCGCCGTGCTCGCGGTGGGCGGCGTGCTCCACGTGCATGGCCTGCTGCCGGCCTTCGTCCCGAGCGGTGACGCGCCCTTCTCCTACAACGGCTACTCGCGCGTGCTGCGGCACGTGAAGCCCGACGGCGACGTGGACTTCTCCGCCATGGGGCGGGCGCGCCAGGAGCTGGACACCTTCGTTCGCGCGCTGGCCACCTTCTCGCCACGCTCGCGGCCGGACCTCTTCCCCAAGCCGGAGGATGCGCTGGCCTACTGGCTCAACGCGTACCACGCGCTGGTGCTGCAGGCGGTGGTGGACGACTACCCCTACCTGGAGAGCGTGGCGGATCCGTGGCTGGGGCGCTTCTTCTGGGGGCGCTCGTGGCCGGTGGGAGGCCAGCGGCTGACGCTGTGGGCGCTGGAGCACCGCATCCTCCAGAAGGAGTTCGCGGATCCACGCATCCACCTCGCCCTCTTCCAGGGCACCCGCGGCGGGCCGCTGCTGGACGGCGCGCCCTTCGAGCCCGCCTTCATCGACTCCCAGCTCAACGACGCGGCCCGTCGCTTCATCGGCGATCGGCGCCACGTGCGCCTGGAGGGGAACACCGTCCACCTGGCGCGCGTCTTCGAGTCCCGGCGGGAGGACTTCCTCGCCGCGCTCCCAGCGGGCCGCCGGGACACCGTGCTCCAGTTCGTCTGGGCCTTCCTGCCGGACACCTGCACGGACCGGTATGGCTGTGACACCCGGAGCGATCTGGATCGGGTGTGCGGGCCGAAGCTCGACAAGTGCCAGCTCGCCTTCACGCCCGAGGACATGACGCTCCCGGACGCCGCCGCGCGCGATGCACGTGCCGGCGCGCCGTGAAGCGCCGTGGGCCTACGCTGGGACGCGCGGGCCCATGGGCACCCCCCGAGGCGGCTCCCGATCCCTCGCGCGCCTCCGCTCACGCCGCGAGCGCCACGCCTTCTCCGCGCTGATGACGGGCAGGATGACGGCCGCCACCAGGACGGGCAGCCCGAGCGCCTCCCACCCCAGCGCGGCCGTGCCGAACACCCGCTGCATGAAGGGCAGGTAGATGAAGCCCAGCTGCAGCAGCACCAGCACGCCAATGCCCACGAAGACGGTGCGGTTGCTGAACAGGCCCAGCTTGAAGATCGAGCCCTTCAGGCTGCGGCACGTCAGCATGTAGAAGATCTGGAAGAGGATGACGGTGGTGACGGCCATGGTCTGCGCCTCGCGCAGCGCCACCTCGTGCCCGACCCGGGCGACCTCGGAGCGGTACTCCCAGAGGAACAGCCCGATGGCGCCCGCCGCCATCAGCACCGCGGCCAGCAGGGTGCGGACCACCACGAAGCGGCTCAGCACGGGCTCCTCGGGGCTGCGGGGCGGCCGGCGCATCAGGTTGAGCTCCTTGGCCTCGAAGGCCAGCGGCAGCGCCAGCGCCACGGTGGCCACCAGGTTGATCCACAGCAACTGCGTGGGGAGCATGGGCATCAGCGGCGCCAGCACCCCAGCCACCTGCTGGATGGGGAAGAAGGCCACGCTGAAGGCCAGGATGAGCGCCAGCCCCAGGTTGGTGGGCAGCACGAAGGCCAGCGACTTGATGAGGTTGTCGTAGACGCGCCGGCCCTCCGCCGTGGCCTCGGCGATGGAGGCGAAGTTGTCATCCGTGAGGACGATGTCCGCCGCCTCCTTGGACACGGCCGTGCCGGTGATGCCCATGGCCACGCCGATGTTCGCCTGCTTGAGCGCCGGCGCGTCATTGACGCCATCGCCCGTCATGGCCACCACGTGGCGCTTGGCCTGGAGCGCGCGCACCAGCCGCAGCTTGTGCTCGGGGGCCACGCGCGCGAAGACATTCGTGGAGACGGCCACCTCCGCCAGCCGCGCATCGTCCATGGCCGCGAGCTGCCTGCCCGTCACCGCCGCGCCCTTCGCCTGCAGCCCCAGCTCCCGGCCGATGCTCTCCGCCGTCTTCTGGTGATCGCCGGTGATCATCTTCACGACGATGCCGGCCTCGTGGCACATCCTCACCGCCGCGACGGCCTCCTCCCGCGGGGGATCGATCATCCCCTCCAGCCCCAGCAGCGAGAAGTCCTCGGCCACGTCCTCCAGCTCCAGCCTGTCGTGCGAGCCGCTCACCATCTTCATGGCCATGGCCAGCACGCGCATCCCCTCCCCGGCCAGGCGCTCCACCTCGGCGAGCACCTGCGCGCCCGTCACCCCGTCGCCCAGCGCGCAGCGGCGCAGCACGACCTCCGGCGCGCCCTTGAGGAAGATGTGCCGGCGGCCCTGCCCATCCTCGTTCAGGGTGGCCATGAACTGGTTCTCCGACTCGAAGGGGATGGCGTCCACCCGGGAGAACCGCTCGCGGAGCTCCTCCACGCCGAGGCCCGCCTTCTCCGCCGCCACCAGGAGCGCGCCCTCCGTCGGATCCCCCGTCAGCCCCCACGTGCCTTCGCGCTGCTGGAGCGCGGCGTCATTGCAGAGCACCCCCGCCCGTAGCAGCTTCCGCGCCGCCTCGGGCACCTCGTCCACGGGCACGCCGCCCTCGAGCAGGTGCCCATGGGGCGCGTAGCCCACGCCCGAGACGGACCACGCGCCGCTCGGCGTCCACAGCGCCTGCACCGTCATCTCGTTGCGCGTGAGCGTGCCCGTCTTGTCCGTGCAGATGACGGTGGTGCTCCCCAGCGTCTCCACCGCGGGCAGCTTGCGGATGACGGCCCTGCGCGCCGCCATGCGCTGCACGCCAATGGCCAGGGCGATGGTGACGATGGCGGGCAGGCCCTCGGGGATGGCGGCCACGGCCAGGGTGATGGCCACCAGCAGCGCCTCGCTCGTCTGGTAGCCGCGCAGCAGCCCCACGCCCAGCAGCACGGCGGACACCACCAGGATGGCGATGGTCAGGTAGCGGCCGATGGAGGCCAGCGCCTTCGTCAGCGGCGTCTGCAGATCCACCGCCTCGTCCAGCATCGTCGAGATGCGGCCCAGCTCCGTCGCCCCGCCGGTGGCCACCACCACGGCCGTGCCCGTACCCGCCGCGACGAGCGTGCCTCCAAAGACAAGGTTGGAGCGATCTCCCAGATCGGCGTCCGCCTCCACCGGGTGCAGCTGCTTGAGCACGGGTACGGACTCGCCCGTCAGCGCCGCCTCCTCGACCTGGAGGTTGCGCACCTCGATCAGGCGCATGTCCGCCGGCACCTTGTCTCCGGAGCCCAGGAGCACCACGTCCCCCGGCACCAGCTCCGCCGCCGAGACGGTGACCTTCCTGCCCCCCCGCAGCACGGCGGTCAGCTCCGGCACCATGCGCGACAGCGCCTCGATGGCCTTGCCCGCCCGGAACTCCTGGATGAAGCCGATGAGGGTGTTGAGCACCACCACCGCCAGCACGACCAGGCCATCCGTCACCTTCCCCAGGGCGATGGCCAGCACCGCCGCGCCGAGGAGCACCCAGATGAGCGGGTTGTTGATCTGCCGGAACAGCACCCTCAGGGGGCCGTTCCGGCTCTCGCGATGGAGGACGTTGGGGCCGTAGCGCTCCAGGCGCCGCCGGGCCTCCTCTTCGGAGAGCCCCTCCGAGGCGCTCTGGGTCCGCTCCAGCGCCGCCTCGGGAGGAAGAGCATGCCACGGGGCGGAGGGTGGCTCGCTCGGCTGGCTTGTCTTCGTCGGGTCCATGGTGGGCTCCGGAAGAAAGGTGGGGATGGGCGGGCAGAGACGCTGCTCCCCAGCTCACGGAGCACGTTCACCCCGCTTCCCCGCCCTCAGCTCCAGCCCCTCGTCGTCCTCCCACCCCCATGAGCGCCAGGAAGCTCGCCCTGGCGCCTGGCTCAGGCCCGCCCTGCGGCCTGCCGGCCACGCCGGGAGAGCGCGTCGATGGAGGCAGCCACGAGCAGCACTGCCCCGGTGACCATGAACTTCACGGACGAGGACAGCGCCAGCAGATCCATCCCATTGGAGATGGAGCCGATAACGAGCGCGCCGAGGATCGCCGACCACGCGGAGCCTCGCCCGCCAAAGAGGCTGGTGCCGCCGATCACCGCCGCGGCGATGGCGTTGAGCAGCACGTCCCCGCTGCCCGAGGACTGGTTCACCGCCAGCAGGCGCGAGGCCGCGAGGATTCCCCCCGCCGCCGCCATCATCGAGGCCAGCGTGAAGATGGCCACGCGGATGCGCTCCACGCGGATGCCGGCCCGCCGGGCCGCCTCGGCGTTGCCGCCCACCGCGAAGACATGGCGGCCGAAGCGCGTGTGCTTGATGAGCAGCTCCAGCAGCACCACGAAGCCCGCGAAGAGGAGCGCCGCGAGCGGCAGCCCCCGGTCCTGCGTGAAGACGGCCACGGCCGCCACCACCGCGCCGGAGATGACCACCCCCCGCGCCACGGTGGAGCGCAGGTGCGCCAGGGGCAGCCCCGCCGCCGCCCGCCGCCACCGCTCCACCAGCACCGTGCCCACGTAGACGAGGATGATCAGCGCCGCCACCGGCCAGGCGATCTCCGGCTCGAAGAAGGTGCCGGTCAGCCCGGTGATGAGCGGATCATTGAGGTTCACGGTGCCCGTGCCGCCCAGCGTGAACAGCAGCGCGCCCTGCCACCCGAGCAGCCCCGCCAGCGTCACCACGAAGGAGGGCACCCGGAAGCGGGTGATCCACAGGCCGTGGAACAGCCCGATCGCGGCGCCCGCGGCCAGGCCCGCGAGGATGGACGGCACCGGCGCCCACTGCTGCTTGACGTTGAGGATGGTCATCACCGCGGCGGACAGGCCGCTCACGGCGCCGGCCGACAGATCAATCTCCCCCAGCAGCAGCACCAGCACGATGCCCGCGGAGATCGTCCCCATGGCGGCGATCTGGAGCATCAGGTTGGTGAGGTTGACGGCGGAGAGGAAGCGCTCGTTGGCCAGGTAGAAGATGAGCCAGATGACGCTCAGCCCGACGATGACGGGCAGGCTGCCCAGCTCTCCCTGGGACACGCGGCGGCGGAAGCCCTGCCAGGCTCCACTCAGCCCGGGCGCATCCTGGATCAGACGGGGATCGACTGCGACTTCACGGGGGGAGCTCATGAGGCCTCCGGCTTGAGCGTCTCGATGACCTCGGCCTTCTTGGCGCCTGTGATGGCGGAGACGACCTCGACCTCCTTGGCCGCCTTGGCGTCGAAGGTCGCCACCCGCTTGCCGAGCCGCAGCACGATGATGCGGTCGGCCACGGAGAACACGTCCAGCAGGTTGTGGCTGATCACCACCACGCCCAGCCCCTGCTCCCGCAGCCGGCGGATGAGCTCCAGCACCTGCCGCGTCTGCGCCACGCCGAGCGCGGCGGTGGGCTCGTCCAGCAGCACCATCTTCGGCGCGCCCATCATCGCCCGGGCCACCGCGATGGACTGCCGCTGCCCGCCGGACAGCGCGGCCACCTGCGTGCGCACGCTGGGGATGCTCACGCTCAGCCGCTGGAGCAGCGCGCTGGCCTGCTGCTCCATGGCCGTCTCGTCCAGCCAGCCCGCCAACCTCCCCACCCCGCCCGCGCGCACCTCGCGCCCGAGGAACAGGTTGCCCACCACGTCCAGGTTGTCGCAGAGCGCCAGGTCCTGGTACACGGTGGCGATCCCCAGCGACGAGGAGGCCTGCGGCCCCGTCAGGGACACCGGCTGGCCCTCGAAGAGAACCTGCCCTTCGTCGATGGGGATGATGCCCGAGATGATCTTGATGAGGGTGGACTTGCCGGCGCCGTTGTCGCCGACCAGGGCCACGACTTCACCGGGGTGGACCTCGAAGTCCACCGCGGTGAGCGCCTGGACGGCCCCGAAGCGCTTGGAGATCCCCTTCAGCTCCAGCAACGTGGTCGCTGACATTCCACCCTCCCGGGCCTACGGGATCTGCGCCGCGGCGCAGGCGTCCTTGTAGCTGCCCGCGCAGATCTCCTCGGCCTTCCAGAACCCGTCGGCGATGACGGTGCTCTTCACGTTGTCCTTCGTCACTGCCACCGGCGCCAGCAGGATGGAGGGCACGTCCACCTTGCCGTTGTTGACCTTGGCGTTGACCTTGCCCGCCGGCGCCGCCTGCCCGCGCGCCAGCGCCACCGCGAGCTCCGCGGCGACCTCGGCCTCCGGCTTGATGGCCTTGTAGATCGTCATGTACTGCTCGCCGGCGAGGATGCGCTGGATGCCGGCCAGCTCCGCGTCCTGGCCCGTGACGGGGGGCAGCGGCTTGACGCCCGCGGCCTTCATCGCCGCGATGGCGCCGCCGGCCGTGCCGTCATTGGCCGCGTACACGCCGACGATCTGGTCCTTGCCCAGCGAGGTGAGGGCCTGCTCCATCTGCTGCTGGGCCTTGTCCGGGCTCCAGTCCGGCGTGTCGTACTCGGCGCCGACCTTCAGGCCGCTGCCGTCGATGACGCTGTGCGCGCCGCTCTTGAACAGCTTCGCGTTGTTGTCGGTGGGCGAGCCGTTGATCATCACGAGGGTGCCGCTGCCCTTGCCGTCCGCCTTGAGCTTGTCCACCAGCGCCTGCGCCTGGAGCTTGCCCACCTTCTCGTTGTCGAAGGAGATGTAGTAGTCCACGTCCGCGCCGGTGATCAGCCGGTCATAGCTGATGACGGGCACCTTGGACTGCCGGGCGCGCGCCACCACGGCCGCCGCCGAAGCGGAGTCCACCGGATCCAGCACCATCACTTGCGCGCCATTGGTGAGCGCCGCCTCGGCCTGGCTCTGCTGCTTGGCCGCGTCCTGGTCCGCGTTGCTGTAGATGACCTCGCAGTCCGGGCACAGCTCCTTCACCTTGCGCTCGAAGTGCGGGCGGTCGTGGGACTCGTAGCGCGCCGTCTTCGACTCGGGCAGCAGCAGGGCGATCTTCGCGCCCGCGGGCTTCTTCTCGCCCGTAGCGGCCGCCCCCGTGGCAGCGGTGTCCCCGCCCGGAGGCGTCTCCTGGCTCTCCTTCTTGCAAGCCGGGCCCAGCAGCAACACAGCAGCCAGCGCCGTGGCGGCGCTGACGCGGGTCATCGAAGAACGAGTATCCACGCGTTCCTCCTTCTCGGAGTGGTGACGGTTTGAGGGAAAACGGCGGGCATCCTGTCCCCGCTCACCTGGACCCGCAAGACTTTGCTCCCCTGTTTTTCTCTCTCGTACCGCTCAGAGGCCGCCGGCCCGGCTCGTCGGCCAGAAGCGCAGCCAGGCCCGGCCGCGGACGTTGCGCGCGGGCAGCAAGCCCCAGTCGTGGGAGTCGCTGCTGGCGTTACGGTTGTCCCCGAGGACGAAGAGCATCCCCTCGGGCACGTGGATCGGGCCCGTGGTGTAGCGCGGCGCTTCCTCGAGATAGGGCTCGTGCAGCGGCTGCCCATCCACGAGCACCTGTCCGTCGCGGATCTCCACCCGCTGGCCGGGCAGCGCAATCACTCGCTTGAGGGCGGCCGGCTGCCGCGGCTCACCGGCCCTCAAGGCCTGGGGCGGCAGCGCGAACACGATGATGTCCCCGGCCCGAGGAAGGTGGAACCGGTAGGACAGCTTGTCCATCACCAGCCGATCTCCGGGGAGCAGCGTGGGCGCCATCGAGCTCGAGACGATGAGTCGAGGCTCGAAGACGAAGCCGCGCAGCAACAGCACCAGCGCCCCGAACGCAACCGTGGCCACGAGCCACCCCGGTGGCCTCCACAGGCGGATATTTCTCCCCTGACTGGATGGCCCCTGTGCCTGCCCCATCTTCACGCTCTCTCTCAGTATTCTAGTTTCACTCCGGGTCTTCTATCCTGGAGCCGGGAGGGAGCGCATCGGGGCTCTCCCCCGTGTCTCGAACTGCTCGTCTCATCTGGAGGAAAATCACATGAAGAAGCTCTTGAAGATTGGACTCATCGGCTTTGCGCTGGGCGCCTCGGCGGGAGTGGCCTCCGCCACCCTGGGCAGCGAGGAGACGGTGGCTCGGCCCTGCTGCTCGAGCTGCGACAGCGCCTGGGAGAGCTGTTTCAACTCGTGCGGCGGCACCGAAGCGTGTGCCACCCAGTGCGACACTCAGACCGCCTCGTGCTACCGCTGGTGCAGCTTCAGCTGCTGAGGTCCGCTGAAGGCCCGCTATCCTGAAGCCGGGAGGGCGCACCTCGGGGCTCTCTCCCGTGTCACGAGCCACTCGTCTCATCTGGAGAAAAATCACATGAAGAAGCTCTTGAAGATTGGACTCATCGGCTTTGCGCTGGGCGCCGCGGCGGCAATGGCCTCCGCCACCCTGGGGAGCGAGGAGACGGTGGCTCGGCCCTGCTGCTCGAGCTGCGACGACCTCGACGACCGGTGCTGGGCTGTGTGCAGCTTCAGCTGCTGAGGTCCACTTGAAGGCCCGCCGCCACGCCGGCCCCGCTCGAGCAGCGCGGGCGACCTGGCGGCGGGGTTGTACTCAGGGAGCGCCTCACCCCTCGCGTGAAGAGGTGAAGACGAGCTGAGTCTTCGGCTCGTCCGCGGGTGCCACGACGGTGAGCGTGCGCTCCACGGCCTGGAGGCCCTGGACGGTCTTCATGGACAGCCCGAGCAGGAGCGCGCCGAACGCCTTCACATGGAAGGACAGGCGCCAGAACTCCTCCAGCTCCTCGAACACGCTCTCGATGATGCCGGGATCCCTTCCCTGCTGGAGCCCGTCCCGCAGCTGCGCCATGCCGGCCACCAGCCGCTGCCACCGCACGTACGTGCCGCCGTACTGGCCGCCGATGTCCGCGTGCCGCGCGTTCTTGTCCAGCACGTCCGCGAAGGTGTTGGGCCGCGCCGTGCCCTCGCCCTCCCAGTAGGCCACCGCCGCGCCCACGCCCTTGGCGATGGGATCCTGCTTGAGCCACGCCGCCGCTCGCTGCGCGGCCCGCTGGGGCGTCCAGTCCTTGGCCTTCTCCTGGAGGTAGGAGTTCCACAGGGGCGCGTACACGCGCTGACGGAACTCGGGGTTGGCCCGGGCGCTGCTCGTGTCCCACGGCATGGCGCGCGCCAGCGCCTGGGCGAACAGCTCCGGCTGGCCCAGCGCCACCAGGGGCATGAGCTCGCGGATCAGCGGATCCGCCAGCTTCACCTCCAGGCGGACGTCCACCTTCTGGCCCTTGGTGGCCTCCTTGATCTGCGCGACCACCTGCTCCTCGTCCGCGTCATCCAGCACGTGCCAGACGATGGCCTCGTCGATCACCTGGCGCAGCGTGGCGTCGGTGAGCTTCCCGTTGCGGTGGATCTGCAGGTAGAGCCCGTAGTTGAAGTCGCGGACGGTGGGCTGCGGCCGGAACTCGTCCATGTCGCACTTGAAGTCGATGGACCAGCCGCCCTTGCCCTGGAAGAGGCCGCCCTCGTAGCTGCGCACGCCCAGGAAGGCGTAGCGCCGCGGGCCGTGGACGTGGTCCGGCGAGCCGTACTGCGCCACGCGGTGGAGCTTCTTCTGGCCCAGGCTCTGGACCAGCTGCCACTTCGAGAAGCCCAGCGCGAAGCCCCACGCCTCGCTCACCATCTTGGTGTCCTGGTGGAAGTAGCTGCGCACCATGCTCGGGTCCACCTGCTTGAGGACGTGGGCCAGCCGCCCCATCAGCAGCGGGGTGTGGAGCTTCTTCACCTGCGCGTCGGGCAGCTCCAGCCGCGCCAGGGTCTGCCGCTCGGACAGCCGGGCATACTCGTACTGGAACCCGGCGGAGATCTTCTCCGCGGCCAGCCCGACGAGCGCCTGCCGTGTCTTCGCCTTCTGCTCCTCCCAGACCGTCTTGAGGGCGACCGCGTCGGCCTCGTGGTGTGACAGGCCGAGCCGGTCGAGCGTCAGCCGCAGCAGCTTCTTCTCCTCATCGCCGAGCTTCTTGGCGGCCAGCTTGTCCAGCCACTTCTCGAACTGGGTGGCGCCGGGCAACCCGACGATCGCATCGAGCACCCCGCCGAACAGCTGGGGATCGACGGCGGACTCGATGGAGACGCCGATCGCCGAGGCGAGCTTGGCCTCCCGCGCCGCGCCCTTCTGCACGGAGACCACCAGGGCCCCGGGCTGCTCGCGCGAGAAGGTGACGATGAAGTCGTCCGAGACGGTGACGTTGCCCGTGAGGGCGGCCCCCACGGTGGTCTTGAGCGACAGGAGCGTGCCGCCCGGCAGCAGGCGGCTCAGGGCGTTGAGGTTGGAGGTGAAGGCGTCGCCCCACTGCATGCTCACCGAGGCCTCCAGGCGCATGCGGGCCTGGAAGCACAGCGCCTCCTTCGGCTGGAGCTTCAGCACGTGCGCGAGGACGACGGGCAGCCGGAGGTTCTTCGTGTCCTTGTTGAGGGCGTCGCGCAGATCCTCGGTGAGCGGGTGCGGGTGGTAGTCGGCCATGAGCAGCGACACCTCTCCGCTGGCACCGGCGGCCACGAAGGGGATGGTCACCCCGCCCCGGGCCTTGGTGCGGGCCCGGACGGCGTACTTCAGCCACGCCTGCTCACCGAGCACGAGCGGCGGGCTCAGCCGCGTCATGTCCTGCGGGGCCGCGGCATCTCCGACGACGCCCTCCGTGTCCACGTCTCCCGGCGAGTTGAAGGCCTCGATGGCGACCTCGGCGCCCCCGTCCACCACGAAGTCGAGCGCCTCGAGGCCGACGCTGAGCGGCTGCTCCACCTTGGCGGTGGCGAGGTTGACACGGATCTGCGCGTCCTGGAGCGGCGTGCTCAGCAGGAGGGACTTGAGCTCATCGAGACTGGCCAGCTTCCATTCGAAGGACATGAACGACCTCGGGGCATGACGCAGGAAGGACGCGTGGGGCCAGCGTAGCGAACAGGCTGGCCCTTTCGCGTGGAATTCTGCCGTCGGCGCCGCCGAGTGTCAGGCCAGGAGCGCCGCGCCGATGATGCCGCTGTCATCACCCAGCTCCGCCTCGGCGATGAGCAGCTCCTCGCGCGCGGTGGTGGAGGAGAGCGCCTGCACCCCCTCCACCACGTAGCGGCGGATGCCCGGGCAGTGCATCAGCACGCCCCCGCCGAGGATGAGCCGCGCCGGGTTGAGCACCGTCACCATGTTGGCGATGGCCATGCCCAGCATCTGCCCGGCGCGCTCGTGGATCTCCCGCGCGCCCGGCTCACCGGCCTCGGCGGCATGCTCCAGCATCACGGGCGTGATGCGCGCCGGATCTCCCTCGGCCAGCTCGGCCAGCACGGTGGAGCGCCCGGAGGCGAGCAGCTCGCGCGCCTGGGCGATGAGGTTGTGCCCGCCCGCGTAGGCCTCCAGGCACCCGAGCTCGCCGCAGCCGCACCGCCGCCCGCCCGGCACCACCTTGGTGTGGCCCAGCTCGCCGGCCACGCCCCCGGCGCCGCGGACGAGCTGGTTGTTGGAGATGATGGCGCTGCCCACGCCCGAGCCCACGAAGACGACGTACACGTCGTGGGCGCCCCGGCCCGCGCCGGCGTGCAGCTCTCCCCAGGCGGCGGCGGCCAGATCGTTCACCACGCGCACCGTCCGCCCCAGCCGCTCCGCCAGCAGGGCCCCCAGCGGCACGTTGCGCCAGCCGAGGTTGGGCGCCACCGCCAGCACGCCCGTCTCGCGGTGGATCTGCCCGGCCGCGCCGACGCCACAGCCTCGCACCTCCACGCCGCCGGCGCCGGCCATGGCGGAGGCCGCGGCCTGGGCGATGACCTCCACCACGGCCGCGGGGCTGCGCTCGGTGAGGGCCAGCTTCGTGGAGGCGAGGATCTGCCCCTGCGCATCCACCACGGCGGCGCGGGCGTTGGTCCCCCCCAGATCGATTCCCAGCGTCGGCATCAGTGCGCTCTCCTCGGCCTGGAGCCTAGGCGCCGACCTCGCGCTTCACCTTGTCCACGGTGCCCTCGATGAGCTGCTGGATCTCCTTGAGCCGCTCGGGGGTGCTGGCCTCGAAGCGCAGCACGAGGATGGGCTGCGTGTTGGAGGCGCGGATGAGGCCCCACCCGTCGGGGAACGTCACGCGCACGCCGTCCACGTCGATGATCTGGTGGCCCGCGGCGCGCAGCGTCTCCGTGGCGCGCCGGACGAGCTCGAACTTCTTCTCCTCGCGGGTGTCCACGCGCAGCTCGGGCGAGGCGTACGTCTTCGGCACGTCCGCGAGCAGCTCGGAGAGCTTGCGCGGCTCCTGGGTGAGGATCTCCAGCAGGCGGGCGGAGGAGTAGACGGCGTCATCGAAGCCGAAGTAGCGGTTCTTGAAGAAGATGTGGCCGCTCATCTCGCCGGCCAGCTCGGCGTGGGTCTCCTTCATCTTCGCCTTGATGAGCGAGTGGCCCGCCTTCCACATCACCGGCTTGCCGCCCTTCTTCGCGATGTCGTCATAGAGGGTGTAGCTGCACTTCACCTCACCGACGATGGCGGCGCCGGGGCTCTCCTTCAGCACGTAGCGGCTGAAGAGGATCATGATCTGGTCACCCCAGAGGATGTTGCCCTGGTCGTCGATGACGCCGATGCGGTCGCTGTCGCCGTCGTAGGCGATGCCGACCTCGGCCTTCTCTCGCTTCACCGCCTCGATCAGGTCCTCGAGGTTCTCCACCACGGTGGGGTCCGGGTGGTGGTTGGGGAAGGTGGCGTCCATCTCGCAGAACAGGGGCACCACGTCGAAGCCCATGGACTGGAACAGGGGCACGGCCACCGCGCCGCCGGTGCCGTTGCCCGCGTCGATGACGATGCGCATCCCCTTGCGGCCCACCTTCACCGTCTGGCGGATGAAGTGGTTGTACGGGGTGATGATGTCGAAGGGCGCCACGGTGCCGGGCTTGTCGCTCTTCTCGAAGTCGCCGGCCTCGATGAGCTTGCGCAGCTGCTGGATCTCCGGGCCGTGGAAGGTGGTCTTCCCCGCGCCGATCTTGAAACCGTTGTACTCGGGCGGGTTGTGGCTGCCGGTGATCATCGCCAGGCCGTCCACCGGCAGGGTGTTGGCGGCGAAGTACGTCAGCGGCGTGGGCACCACCCCCACGTCCAGCACGTTGAGGCCGGTGGAGGTGAGGCCCTTGGCGAGCGCATCCCGGAAGCGGGTGGAAGACTCGCGGCAGTCGCGGCCCACGACGATGGAGCGCCCGTGCTGGCGGCGGATCATCGTCCCGAGCCCCTTGCCGAGCAGCTCCACCACCTCGACGGTGAGATCCTTATCGACCAGGCCGCGGATGTCGTATTCGCGGAAGATGTGGGTATTCATTGCGTGAGTCCAAGTCCTCGCCCTCCGAACGTGGCGGAGGGGTAGCACACCAAAGGGCGGCGGACTCTATCCCAGAGGGCACTTCGATGGACGATCGAGGACAACGCCAGGATATTCTCGTTTTGCAGATATTTCATCAACGAGCGATCGCGGGGATGCGGGTCGTCATCGGCCGCATCCGCCGCTGCAGCGCCCAGTAGTGGCGCTGGCCGGTGATGTTGAGCGGATCCAGCGCGAGCGCCTGGGCGTAGCAGTCCAGGGCGGGCTTCAAAGCGCCCTGGGCCTCCAGCTCCCGCGCCTGAACGAAGAACGAGCTCGCGCGAGCCTCCGTGCCCGAGCGCGCGGCGAGGTAGGCGCGCCGCATCGGCTCCAGCGCCGCCTCCGAGAGCCCCGCGGCGAGGCACCGGGCGATGCCGTGGACATTGCCCCGGTTGGCGTCGAAGCCCGCGCGTGAGAGCGGATCGCCGAGCATGCGCCGGGCCGCCTCCACACGATCGCGCAGCGCCTCCAGCTCCCGTTGCTGGCGGACGGGCAGAGGCCGCTGCCAGAAGCCCTCCAGCCGGCGCAGCGCGGCCTCGGCCCGCTGACGCACCTCCTCGAAGCTCGCGGAGGGCGGCAGGCCGAGGAAGACGTACGGATCCGGGCCGAGCGCGGAGGTGCGGGCGAGGAACTGCGCCACCTCCGGATCCGGCGGCGGCGGGCTGGCGCTCGCGCGCGCCTGGGCCAGGAGGGTGAGCAGCTCCTCGGAGGGATCGGCGAAGTGGACGAAGAACCCGGCGGAGACGTTCCAGTCGCGGGCCTCGTCCTGGGAGACGTGGCGCACCACATCCCCCGCGCAGTGCATCGAGTAGCCGTGGAAGGAGAGCTCCAGCGGCACCCTGGCCGCGAGCGGCGGCGGGGCTCCCTCGAAGGCGACGAAGAGGCCCTCGGCCGTCACATCGCTGGCGCTGACGGGCCGCGGCTCCGGACTGCCCAGGCCTCCCACGCGCACGTGCAGGCCCGAGACGGCCTGGGTGCGAGGCGCGACGGCGTTCAGCGTCAGCGTCGGCCGGGCCAGGTGGCGCTGGGCCTGGACGAGCGCGAGCTGGAAGTCCCGGGCGCTGGGGAAGCGCTCCTCCGGGCTCCGGGAGATGGCCTGCATCACCACCGCGGAGAGCGCGTGCGGAACCCGGGAGTCCAGGAGGTGCGGCGCCGGTGGGCGGATCTCCTGCTGCTTGAGGAGGGCCTCGCCCATGCGGCCGCGGCCGAAGGGCAGGCGCCCGGTGAGGAGCCGGTAGCCGATGACGCCTATCGCATACACGTCCATGCGGGTGTCCGGGGCGGTGTCCTCCCACTGCTCCGGCGCCATGAACGCCGGCGAGCCGAGCGCGATCCCGGAGGCCAGCTCCTCCCGGGAGAAGCTCGCGGACAGGACGCTGGCCATGCCGAAGTCGAGCACCTTCACCCGCCGCTGGCCCTTCGCGTCCCGCGTCAGGAAGAGGTTGTCCGGCTTGAGATCGCAGTGCACCACGCCCCCGGCGTGCGCGGCCTCGAGCCCCTCGAGCACCTGGATGAGCATCGCGATGGCCTCGGCGGGCACCAGCGGCAGGGGCATGCACGACAGGGACTCCCCGGCCACGTACTCCATGAGGAGGCTGGGCAGCCCGCCAGGGCCCGGCCGCACGTCCAGCACGCGCGTGACGCTCGGGTGGATGATGCGGCTCACCGCGTGCGCCTCGGCATGGAAGCGGGAGCGCACGTTCGAGTTGGCGGCCAGGTGCGGGTGCAGCACCTTCACGGCGAAGCGCGCGCCGGAGGCCGGGTGCAGGGCGAGGTACACGGAGCCTATGGCGCCCACGCCGAGCAGGCGCTCGAACACGAGCGGCCCATGCCTCTGGCCCACGAAGGACTCCATCTCTGCCGCACGAGGAACACCGGAAGCCTCCGGACAGCCACTCCCGGCTGGATGAACGATCTGGCAACGAACGCACTTCATCAGCGCCACCCCCACGAGAGACTCCGCCCCTCCGCGTGAGCAGGAGCGCTGCAACCTTCGTGCAGGGGCCCGCCGTGGGCTTCCGAACGTTCGAAACCCTCGAAGCAGCACCAGGGCACGGAAAACCGTGTCCGGCGCGGCCGTCATTTTTACCGGAGCCTCGGGAAAGAGGACTCCAGGATTTACGGATTTTCCGTAATGACGGCGTTAGTGGGGAAAGCGAGGTGCATGGAGCAGCCACCCCACCCCACCCTCCCTACGGGAGGAGGCGACTACCGCTTTCGGACGTTCGCGGCGCGCTGGAGGGTCGTCTGCTTCCGCGAGCCCTGCTCGCCGCGCATCCACTCCTTCATCGCGGGGACGACCTGCTTGCTCCAGGCCTTGCCCGCGCGCACGGCGATGAACGCCTCCACCAGCGCGTGGAGCATGGCGGAGAGCTGCTCGGCCAGGTAGAGGCGCTCGCCCGTGCGGGAGTCGTCCTCCTCGCTCATCAGCTCCGGGAGCTTCGCGGCGCGGATGTCGAGGAACTCCGCATCCACCGTCACCTCGTAGGCCTTCTCTCCGTGGGTGAGCAGCAGCCGCGCCTGGTGGACGAGCAGCCCGCGATCCAGCGCCTGCCGCACCTGCTCCGAGTAGGGCGCCATCGCGCCGCGCGCGGACAGCTCGGTGACGTCCCCGCTGACGCCCTTGAGCACCACGCGCCCCTGGAAGAAGACGGTGAGCCCCGCCTTCTCGAACGAAGTCACCGGCTCGCCCGACTCCGAGCGCCACAGCAGCCAGGTGAGGAACTCCCGCCCCAGGTACGCCTTGCCGCGCAGCAGGGCCTCGCGCGCCTTGCCGCGCTCGAGCTCGGCCTGGTCCTGCTCCTCCTCGGTGGCGGCGCCATCGACGCCGACATCCCCGCGCATGAACGCCGCTTCGGCGCGGGCCTGCTCACGCTTCCCCATGGCTCACCTCCGCCGACAGCTCCATGCCGATCAGCTCCGCGGTGGGCCCGAGCGCCGAGTCCTCGATGCCGGTGCGCGCCGCCACGGAGGCGGGGATCAACGGGATGAGCTTCACCTTGAAGGCCGTCTCCACGGCGCCGAGCACCTCCTCCACGGCCTTGCGCGAGGCGGCCCAGATCTGGAGCTGCTGCGTCTTGAGGTTCCAGCTCACGTCGTGCACCTTGGTGGAGGGCACGGCGCGGTTGCGGAGCACCTGGCGCGCGGAGGAGCGGTTCTCGCTCTTCTCGCCGCGGCTGGGGGGGCGACCCTTCTCCTTCTCGAAGGCGGCGGCCCACTTGTCCACCTCGGCGCGGAGCACGGGGCCGGGGACCTTGATCTGGTCGATGCGGTACCCGAAGAGCGCGTACTCGCCATAGAAGAGGTTGCCGGCGGCGAAGTCGGTGGCGTCGTGGTTCTCCAGCTCCACGAAGCCAACGGCTCGCTCCTCCTCGGAGCGGCGGTCGATGGGGGCAAAGGCACGGGCCTTGAGCGTCCGGGACAGCGAGCGCTTGAGGTCGGCGGCGGCTCCCTCGGCGGGCTCGACGAGGAAGCGAGAGAAGGTGATGGCACCACGGAGGACGGGCATGAGGCGCGGCAGGATGGTGAGGGCCCCCGCGTCCGTCAAGCAACCTGGAGTACGACAGGCCACAGGGGCCGCACGGAAGCAGTGAAACCCGTGGCGGTTCTGCCTACATTGCGCTGCTCTCAATCACGGCATTCGGAGAAAGACGCCCCCATGCGGCAGAAGGTCTACGCTCTCATCCATGAAACGCTCGCGGCGCTGAAGGCCGCGGGCACGCTGAAGCTGGAGCAGGTGCCCGGCTACACCGTGGAACCCCCGAAGAACCCGGCGCACGGCGACTGGGCGGTGAACGTGGCGATGATGCTCACGAAGCCCGAGGGCAAGCCGCCTCGAGACATCGCCAACGCCCTCGTGAAGGGGCTGGTGGACCGCGAGGGCATCGTCGCGAAGGTGGAGGTGGCGGGCCCGGGCTTCCTGAACATCACGCTCAAGGAGCAGGTGATCCAGGAGGTGGCGCGGGAGGTGCTGGGGGCCGGGGAGTCGTTCGGCCGGCAGGCGCCGAAGTCGACGGGCAAGCGCGTGATGGTGGAGTTCGTCTCGGCGAACCCGACGGGGCCGATTCACATCGGCCACGCGCGCGGCGCGTTCATGGGAGACGCGGTGTCGCGGCTGCTGGAGGCGGCGGGCCACGACGTGACGCGCGAGTTCTACATCAACGACTACGGCAAGCAGGTGGAGACGCTGGGGCGCACGGTCTACAAGCGCTACCTGCAGCTGTTCGGGCAGCAGATCGAGCTCGGCGAGGGGGAGTACCCGGCCGAGTACGTGATCGACATCGCGAAGACGTGGAAGGCGGAGGTGGGCGAGCGGTACGTGAAGGCGCCGGAGTCCGAGTGGATGCCGGCGGCGATCGCGGTGGGCATCCGGGAGAACCTGAAGGCCATCAAGGCCACGCTGGAGAAGGCGAGCATCCGCCATGACGTCTTCTTCAGCGAGGCGTCGCTGCACACCGGGGGCAAGGTGATGGCGGTGGCGGAGGAGTACAAGCAGCGCGGCGCCACCTACGAGGCGGCGACGGCGCGGCGCGAGGGCGAGAAGGTCCGCAGCGAGGACAGCAAGGCGGCGCAGTTCGCGGACCGGCAGAAGGGCGGCACGTTCCTGATGACGAGCCAGCACGGGGACGAGGAGGACCGCATCATCCTGCGGCACGATGGGACGCCGGTGTACCTGACGGCGGATCTGGCGTACCACCGGGAGAAGTACGCCCGGGGCTATGATCGCATCATCGACGTGCTGGGGGCGGACCATGCGGGGCACCTGCCGCGCATGCGCGGGGGGATGGCGCTGCTGGGGCTGGATCCGAAGAAGCTGGAGTTCCTGCTCGTGCAGATGGTGCGCATCACGCGCAGCGGCGAGGAGGTGAAGGTCAGCAAGCGCAAGGGGACGGTGTTCGAGCTGGAGGATCTGCTCGACGAGGTGGGGGCGGACGTGTGCCGGTTCCTGTTCCTGATCAAGACGGCGAACTCGCGGTTCGACTTCGATCTGGACCTGGTGCAGAAGCAGTCAAAGGACAACCCGGTCTTCTACTTCCAGTATGGGCACGCGCGGTGCGCGAGCATCCTGAAGAAGGCGGTGGAGAAGGGCACGCCGTTCGTGGGGCTGGAGGGGCTGACGTCGGCGCACCTGGCGCGGCTCACGCTGCCGGAGGAGCTGGCGATGCTGAAGAAGATGAGCCAGCTGCCGGACGTGGTGGCGAGCTCGGCGGAGCGGCTGGAGCCGCACCACGTGCTGTACTTCTGCCAGGAGCTGATCACGGACTTCCACAGCTACTACACGAAGTACAAGACGGACCCGATCATCAGCGGGGACGTGGAGAAGACGCAGGGTCGGCTGGCGCTGGTGGCGGCGCTGAAGCAGACGCTGCGCAGCGCCTTCGCGCTGCTGGGCATCCACGCGCCGGAGTACATGGAGGCCCCACCCGACGAGGAGTAAGCAGCGCCGCCGATGAACCGGACGCTTCTGTACACAGCGGAGCCCTACCTGCAAGGAAGGGATGACGTGCTCCTACTTGTCCGGTAGGCTGCATGTGGAGCGGAATTGGCCGCTCCCTGCACGCCGAGGGACGAGATGGAGGAAGTGCCTACCCCTGACTCACTGGCTCCGGGTGACATCGTGGGTCCATGGCGCGTGGAGAGGCCCGCCGGGCGCGGCACCTATGGCGTCGTGTATCGGGCTCGGAACGCCGGGCACCCAACCTCCAAGCCCGTGGCGCTCAAGCTGGCCGTCTTCCCCGGGGACCCGCGCTTCGTCCGCGAGGTGACGGCGCTGTCTCGTATCCACCACCCGGCGGTGCCGGAGTTCATAGACCGAGGCTGGTGGCGACCCGAGGGTGGCCTTCTGCACCCCTACGTCGTCATGCAGTGGGTGGACGGACTGCCGCTGTACGAGTGGGCCGAGTTGGGAGTTGTCACTTCGCGCCAGGTGCTCCGAGTGCTGGCTCAGCTGGCGCGCGCCCTGGAGGCCACTCATGAGCAGGAGTGCCTCCACCGGGACGTCAAGGGCGACAACGTGCGAGTGACTCCAGACGTCCAGGCTTTCCTCATGGACTACGGTTCAAGCACCTGGGCCGGAGCCTCCCTGCTCACGGAAGAGCCCATGCCGCCCGGAACTCGGGACTACCGCAGCCCCGAGGCGCTCCGCTTCCACTGGAGTTCCCGTCGCCAGAAGGGCGCGCACTATGAGGCCAGTCCGGCCGACGATATCTATGCGCTGGGAGTCTCCATGTACCGGGTGGCCACGGGAGTGCACCCTCCCCCTGGTACGGACCCGGAGGCTCGCAAGGATCCACTGCGGCCCCCCCTTCCCCTCCGTCTGCTGCCCCAGTCCCTCAATGGGCGGGTGGTGCCTGAGCTGGCGTCGCTCATCGAATGGATGCTGGCGCAAGCGCCCCAGAAGAGGCCAGGGGCTCGCGAGCTGGCCAAAGCGGCGGAGGCAGCGATGAAGCGTGTCAATCCCGAAGCAGACCTTCCTCTGTCTGGCTCGAACCCTGTCATCGCCAGAGCGCCCAGCGTGCAGGTCAGCGCGAACTTCGTGCCTCACAAGTATGAGCACCGGCGCTGGCCCATGCTTGCTTCAGCCGCCTCGCTGCTGCTGGGGTTGAGCGCCCCGTGGTTCATGTCGCGCCAACCAGCACACCCTTCGCCCGTGGAAGTGAACTGGGTCTTAGAGGAGGTCTCAGACGCTGAAAAGCCGGATGCGGGGGGCTCTGAGGATGGTGGGAAAGCGGATCTGGGCGACACGGCCATGACAGCGCACGCCGTGCCTCGAGATGTTCCCGTCTCGCCAGAGGCCATCACCCAGAACATGCCGGAGAAACCCCTCGACGGCCAGCGGCGCGCGCCTTGTGCACCTGGGCAGGTGAACATCAATGGCGGGTGCTGGAAACGACCGGCCAACAGCGTCCCGCCTTGCGGCGAGGACGAATACGAGTGGAAGAACACTTGTTACCTGCCCATTCTCAAGCGTGGCCGTTCCTCCACCTCCAGGATGGAGCCATAGACGCGCGCCTGTGTGCGCCGCGACCGGCACATCAAGAAGGGGCGGCAGCCTCTCGCGCGGCGGTGAGGTAGAGCTGGGTGAGGGAGCAGCTCAGCAGGTTGTCCCGAGACTTGTAGAGCGCCTCCAGCAGGTGGCGCGCGCGCAGGAAGGGCAACCACGCCGTGGTGCCGACGACGACCTGGACCTCCTCCAGGCGCTGGCGCGGCACCCACCGCCCGCCCAGGTGGCGCACCAGCAACAGGCCCAGGTGGCCGCCGAGCATGGGGATGCAGTCCTCCTCCAGCACATCGGGGTTGGCGAAGGCCCAGGACTTGTGGGTGACGTAATCATCCACCGCGGGCAATGTGTCAGGCGTCTGCGCCACGACGTCGGGGAGTTCCTTGTGCAACAGGGCGCTCAGGCGCTCCGCGTGAAAGCCCTGGTAGAGGCGGATGGCGGCCTGGGGGTCCGCGACATCACACGGGGGAGCCTCGGAGGCGGGGAGGCGCTCGGAGACGGGGGGCGGCTCGAAGGCATTGAAGCGCTCCATCCGCTCCCGGCGCTCCTGGAGGAGCGTCTGGCCGCTGAGGAGGTGGAAAAGGGGAGCGACATCCGGGTGGAACGAGGGGGCGAGGGGCTGGAAGACGCGGCTGCGCTGGAGAAGAGCCTCCAGCGTCTCCTGCAAGGAGAGCTCCGGGCATAGGTGGCACAAGGCGCGAGCCTGGGCGAGGCGAGCCTCGTGGGAGTCGAAGTCCTGCATGGAGGGGCCGGTGAGGAGGAGCACGGAGCCGTTGTCCAGCGCCTCGAGGTGGTGAGCGGGCACGGAGAGGACCCGCGCACGGCCGAGTGCCTCCACCAGCTCCCGGCCGAGGATATTGAGCCAGCAGACGAAGGGCGGGGGCACCAGGTCGTTGAGGGACTCGGGGTACGAGGAGCGGTAGGAGGCCAGATCCACCTCGCTGTGAGCATAGCCGTAGCTCACGGGGAAGTGGGTGCAGAGGGAGCGAACCAGCGAGACAAGCTGCTGAGCCCGCTCCAGGTGGCTGTCCTCCTGCCGCAGGGATGCCAGGGGCTTGACGTAGACGATGACGCGCAGGCGTACCCAGCGGTTGTTCCAACTCAACCACACACTCATCTCGGGTGAGCCGTATCGCTTCAACCACAGGTAGCGCGGCCAGTCCGACTCCTTGGCGAGAGTCTTCCTGGCTTGGGCGCGGGAGTATTTCGCCGGGCGCCTGCTGGTCAGCACCTTCTCGGGAAGGAGGAAGCCCTGCTGGTGTTCGAAGATCTCTAGCAGACTCTCCAGCGCGCGCTCCTGCTTCGCGGCCTCATCGTCCGCGATGTAGAGCTTGAGCTTGAACTCGTCGCTAGCGTTCCACTCTTCGTACGTCACCGGAAGTGTACCTCCACACCAAGCCCCTCGATCATTTCGCTGATCTTTGACTGCCAGGCACCAGAGCTCTTCGCTTCGTAGACAAGGTGGACCCGGAGACACAGACGGTACGTCCGAAGAGCGGATGCGTAGGCCGGCGCACCTGGACCTCGCCACCATGGCGGGCCAGCGCCTCCCTCGCATCGGCGAGCGCCTATGCCGTGACCTGGCGCTCTTCCCACCCGTGAACGGAGCACGTTCGCCTCATGAACGGGAGACTACAGGACGTGCGCTGATGCCCGAGGGCCCTACAGGAGCTTCTGGCGCTTGCGAGCCTTGAGGGCCTCGACGATCTTGCGCACGTCCTGGCTCTTGTCCTTGGGGACGACGAGCACCGCGTCCCCCGCATCCACCACCACCACGTCCGTGAGCCCTACCACCGCCAGCGTGCGCTTGTCGCCGCCGAGCACCACGCAGCCGTTACAGTCCACGACGATGGACTCGGCGCCGGAGACGACGTTGCCGCGCTCGTCCGTGGGGCGCACCTCGGGGATCGCGGCGAACGAGCCCACATCCGACCAGCCGAAGTCCCCAGGCAGCACGGCGATGTTCGAGGCCTTCTCCATCACGCCATAGTCGATGGAGATGGAGGGCAGCTTGGGGAAGACGCGCTTGAGCACTGCGGGGAAGGTGCGCTTGCCCACCGCGGCGCGCAGGGCCTCCAGCCCCTTCTTCATCTCGGGCATGTGCTGGGCGAAGGCCTCCAGCATCACGTCCGCGCGGAACACGAAGATGCCGCCGTTCCAGAGGAACTCGCCGGAGTCCACGTAGCCACGGGCCGTCTCCAGGTCCGGCTTCTCCTTGAAGGCCTTCACCTTCCGGCCGCCGCCCTCCAGGGGCTCGCCGAGCTGGATGTAGCCATAGCCCGTCTCGGGGCGGTGGGGCTTGATGCCCAGGGTGACGATGTGGCCAGCCGCGGCGACGCGGGCCGCCTCCGCGAGCGTCTGCCGGAAGGCCTCCGGGTTGGCGACGTGATGGTCCGAGGGCAGGACGATGAGGATGCCCCGAGGGTCCCTCGCGGCCACCTGCAGCGTGGCGAGCGCGATGGCGGGCGCGGTGTTGCGCGCCACCGGCTCCACCAGGAGGTTCTGCCTGGGCAGGCCCTTGAGCAGCTTCGCGGCGGCCTTGGCGTGCAGGGGGCCGCAGACGACGAAGGTCTGCTTCAGGGGGGCCAGGCCCTTGAGCCGGGCGGCGGTGTCGGTAATGAGGGGATTCTTCGAGGCGAGCGGGAGGAACTGCTTGGGGCGCGCCTGGCGGGACAGGGGCCAGAAGCGGGTGCCGGAGCCACCTGCCATGATGATGGGGTAGAGGGACATACGGCGGCGCACCATAGCGCCTCTCGGCCGGGAGGGAGGCGACTTCGACGGCTCGCCCCCCCGGCAGCCTGGCGGCCGAAACACCGGTGATCAGAGTTTTGACCCGGCCCCAAAAAGCCAGTCTCATGGCCGGACGTTGAACCCCAAGGCCCAAACCACCGGATGGACGATCGTCCTCACGGCGGCGCTCGCGCTCGGGCTGTCCCTGGCGCCGCTGCCGGAGGCATTCCGTCCCATCCCCAGCCTGAGCCAGGAGGGGCCTGTCGCGCCCCGGCTGGCCGAGCTCGTCCTGCCTCGGGTCCTGACGGGCAAGAGCGCCTCCGTGCAGCCGGTGGATGACATGCTGGCGGGAGTGCCCACGCAGCCGCCCTCCGAGGAGCTCCCTCCGCCAGAGGACGAGGCGGAGCCACCGGACGAGGAGAGCCCCACCGCCACCGCGCCTCCGTCCGATCTGGAGGGGCTGAGCGCCCTCACGCGGGCCCGCGCGCTGTCCCTGGAGGCCCTGCGCGAGCGGATGGGCTCCCAGCACGTGGACATCGAGCCCGGCTGTCGGCGCAGGGGGGCGGAGGGGTGCGAGGAGAGCGGGCTGGCCCCCTTCTTCGCGGCCTTGAAGGAGCTGCGAGAGGACCGGCGGCGGCAGCCGGTGCGGGTGGTGCACCTGGGAGACTCGCTGATCGCCTCGGACCACATCACGGACATGATCCGCGCGCGGCTCCAGGAGCGGCACGGCTCGGGGGGCAAGGGCTTCCTCTACATCGACCGGCCCACGGGGGCGGGGCGCACGGTGCGCAACGGCACGGCGAGCGAGGGCTGGCAGATCACCCGCCTCATCGACCGCAACTACCCCAAGGACCGGCTGGGCCTCACGGGCGTGGCGTTCGCGTCCAGCGCCGCGAGCTCGCAGAGCGTGCGCTTCTCGGCGGAGGGGGCGCGCGTCGCGGAGCTGTTCTTCATGACGCAGCCCATGGGGGGCTCGGTGCAGTTCAGCGTGGACAACAAGCCCACGCAGCGCCTGCTCACGCGCTTCGAGGAGCCCAGCGCGGCCTTCTCCCGCTTCTCGCTGCCGGAGGACGCCAAGACGCTCTCGCTGCAGACCTACGGCAAGGTGGAGCTGCACGGCGTCTCGCTGGAGAACGGGTTGCCGGGCGTCGTCTATGACACGGTGGGCTTGCCGGGGGCGACGGCGGCGGTGTTCCTCCGGGCCCAGCGGGGCGCCTTCCGCTCCCAGCTCCGCCACCGCAAGCCGGCGCTGGTGGTGCTGATGGTGGGCGGCAACGAGGCCTTCTACATCTCGCGCAACCGGATCAAGCCGGAGGAGATCCGCTCCACGGCGAAGGAGCTGGTGCAGGTGGTGCGCGAGTCCGTGCCGGACTCCGCGTGCCTCGTCATGTCGCCGCTGGACGCGGCGGTGCGCACCATGGGCGGCGAGCTGGTGCCGCGCCGAGGCTCCAAGCAGGTGGGGGACATCCTCCGAGAGGTGGCGCTCGAAGGCGGCTGTGCCTTCTGGGACGGGCTCTCGGCCATGGGAGGCGAGGGCTCCTCCATCAAGTGGCTGTCCGCGAAGCTGTTCAACGAGGATCTGGTGCACCCGCGGGCCAGGGGCTCGGATCTGCTGGGCCACCTGTTCGACTTCGCGCTCCAGCGCGCCTACGCGAAGGCCCACCCGCCGCTGTACCTGGCCGAGGATCCGCCGGGGCTGATCGATGGCGCCACGGCGCTGAAGGGCACCTTCGCGCGGCTGCGGGCGCTGGAGCAGGAGAACAAGGACGCGGAGCGGCTGGGCATCGTCCAGCTCGGCGCTTCCCACACGTCGGCCCACTCCTTCACGGACGCGGTGCGGGGCGCGCTCTCCAAGCGGTTCGGAGAGGGAGGGCGCGGCTTCATCGCGGCCGGCAAGCCCTCTCGGCGGCTGGAGGCCGCCCGCGTGTCGCGCGAGCTGATCGGTGAGTGGCAGGTGCAGGACGCGCTGCAGCCGGAGGCCCAACCAGGCGAGGTGTGGGGCCTCAGCGGCATCCGCGCGGTGGGGGCTCCCGGAGCCACGCTGCGCATCCGGTTCTGCGAGGGCTGCGCGACCGCGAAGGCGCCGCAGGCGAGGCTGGCGCTGTACTGGCTGGACGCGCCGGGCGCCGGCACGCTCGAGGTGAAGGTGGACGGGGAGCCCGTACCGCCCGAGGAGCCAGCGCCCGCGCCGGCCACCGCGCCCACGGTGCGCATCCGCTCCTTCCCCGTCACGGGCCCCGCGCACACGCTCGAGGTGAGCAACGCGGGAGGCGGCCCCATCACGGTGCTGGGCGCCTCTCTGGACCTGGAGCAGCCCGGCGTCGTCTACGACTCGGCGGGCCTGCCCGGCAGCACGGCCTTCACCCTGAGCCGCCACGAGCCGGCGGCGCTGGACGCCCAGCTGGCCGCGCGCAAGCCGCAGCTGCTCGTGCTCTGGTACGGCACGAACGAGGCGGGCGTGGCGGACCTCGACCCGGAGGCCCTGCGCCAGGAGTACGTCGCCCTCCTCTCCCGGCTGCGCGCCTCCACGGGCGCGGAGTGCCTGCTGATCGGGCCCACGGACCGCCTGCTGCAGGACTCGAACGGCCGGCGGACGGAGGCCGTCGCGCTGGGGCGGGTGCTCACCACGCTGCCGGCGGTGGCCCGCGAGGCAGGCTGCGCGTACTGGTCCGCCCGAGCGGCCATGGGCGGCGAGCGCTCCATGATGCGCTGGCAGCGCTCCGAGCCGGCGCTGGGCCACCCGGACGGCACGCACCTGACGCAGCTCGGTTACGAGCGGCTCGCCGCCTCCTTCGTGAAGGAGCTGCTCGGTGCCTATGAGGCCTTCAAGTCGGCCCCGCCGGAGCAGGTGCAGGCACCCACCCCGGGCCAGGTCCCGACCCAGGCCCCCGCGCCGCGGCAGGCGCCTCCGGAGGCCCCTCCTCCGACCCGACAACCTTCTCCCACGCAGGGGCAGGCACCAGCCCAGGCGCCCGAGCCGGCCACCGTGACGACTCCGCCGGCCCAGGCCCGCGCCGCGCTCGAGGGGCCCGGACGGACCCAGGCGCAGACTCCGGCCCCAGGCTCCACCTCGGCGCCGGGCGCGCGGAAAGCGGAGGGAGGCTGACATGCAGTCCACCAGCATCCCCTACCTGGCCTTCCTGGCCCTGACGTTCGCCCTGTACTGGGCGGTGCACAAGTACCGCGTGGCGCGGCTGAGCGTGCTGCTCATCGCGAGCCTCTTCTTCTACGTGGCGTGGACGCCGTTCCCGGTGCTCGTCTTCTTCGGGTGCGCGGCCTTCGATCACCTGATCGTCAAGGGGCTGGCGCGGGCGAAGTCGCCGGGGGTGCGCAAGGCGCTGGTGACGACGTCGGTGATCTCCAACCTGGGCCTGCTGGGCACCTTCAAGTACGCGGAGCTGTTCCGCGAGACGGCGCGGAGCCTGCTGGCCCCGCTGGGGGTGGTGGTGCGCGAGGAGCCCTTCGGGCTGCTGCTGCCCATCGGCCTGTCGTTCCTCTGCTTCCAGGCGATCAGCTACGTGGTGGACGTGTACCGCGGGAAGGCGAGCGCGGAGCACAGCTACTTCGAGCACCTGCTGTACCTGCTCTTCTTCCCGCGCGTCGTCTCGGGGCCGATCGTGCGCGCCTCGGCGCTGCTGGAGCGCTTCCGCGAGGTGCCCACGCTGACGCCCGAGGCGGGCGGCCGCGCGCTGTACCGCATCGCGGTGGGCCTGGTGAAGAAGCTGGTGATCGCGGACGTGCTGGGCAGCGGGCTGGTGGATCCAGTCTTCGCGGATCCTGCCGCCTACACCTCCGCGGAGTGCCTGGTGGCGGCGGTGGCGTACACCTTCGAGCTGTACTTCGACTTCTCGGGGTACTCGGACATCGCGATTGGCGCGGCGACGCTCTTCGGCTTCGAGTTCCCGGAGAACTTCCAGCGGCCCTACCTGGCGAAGAACCTGTTCGAGTTCTGGAACCGCTGGCACATGAGCCTGTCGAGCTGGCTGCGGGACTACCTCTACATCCCGCTGGGCGGCAACCGGGCCTCGAAGCCGCGGGTGCTCTTCAACCTGATGACGGTGATGGTGCTGGGCGGCCTGTGGCACGGGGCGGACTGGCGCTTCGCGGTCTGGGGGGCGGTGCACGGCGTGGGGCTGTGCGTGACGCGCACGTGGTGGTGGATTCGAGGCACCCGGCCGAAGACGGAGTCGGTGGGGTGGGTGCGCACGGGCGTGGGGATGCTGTTCACCTTCACGGTGGTGGTGCTCACGCGCGTCGTCTTCCGGGCGCCGGACATGACGCGCGCGGGCGAGTTCTACGAGCGCATGCTCCTGCTCATACCGGGCCTGGACAACGTGAGCATGCTCGTATGGGGGATGCTGGCGGTGGCGGTGGTGAGCCACGCGCTGCCCATGAAGCTCTACGAGGGGGCGGGCACGCTCTTCGTGCGGCTGCCGGCGCCGGCGCGCGCGGTGGTGCTGGTGCTGATCGGCCTGGGCATCCGCCACCTGTCCTCCGTGGAAGCGCGGCCGTACGTCTACCTCCAGTTCTGAGGCTCCGCGCGCTCAGCCCGCGGTAGCGGAGCGGGCGCCCAGCGGCAGGTCCGAGATGCTCTCCAGCAGGTTGTAGAGGATGCGCGCCGTGGCGCCCCAGATGACGTGGGAGCCGTAGGTGTAGAAGTGCACGTCGTACTCCACGCCACGCACCGTGCGCTTCTCGGTGCGGAGCAGGGACGGGTCGCGCAGGCCGGCCAGCGGCACCTCGAGGATGAACGCCACCTCCTCGGCGCTCGGCCGGTACTGGCCATCGCTGGGGATGATGCCCACGAAGGGCTGGATGCGGAACGCGGTGGTGGTGGGCACCTCGTCCAGCATGCCGAGCACGCGCACCTGCGTGCGCTCGATGCCCAGCTCCTCCTCTGTCTCCCGGAGCGCGGTGTGCAGCGGAGTCGAGTCCTCTGGATCCCTCCCACCGCCGGGGAACGAGAACTGGTTGGCGTGGTGGCGCAGGTGGGCGGGGCGGCGCGTGAAGAGGATGTGCGGCACGCCCTCGCGCTCGAAGAGGGGGACGAGCACCGAGGACTCGCGCAGCATCAGCCCCGGCAGGTTCAGCGGCCGGGGGGGACGGGAGGACAGCCGGCCCTCCAGCATATCGAAGAAGGAGCCCACGTCAGTCCGTCACCTGCTTCTCCACGGGAGCCTTCAGCGGCGGCTCCTCCGCGACGTTCTCCACTCCCGAGAGCGGCTTGAGCACGCCCGCCTGCAGCAGCCCGATCAGCAGCACCCCGAGCGCCACGCGGTACACGACGAAGATCAGGGTGGAGCGCGTGCGCAGGTAGCGAATCAGCCAGGCGATGGCCGCCCAGCCGGAGCCGAAGGCCACCAGCGTCCCGGTCCACAGGGCCAGGGCGGACGGCCGGGTTTCCGCCTCCAGCAGGTGCTTGAGCTCGAAGACGCCCGCCAGCGTGGTGGCCGGGATGGACAACAGGAAGGAGTAGCGCGCGGCGTCCTCGCGCCTCAGGCCGAGCGACAGCGCTCCGGTGAGCGTGGTGCCCGAGCGCGACGAGCCCGGGATGAGCGCCAGCGCCTGCCATCCACCGATGATCAGCCCGTCCCGCCAGCGCATGTCGGCCAGGGTCCGCTGGTGCGAGGCGAGCCGCTCCACGATGAAGAGGATGATCGCCAGGAGGATGAGGCTGGCGGAGATGATGTAGAGCGAGCGCAGCGAGCTCTCGATGTACTTCTTGAAGGCCAGCCCGCACACGCCGATGGGCAAGGTGCCCACGAGCACGAACCACGCCAGGCGAGACTCCAGGGTGGCGAACGGCTGGCGGCGCCAGAGTCCCTGGAAGAAGGCCACGGTGAGCTTCACCAGATCACCACGGAAGTAGATGAGCACGGCGGCCACGGTGCCCAGCTGGATGACGGCGGAGTACGCCGCGCCCGGATCCTTCCAGCCGAGCAGCTCCGGGACGATTCGCAGGTGCGCGGTGGAGCTGATGGGAAGGAACTCGGTGAGCCCCTGGACCAGCCCGAGGACGATGGCTTCGATGAGACTCATAGGAAGTGAGGTCGGATGTAAGCCGTCCTCTCCTTGCCCGCAAGGGCGATATCCCCCCGGAGTGTTGTTCACCGGTGGATACGTCTGGAGGTAGGCATGCCTGCCAAGGAGGTAGGCTCCCGAGCGACGACCATGCCCCCTGCCCCGCTCTGCCCCTGCTCGTCTGGAGTCCGCTACCGCCAGTGCTGCGCCCCCTACCACCGCGGCGAGGCCGAGCCGCCAGCGGCCGAGGCGCTCATGCGCTCACGCTACAGCGCCTTCGCGCTCCGGGAGGTGGGCTACCTCTGGAAGACCCTGCACCCGGATCACCCGGACCGCGCCCGGCGGGAGGCGGAGGTGGTGCGCGAGCTGCGCGCCTTCGCGCAGAGCCACCAGTTCCCCGGGCTCGTGGTGATGGATCGCCGGCCGCCGGACGAGCGAGGCGTGGCGCAGGTGCTCTTCTTCGCCAAGGTGTTCGAGCGAGGCAAGGACCGCTCCTTCGTGGAGCGCTCGGACTTCCGCCACGACGGGACGGGCTGGCGCTACGTCTCCGGGGTGCTCCGCCTGCCGGGAGACCTGAAGGGGCCGCCGGAGGCGCTCACGCTGGCGACCTTCCCGGAGTGACGGGAGCCCTGTCAGGATTCTCGGGGTCATCCCATCTATCTCGGTAGCTGCCCGGCCGAAGAGGCCCCACACGCACCTGGTAATCGCCCCCAAAGCGACGCGGTTCAACTCCGCTCAAGACCTGAATAGGTCAGCCAAAACCAGCGGCTTCTCCACTCGGGCAGCAACCCTTCCCTGCTCCTCCAGTCCGAAACGGCGGGCTCAGGTCCCCTCGTCCCACGAGGCCAGGTACTTCGCCTGCGCCCGGGTCAGCGCGTCGATCTTCACGCCCATGCTCTTGAGCTTGAGCCGGGCGATCTCCTGATCGATGTGCTCGGGCACCACGTAGACCTTCTTCTCCAGCGCGTCGTGGTTCTTCACCATCCACTCGGCGCACAACGCCTGGTTGGCGAAGGACATGTCCATCACGCTGGAGGGGTGCCCCTCGGCGGAGGCCAGGTTGATGAGCCGGCCCTCGCCCAGCACGATGATCTTCTTGCCGCCCTTGAGCGTGTACTCCTCCACGTACTCTCGGAGGATGGCGCGGCTCTTGGCCATCTTGTTCAGCGTCTTCAGGTCCAGCTCCACGTTGAAGTGGCCCGAGTTGCAGACGATGGCCCCATCCTTCATCTGCTCGAAGTGCTCGCCGCGGATGACGTCGATGTTGCCTGTCACCGTGCAGAAGAAGTCGCCGATCCTCGCCGCCTCGCTCATGGGCATCACGCGGAAGCCGTCCATCACCGCCTCGAGCGCCGTAGTGGGATCCACCTCCGTCACCACCACGTCGGCGCCCATCCCCCTGGCGCGCATCGCCAGGCCACGGCCGCACCAGCCGTAGCCGGCCACCACGAAGACGCTGCCGGCCAGCAGCCGGTTCGTCGCCCGGATGATGCCGTCGATCGTCGACTGGCCCGTGCCGTAGCGGTTGTCGAACATGTGCTTCGTCTTCGCCTCGTTCACCCCCACGATGGGGTAGCCCAGCACCTTGTCCCGCGCCATCGCGCGCAGGCGGATGACGCCCGTCGTCGTCTCCTCGGTGCCGCCGATCACGCCCCTCAGCAGATCCTTGCGCTTCGTGTGGAGCACGCCCACCACGTCCGCGCCATCATCCATGGTGATGTGCGGTCCCTCCTCCAGCGCCATGGCGATGTGGCGGTAGTAGGTGTCGTTGTCCTCGCCCTTGATGGCGAAGACGGACAGGCCGTAGTCCGTCACCAGCGCGGCGGCCACGTCGTCCTGCGTGGACAGCGGGTTGGAGGCGCACAGGGACACCTCCGCGCCTCCCGCCTTGAGCGCCAGCATCAGGTTCGCGGTCTCCGCGGTGACGTGGAGGCACGCCGTCACCCGCAGCCCCTTGAGCGGCTTCTGCCGGGCGAAGCGCTCCAGGATCTGGTGCAGCACGGGCATGGTGCGCCCGGCCCAGTCGATGCGCCCCCGCCCCTTGTCCGCGAGCGCGGGATCCTTGATGTCACAGTGCACCGGGGCAAAGCTGTTCTTCGGCCTCTTCAGGCTGGTGACCTTGGCCATGGCGGAAACCCCCTCGGGTGGAAGCAAAACAAACGCGCGTGACCCATAACGGGCCACGCGCGCGGGTTCAAGTCACGGAAGCTTCGACTGTGGAGCCGCTTACGGGCTGCCCACGGCCTTCAGGCGGGACGAGCCCCCCAGGGCCGCGACCAGCGCGTCCTTCTTGTCCGTCCGCTCCCAGGTGAACTCCTTCTCGGAGCGGCCGAAGTGACCGTACGCGGCGGTCTTCTGGTAGATGGGCCGCAGCAGGTCCAGGTGC
>JAFGNZ010000215.1 GCA_016926755.1 Myxococcaceae bacterium | reverse complement strand
CTTCCTCGTCCATCCGCGTTCCTCGCCGCTGAGTTCATTGGAGCAACAACTGAAAGTGGAAAACTTATTTCCTCCAGCCTCCTAACCGTTGCCTACTCGCGAGAGCGGGATGACGCGTGCCTACGCATGGGGTAGTGTGTGCGCGGGCGGAGCTGGCCGCCCCTGTGCACGCCGAGGGACGCGATGGGAGAGGTGCCCACCCCTGATTCACTGGCTCCGGGCGAGTTCGTGGGCCCCTGGCGCCTGGAGCGCGGCGTGGGGTGTGGGGCGTACGGGGTGGTGTACCGGGCGCGGCTTGCCGGGCACCCGGAGTGCGAGCCGGTGGCGCTCAAGCTGGCGCTGCTGCCGGAGGATGCGCGCTTCGTGCGGGAGGTGAAGCTGCTGAGGCGCATTCACCATCCTGCGGTGCCGGGGTTCGTGGACCGAGGCTGGTGGCGAAGCGAGGACGGGCAGGTGCACCCCTACGTGGTGATGCAGTGGGTGGAGGGGTTGGCGCTGTACGACTGGGCCGAGCTGAACGCGGCCAGCTCGCGGCAGGTGTTGCACGTATTGGCGCGGGTGGCGCGGGCCCTGGAGGCCACGCACGTCGAGCGCTGCCTGCACCGGGATGTGAAGGGGGACAACATCCGGGTGGCGCCCAACGGCCTGGCCTCTCTGCTGGACTTCGGCTCCGGCACCTGGGCTGGGGCGCCGTTGATTACCGACGGACCCATGCCGCCCGGCACGGGTTACTACCGCAGCCCTGAGGCGCTGCGCTTCCAATGGGACGCCCGACGGCTCGCGGATGCGCACTACGAGGCGACGCCGGCTGATGACGTGTACGCGCTGGGCGTGGCGATGTACCGGGTAGTGGCTGGCGTGCACCCGCCACCGGGGACTGACCCTGAGGGGCGCCAGGACAAGCTGCGGCCGCCGCTGCCCCCCCGCCTCTTGCCCCAGGCGCTCAATGGGTGGGTGAACCCGGAGCTGGCATCTCTCATTGAGTGGATGCTCGCCGCCGAGCCACAGCGCCGGCCGAGCGCGCGGGAGGCGGCCCAAGCGGCAGAGGCCGCGGCGAGACGGGCTGGCTCCGAGGCAGATGTCCCATTGTCTGGCGCGGTGCCAGTGCGTGCCCAGCCCCGCCCTGTGCAGGTGCGCGTGGCCCTCGAGCCTCGGGGGCAAGGCCTGGTGCGGTTGCCCTGGTGTGTCCCAGCCGCCGTGGTGATCCTGTTCATGGTGGGCTGGTGGTTGATGAACCGCTCGCCGATGCACTGGCAGCCGGAGGAGGAGGAAGCGCCCATGCTGGCAGAGGCCGAGGCGCCGGATGCTGGGAGTTCGAGGGACGGCGGGACGGCGGACCTGGGAGACACGGCGATGACGGCGCGGGCCCCGTCGCAGGACGTGCCAGGCCCGTCCAAGCGCATCGCGATGGAGGTCCCCGATGAACCTCTCGACGGACAGCAGCGCCCCCCATGTAGCCGCGGGGAGATCGAGATCAATGGCGGGTGCTGGGCTTGGTGGGGCCACCTCACACCCCCCTGCGGAGAGCGAGCCTACGAGTGGAGGGGGCGTTGTTACTTGCCCCTCCTCAAGAAAGAGAAGCCCCGTCCGCCCACCACCAAGAAGCCGCGGTAGTTGGGCACGTCGTGAACGCTGGGGCAGCATCGCGAGCGTCCAGGCTGTGAAGCCGCGCCGAGCACGGTTCTGTGGACGTTGGGTTCCATGCTGCTGATCATGGCGCTCAACCCCGTGGCTCCGGCGCTGGTGGCGGTGGTGGGCCTGGGGCTGGTTCTGTACGTGGGGGTCGACACGCTCCTCAACCTGGTGTCGGGCTGGCGCCAGTTGATGGAGGAGGTGAAGGTGGCGACCACCTTCGTGCAGATCCGCGATGCGGGCGAGCGCTTCGGGAAGATCCTCGGGCGAGAGGCAGCCCGAGCATTCGCCATGCTGCTGATGGCCGCCATTGGCTCGACGGCGAAGCTGTTCGCGGCGAAGGTGCCGACGCTGCCCGGCTCGGCGCAGGTGTCCGTGCAGGCCGCGGGCAAGGCAAAGATCTCGCTGCCCGCCTTGGGCGCGGTGGAGGAGATCGCGCTGACGGCGGAGGGCGTGAGCGTGACGGTGGCTGCCACCGCGATGACGATGGGGGCCAGTGGCAGTGGCGGCACGGGCCCCTGCGTCGAGACGCACCACATCGCCACCATCTGCAACGACAAGTCCACTGCGCGCGGTGGCCCGTGGACGCCGAGGTTCCGGGAGATCTTCGCCAAGGCGGGAATGTCGATGGAGGATCCTGCGAACAAGATGCCTCTGCCGGGGCATTATGGGCCGCACCCCAGGCGGTATCACGAGATCGTTCTCAGGGCACTGGACGATGCAACGGCGACCTGTCGCAGCGTCGTGGAATGCCGCACGGCGCTGACCGACGCACTCCGCAGACTGGCCAAGCAGATCGCAACCCCGGGAACAGAGCTGAACCAACTCGTCACGCGGCAGCAACCGCGCTAATAGATGGAGCCCATGCCCAAGCGTTTTTTCGAGCTATCCGACGACGTGGAGCTCCCTCACCGCTGGCACTTAGCGCTGCCTAGGGACAGTCACGGCCAGAAAGTGGACGACGGGCAATTCAGGCTCGGGTCCCCCGTCCACATGGGGGAACGCCTGCGAATCCCCGTCGAGAGCGCGGGGAAGCCGCTGGACTTTTCGGAAGCGGGGATCCGGCTCCCTGTGGTGCATGTCCGGGTCGCGTCCGTGTTCTCGGAGCTGGCCCCGGATGATGTGCAACTGATCCCCGTGGACGTGGAGGGCCAACCGGATCAGTACCTCATCCTCGTGGCAACACGGCTCATCGACTGCATCGACGAAAAGGCTTCCAGGTTTGATCGTTGGACACCCGAGGAGGGAGTGCTTTACAGCACTCGGCGCTATTCCATCATGTACGAACTGCGCATCGACAAGGCCAAGGTGGGAAGCGCCCAGATTTTCAGGTGCGAGGGCTGGAGGGGCGCGCTCATCGTCTCTGGGGAGATCAAGGACGCCTTGGATCGCATGGGCGCCACCGGCACGAGATTCGAGGAGGTCTAGTCGCGGCACAAGGGGCGGCGCCCACGTCGGACGATCCGCTCCGAGAGGTTCGCCTTCGCCAGCAGGCGGGCCACGCGCGCCATCCCGAGGATGTCTCCAACGCCATCCCTCGCGTCGGAGTTGAGCACCGGGAGTCCATCACTGCTGCGGAGAGGCTACCTGCCGCGATGAGGCGAACTCGCTGACGAAATCGAGGAACTTCAGCACTGCGCGCGTATGGTCTCCGCCACACTCCGCGAGGAACTTCACGTGCCACCCCTCGGGGGGAACCTCCTGCTGGGTGTCGCGGAGCCAATCCAGGAACGCACTCCACTCCTCTTCGACACCACCATTGAAGCGGATGCACGAGCCCCATCCCAGCAGAAAGGAGACCAGTGACTGGACTGTGTCTTCGCCTGTGAAGAGCCAGAGTGGACGGCCTCGCAGCATCTCCTGCCGCATATGCAGCAACGCATCAATGAGAGTCACTTTGCGACCGCGCCACTGCTCGGGAAGCGGGAACTCCCGGCTCACGATGATCCTCCTGCTCATAGCTCCTCCATGAGTTCGATGACATGACGACAGTCGCGAGCGCGCTCAGTGGCACGGCCCATTTCAATAGAGCACGTCCGAGTGGCCTTCCAGCAGGGCGCGGATTCGCTCCTCGCTGATGCCCGCCTCTTTCGCCAGGGCGGTCGCCGAGAAGGTCGTTGCAGCGGTCCTCTCCGGGTCCATATGGAAGGTGGTGAACCATGCCCGGATCTCCTTGGGCCAGAGGATGGAGGCAAACTCACGGCTCCGGCGGTGCGGCTCGAGAATGGTGAAGTGGGGCCAACGAGGAAGCTGCAGGGTCCTGGCGTCACAGCCGACAAACCGGCACCCGTGCAGGAAGGCGGCGGTGAAGTCACAGTCCTCGATGTGGCCCACATCATAGTGAGGAAGGACGGCCTCGGACATGTGCCCGAAGTCGCAGCCGAGGAAGCGGCCTGTCAAGCGGCAGCCTTTCAGTGAGGCAGTGTACCAGGGGAGGTTCTTCAGTTCCCTCTTCACCTCCAAGGTGCAATCGATGAACTTCACTCCACACAGAAGCAACTGTCTGGCAGGGACCCGCAGGACGAGGGTGCAGGACCTGAGGGTGAAGTTGGGCCCAAGGTAGTAGAGCGCATCTTTATCGCGCAGCTCCAGCCGCTCGTTCTCGAGGAGCTTGTCCTCGAAGGTGACGTTGTTGAGCCACATGTCTCTCACACCTCAGAAGCCAATCATCCGGAACAGCTCCTCCGCCATCCGTCGACCGTGCCTTCCCATGTTCGAGCTCGTTCGAGTGAGTAGCTCGTACCGGTAGCCTGTCGTTGGATCGACCGCATCGACTCCTGTGCGATTCCACCGCAAGTGCTTGAACTGACTCGCCACGACACGATGCACGTAACGTCCCCGGGCCTCGCTCTCCAGAAGGTGCGCCTTCCAGTGCTCACCCTGGGTGCGGGCTTTCTCGATCGCATTCCTTTCCAATGGGCTGAGGTGGCGTGGGTGCCACTGGCTGGCCACCTCCCTGGCAGCAGCCTGGAGTTCGTCTCCCACCGGATCTCTCGCTGGGATGTCCTTCACGGACTTTTTCTTCGGAACGTGCCAGCGCTGCCCGTTGATGGAGACCTGCCAGTTGCCTCCCTGGTGGCGGACGATGGTGATGGCGCTTCCACCATCCTTTGTCGCCGCGGCCCTGCTCCCTGGGCGGCGCACCATCAAGCTGAATGTGCCCTCCGCTGGGGTCGCCACTGCCTCCACGTCGGCCGCCGCTGAAAGCCTCACCCCCTGCGCCTCAGCCTGTACTGTTGCGCGCTCGAAGCCGGGGAACTTCGGCATCTTCTGCGAGAAGCGCGCCGCGCCCCCTCCCACCGCCGCCGTCAGCACCAGCATCACCACTCGCGCGGTGTTATCCCCCATGATCCGGGAGAACCTGCTTCCAGCCTCCTTCAGCTCCTCGGCGGTGGTAGCTCGGTCAGCGTCGTGGGCCAGCTGCGCCCAGCCCTTTATCAGGCTCCACACCGTGTCCGCGCCGAGCCACGCAATGAATGCGATCGTCATCAGCGCGGCCAGGCCTTTGGTTACCGGCTCGGGCACGAGCCAGAGCGTGAAGTAGAGCACGGCCATGCCGACCAGGAGACCGAAGACCGCCTGAGGGCTCACCATCTCCTTGAGGGCGCGGCCAGTCTCCGCAAGCACGCCGTCGAAGGCCCACGCCAGCGCCAGAGTGCGCCGGTCTCCTCTGTCCAGAACAGATCCGTCCGAGGTCAGCCCCAGGCAGTCGTTTCCGCCCTCGTACCGTTGAGCGCACAATCCCTGATACCAGGCTAGCAGCGCTGCGTTTGAGGCAGCCGACAGCGGGCTGTCTTCCTCCAGAGGCACCATGCGCACCACGCGCCCGGCCTCCACCTCCACCAGCAGATCAGCCTGCAGAGGCTCCTTCAGCAGCCAGCGCGCCGTCTCCCTCGGTTGAGCTGAGGGCCGTACCTCCCGGGCTAGCTTTTGCACCACCTCCCGAAATGCTTCAGCGCTCACCTCCACCGGCGCGGTGTCTACATCGTCCGTGGTGAGCACGCGCAGTTCGTAGACGGCAGCCCCCAGTTCCGCCTGTGTCAGGTCGGCGTAGTCATGCACCGATTGGGGCGTCGAGGCGCAAGCTGTGAGCCACACCAACAGCACCGCCTCGAGTTGGCGCGCTTTCAATGAGCACAGCCACCCAACGCAGGCTCTCGGTCCATGAAGGAGCCATCTGAGCAGGGCAAAGCTCCAGCGAAGCAGGGGCATGGGACTCCTCGAGTGTTCAACGCAGGACACGCAGTGTGGGCGAACTCCAGGCGAATAGAGCACATTCGCGAGGGCTCCCGGCGAGGTCCGGCAAGCGTGCGAAGCTGTTCAGCTCAGAGATGTGCTGTGCGAGGCTTCAGCGCTCTCCAGAAATGACCCACCTGTGCTCTCCAGAAATGGACCAGGCGAGGATCGCGAGCGCAGGCCGAGGATCAGCGGG
>JAFGNZ010000214.1 GCA_016926755.1 Myxococcaceae bacterium | reverse complement strand
GAGCCCCGACACCCGGCGAGAGGCGGTCGGTGTTCTCGACCTGCCTCTTGCGCCGGCACGCAACACTGACGCAACACGGATGGAGGAAGCTGCTAACCACCCGTGATCACGGAGTAAAAATGTGGAGGCGGCGGGAATCGAACCCGCAGCAAGGCGATGGCAAAACCCCAAAGCGAAAGCTGCTGCTGATCGGCGGTAACCGGCTCAGCGCGAAGGTGGAGCCGAAAGCCGGAGGCACGCAGTCGGACGAGGCATCCATCGTGCCCCCGAAGCTCGTACTGCCACGTCCCGAGGCTTGCGCCCGGCACTTGCTCGAAGCCTGAGCGAACCAGCTCGTCGAGGGAGAACCCGCCCTGCGGCGCGTGGAGTGTGGCCTCCATGGCGCTGCTCGTAGAGCGGATCGAGCCATCGGGAAGCAGGTGACGGAGCGCGAGTTGATCGAGCGCTGGGGCTGGCCCCAGGTTGACCTGGACGATCTGCTGAGGGACGGGGTGTAATCCCAGGATGCGTTCTCCGGCACTGCTCGCCCTGTGTCTCCTGGTGTGGACTCCTACCGTCAGCTCCGCCCAGCCCGCGGATGATGCCGCGCCCGCCTCGGACGCTCCGACACTGCCGCCCCTCATAACGGCGCCCGAGGAGCCCGAGACGCCTGCCCAGGGAGAGAACCTTCCCCAGAGCCTTGTTACAGAGGAGGAGGCTTCGGAGTTCCTCGTCCCGCGCCTCATGCTGAGCCCCATCGTGGGAGGCGTTGCGACCGCGGGTGGGGCCATGCTGGGGCTCCTCCTCGCCATCGGTGTCGGGGGCTGCATCCCCGGTGAAGGCTGTGACGATTGGGCCCTTGCCGTACCCATGATGATGGGGGGCTGGGCCGCTGGCTCGCTGAGTGTGTACGGAATGGGGAGCTTGCTGAATGGCCGGGGCCGGCTGGGTCCGACGATGATCGGCGGAGCCCTGGGGCTGGCCCTGAGCACCACGTTCATCGCCGTCACCGAGGAGGGAGACCTCTGGTACGCCGCGGCGCTGGGGCCACCGATCGGCGCGCTCATCGGCTACGAGCTCTTCACCTCCCACGAGCGGTCCCAGCGGGAGCAGGACGAGGAGGCTTACGCGGGGCTCCAGCTGATGCCGGTGGTGGGCAGGCTCCCCAAGGGAGGAATCCTCGGAGGCCTGGTGGGCCGCTTCTGATCAGCCGACACGCGACGCAGCTGGCCCCCGCACCGGCGTGGCGCACGGACCTCGTGGCACCCGTCAGCGGCGCGCCTCGGCCCCTCTGTACCCGCCCGCGCTCTCAACAGGGCGCCTCTTGGCCGTGTTGACGGGCAATCTCGAAACATGGCGAACGTGACGGTGTACTGATGGCGTGGGTCAGGGCGCATCGCCCTCCGGTACGATGAATCGCCACGGCTCCGGGCCGATATTCCTGCTCTTTGTGTGAGGAGGAGTCCGTCCGCCATGGAACTCACCCGCTTCGCCGATGAGCTCGGGCCGTACCTGATGCTCCACGTCCACCTGCCGACGGTGGAGCTGAAGGCCATGGTGGTGGTGGACAACGTGGCCTGTGGCCCGGCGGTGGGCGGGGTGCGGATGGCGCCGGATGTCACCCCCGAGGAGTGCTTCCGGCTGGCCCGGGCCATGACGTACAAGAACGCCGCCGCCGGGCTCCCGCACGGGGGCGGCAAGGCCATCATCTCCGCCGATCCGAAGATGCCTCCCGCGCGGAAGGAGCGGCTCATCCGCGCCTTCGCCACGGCGATCCGCCACCTGACCGACTACATCCCCGGGCCCGACATGGGCACGGACGAGCAGTGCATGGGGTGGATGCAGGACGAGATGGGGCGCGCGGTGGGATTGCCCGAGGTGCTCGGAGGCATCCCGCTCGACGTGCTGGGCGCCACGGGGTTCGGCCTGGCGTCGGCCATCGACGTGGCGAGTACCTTCATGGGCCTGGAGCTGAAAGGCGCGCGGGTGGTGGTGCAAGGCTTTGGCGCGGTGGGCCAGCACGCGGCGCGCGTGCTGGCGGAGAAGGGCGCGGTGCTGGTGGGGGCGAGCGACTCGCGCGGCGCCGTGGCCGATCCGGGGGGCCTGGATGTGGCGGCCCTCATGGCACTCAAGGAGGAGGGCCGCGGCGTGGCGGAGTCCTCGCGAGGCCGAAGGCTGGAGCGGGACGCGGTGGTGGACCTCGAGTGCGACATCTGGATTCCAGCGGCCAGGCCGGACGTGCTCCGCGCGGACAACGCGGGGCGGCTGAAGGCGAAGCTGGTGGCTCCGGGCGCCAACATCGCCTGCACGCCCGAGGCGGAGCAGGCCCTGCATCAACGCGGCGTGCTGGTCCTGCCGGACTTCATCGCCAATGCAGGGGGCGTCATCTGCGCGGTCTCCGAGTACCACGGCGGCACCCGCCGAGCCGCCTTCGAGGCCATCGACGAGAAGCTCCGCCACAACACCCGCCTGGTGCTGGAGGAGTCCCAGCGGACCCGAGTCCTCCCGCGTCAGGCCGCGGTGGCGCTCGCCGAGCGGCGCGTGGGCGAGGCCATGCGCCTGCGCCGCTGGAGCGGAGCGGCCGTCTCCTCATAGGGCTCCCCTCCCGCCGGGGAGCGGGCTCAGGGCAGCAGGTAGCGGAGCATCAGCTCTATCGCAGCTCGCGCCGGAGGACCTTGCCGATGTTCGTGTGTGGCAGCTCGGTGCGAAACTCCACGGACTTGGGGACCTTGTAGCCGGCCAGCCGCTCACGGCAGAACTGGATGAGCTCCTCCCCAGTGAGCCCGGGCTGGCTGCTCACCACGACGAGCTTGACCACCTCGCCCGACTCCTCATCCGGGATGCCGATGGCGCCGGCCTCCACGACTCCCGGGTGCTGAGTGGCGACCTCCTCCACCTCGTTCGGGTACACGTTGAGCCCGGAGACCACGATCATGTCCTTCTTCCGATCGATGATGCGGAAGAACCCATCCTCGTCCATCTGCGCGATGTCCCCGGTCCTCAGCCACCCGTCCAGGAGCACCTTCGCCGTCTCTGCCGGCTGCTTCCAATAGCCCTTCATCACCTGGGGCCCCCGGACGATCAGCTCGCCGGGCTTGCCCGCGTCCACCTCATGGCCGTCCTCGTCGACGAGGCGCACCCCCGTCGAGGGGAAGGGCAGCCCGATGGTGCCGAGGCGCTCCGTCCCGTCCACGGGGTTGCAGCAGACCACCGGCGAGGCCTCCGTGAGTCCGTAGCCCTCGATCACCGGTGTCTTCGTGAGCGAGCGCCAGCGCTCGGCCACGGGCCGCTGGAGCGCCATGCCCCCCGCCACCGTGAACTTGAGGCGGGAGAAGTCGACGTCCTGGATCCCTGGCTCCCGCAGGAGCTTGTTGAGCAGCGTGCTCACCGCGGTCATCAGCGTGAACGGCTGCTTCTGGAGCAGGCGGACGAAGGCCCGGGTGTCACGCGCGTCCGGGACGAGGATGTTCTGCGCGCCGTACTTCATGAAGACCAGGCAGTTCACGGTCAACGCGAAGGAGTGGTAGAGCGGCAGCGGGGTGACGATCACCTCTTTACCCTCGATGCACCAGGAGGCCATCCAGGCCGCGGCCTGCTCCATGTTGGCGATGAGGTTGCGGTGGGTGAGCATCGCGCCCTTGGGCACGCCCGTGGTCCCTCCCGTGTACTGAAGGAACGCGATGTCCTCGGGCGACAGCTCCACGTCCTCCTCTGGGGGATGGCGGCGCCCACGCGCGAGCGCGTCCCGGAAGGAGATGGCGCCGGGGATGGCAGGGGCGGCCCCCTTCCGCAGGTAGCGCACCGCCAGGTTGACCAGGAGCCGCTTGGGCGCGGGGAAGAGATCTCCCGGCTGGGTGATGATGACGCTGGGCGCGCCGCCCAGCGCCCGCGCGAGCGCTGGGAGGATGTCCCGCAGCTTGTGGGCGAACGGAGACAGGATGACCACGGCCTTCACGCCCGCATCGCGGAACTGGTGCTCCATCTCCCGCGGCGTGTAGAGCGGGTTGGTGTTGACCACCACCAGCCCTGCGCGCAGCGCGCCGAAGAGGGCCACGGGGTACTGCAGGACGTTCCCCAGCTGCAGGGCGATGCGGTCTCCCTTGGCGAGCCCCAGTTCGTGGCGCAGGAACGCCGCGAAGTGGCCGCTCGCGGCCTGGACGTCCAGGAAGGAGAGGGTGACGCCCATGCTCGTGAAGCAGGGCTTCTGCCGGAAGCGATCGCACGCGGTGTGGAAGGCGTGCACGATCGAGCGGTACCGGTCGGGATCGATGTCCGCGGGCACGCCGCGTGGATAGCTCTTCAGCCAGGGCCGGGCTCCCGGCTCTCCCGGGTGCTTGTCTCTCGCGTGTATGGGCTCAGGAATCTCCACGTCCATTGAACTCCCCCGCGAGGCTGTGGACCGCGTGCTCGCCTCCAGGCTCGGGGGCGGAGCCGTGTCACTCCGTGAATGCATGGGGATGATCCGACCGGAATACAACCCGTTGGATCAGAGCCGCCGCTTGAGGGTGGGGCCGTAGGAGCCCACCCCTGTCAGCTCGCGTCTCTCCTGGAGGAGCAGGAGCAGGAACTCTCGCGGGTGGGGAGCAACCCCGTGTCCGCGGACACCCGGAGCGTGGCCTCGCCCGCCGGTGCGAGATCTGCTGTGCCTGCTGCCCGGCTGGCCTGTGCAGCGCGTGCTTGAGTTAGCTCCAGCAATCTGGATGGTCACGCTGCAATGCGCGGAGGTTCGCGCCGCGCTGGAGGCCAACATCTTCCGTCAGGCGGCGCTCGCGCTCCTCACGCCGGATGCTACGAAGTAGGGCGGTCGGTCCCGCTTCACAGTCAGTGGATGGAGGAACCGTCCCACCTCAACCCGGCCCGTCAAAGCCGGAGGGTGGGGCTGGCGCTGGCTCAGCCAGAGCGCAGGGGCGGGATGGAGGAGTTGTCGAACCCAAGCTCGTCATCATGGATGGCACTCCCTGGCCCGATAAGCCGCGGTTGCTGACCACGTTGGATGGGCGTGCCATCGTCGCGGCCCGTGCCGCGATATGGGACCTCACGGATCTTCTCGTGAAGAACGATAGGAGATTTGAGGGGCATTGCGACTACTCGCCCAGGGCCATGGATGTCCTCATCGATGTCCTCATCTTCGAGGGGGAAGGCATGTATATCGTTCGTATCAATCCCCGCGTGGACAGGTGCGAAGGGGCGGACCCCAGCTTCAACGTGGGGCTCGGGTCTGCGCTCTATGCGGTATCGCCAGAAGGCAAGGTTCTGGCGCGCGTCCCTGTTACCGAGCACGGTGATTGAGGGATCCAGGCCGTCCCGCGATCCGGCTTCTTGCCGGGTAGCAGGAAGGATGTGAAGAAGTTGAAAGCTGCAGCCAAGAAGTTGCATGAGGCGAACCGGAAGTTGAGGCTATATAAGAAATGACTTCGCGCGCATTGCCGGGTGGCTTTCTGTATTTGACGTCTATTGTTGGTCTGGATTTCTCTTCCTGGGAGGTGGCTGGGTTTGTCAGGGAGATGGGAGGTGTATCGGAAATAAGTGTTGTGGAAGATCGAACGTATTATCTGTTCAAGAGTCGCGGGATTGATATTGATGTTGAGAATGGGCGTGTGGCGGCGCTGGTCTTGTTCTCAGAGGGCCTGGCTGACCACTCCGCCTATTTCTTGGGCTTGCCGGAGGGATTGAGCTTTTCGAGCGGTCGCGAGGCGGTGCGCCGCATCATGGGCGAGCCCGATAGCGCCAGAGAAGGGGAGGAGATTCCTTACTATGGCTTCAGTCTGCCAAACGATAGGTATGAATATGAAAGCTGTGCGATTGTGGTGGAGTATGCGGCAGACCTTCGGAGTATCTCCTCGGTGACGATACAGGCCCGGTGAGACCCGCTCGGGCAGCCTTGAACTCCCCCAAGCAGAGGAGGAGGCGAGGGTGGCGCCCCAGGCAGCGGCCAGCAAGGAGCCGCTGAAGGAGAGGACGCCGCGAGTGGAGTGGGCGGGGTTGCTCAGGAGGACGTTCGACTTCGAGGTGTTCGTCTGCGTGAGGTGTGGGGGCTAGGCGGCGGGTCTTGGCGTCCGTGAAGCACGCTGTTCGAGGGCTGCGCACGCTCGCTCCGAGGCATCCGGACTACCAGCCCAGATATGATGGGGACCGGCGAGGCCGGGATGGCGCGTACCACCAGGGCAGTATCTGGCCCTGGCTCCTCGGGCATTACCTGGATGCCGCCATTCGGGTGAAGGGGGCCATGCCCGCCATGGAATCGGTCCTCCGCGGTCCCCTTTTCGAGCGCGCGGATGCGTGGCTCAGGCCTGGAGCGTGGCCGAGACCCTGCGTGGGCTGATGCGCTTGCGCTCCGCGTCCGGTCACCTCGATGGCACACCGGCCAGCCGTGACTCATCCACATGAACCCGGGGCACGAGCCGAGGTTCGCCTGGCTCTCGCCGGTGTGTCGGCGGCCGGAGCGGAACCTCCAGCGCACCGCCCGACGGAAGCTGACGCCAGAGGCCTTGCAGGCACACTGGAATGGAGCCCGGCTCAGTGGCGTCCAGGGCGACGCGCAGGTGCTCGCGGGTGATCTCCACCTCCAGCCAGCGGCCGCGGAACTGCACGCGGAAGAAGACCCGCCGCAATCGCCCTGGCATGTCCGGCCAGAAGCTGATGCCCTCCCGCGTCATCTCCATGCCCGCGTAGTGACGCATCATGATGTCCACCGTACCGGCCATCGCTCCCAGGTGGATGCCCTCTGCGGTGGTGCCCCCCTGGATGTCGTAGAGATCGCTGCGCAGCGCGGACAGGAAGAGCTTGCACCCCTCGGCGCAGTCCTGCCGGTGCACCACCGAGGTGAAGACCACCTTGCTCAGCGTGGAGCCGTGCGAGGCCCGCGCCTGGTAGTACTCGACGTTCCTTCGGATGGCGTCCTCGTCGAATGGATAGCCGAGCCGCTCGAACAGGGCGCGCAGCTCGTCGGGCCGGAAGAGATAGAAGAGCATGATGACGTCGGCCTGCTTCGAGACCTTGTAGCGGTCCGGCGAGGTCCCCTCGGCCTTCAGGATGCGATCCAGGCGTTCGATGTTTCCGTAGCGGCGGGTGTACCCCTCCCAGTCGAACTCCTCGAGTTCCGAGTAGCCCTCGAACTGGCTGATGACGCCATCGTGGAAGATGACCACCATCCGCTCGCTGATGTCCCGCCACCGCTGGAGCTCGGCCTCGTCGATCTTCAGCACGTCCATCAGCTTGGCCCGTCGGTCGGCGGAGATGAGCTCGAGCACGTCGAGCGCCCGCAGCAGGCACCAGACCGCCATCACGTTGGTGTAGGCGCTGTTGCGCAGGCCTCCCGCCTCCGCGCCCGGGTACTTCTCATGGTACTCGTCCGGCCCCATCACCCCGGTGATCTCGTAGCGGCCCCTCCGCTCATTCCACTGCGCCAGGCTCGACCAGAACCGAGCGATCTCCAGCACCACCTCGGCGCCGTACTCCTCGAGGAAGGCCCGATCGCCGGCCGCCTCGTAGTACTTCCAGACGTTGTAGGCGATGGCCGCGTTCACGTGGCGCTGGAGGTGACTGTAGTCCGGCCCCCAGCGCCCGGAGATGGGGTTGAGGTGCAGCTGCTGTGTCGCCTCTCTTCCATCGCTGCTGCTCTGCCAGGGAAAGGCGGCGCCGGCAAACCCCTCGGCGCGCGCCAGGGCGCGTGCGGCGTCGAGCCGGTGGTAGCGGTAGAGGATGAGCGAGCGGGCAGTCGAAGGGCTGCGCTGGATGAAGAAGGGGAGGATGAACAGCTCGTCCCAGAAGATGTGGCCTCGGTACGCCTCTCCGTGGAGGCCACGCGCGGGCACCCCCACGTCCCGCCCCACCGTGTTGGCCGAGACCGTCTGGAGCAAGTGGAAGATGTGGAGCCGCAGGATGAGCTGATCCTGCCCCGGCGCCTTCCCCCCGTGCTCGACCGAGTCGACCTCCACGTCGTGGTGGCGCCAGAGCCATTCCCACGCCTTGCTATGGCTGGCGCGAAGCGCTTCGAAGCCAGGGGCATCGTCGATGGCATGGCGGGCGGCCCTCGCGCTCTCGCTCATCCCCGGGTCCCGTGAGGTGAAGAGCGCGACCACCTTTTCCACCCGCACTGGCTCACCGGCCCTGACGTGGACACGGAGCTGCTCCGCGATCCGCTCCGGGTGGTCCTGGAGGATCTGACGCTCAGCGGGGAGCGCCAGTGTCTCCCGGAAGACGCGTGTGCGCGACGCCTGCGCCACCTCGAAGCGAGACTGCGAGGTCCGCGCGAGGAGGTAGATGCCCTCGGGCGCGACAGTCCCGCGAGTGACCAGCTCCAGGTGCTTGTTGTTGAGCTGGCGGTAGCGCGCCACGCCCGCGTTCCTCACCGCGCCGTCCAGGCCAGAGAGGAAGATCAGCTCACCTGACCAGTTCTCGGGCGTGACGCACACCTCCAGCGCCGCCAGATGGGGCTTGCCCATGTGCACCAGGCGCCGGCTCTCCACGGCGGTCACCCGCCCTTGCGTGTCCCTGAAACGGAAGCGGCGCAGGAGGAGCCCCTCCCGCAGGTGCAGCTCCTGGCGGTAGTCGAGCACCTCGACCTTCCTGAGGTCGAGCCAGTCGCCGTCCATCGGACGGAAGGTGAGCCAGAGCCAGTTGGTGAAGTTGACCAGGTCCTCGTTGATCACGGTCTGGCCGGCAACCTCGCTGCTCAGCGCGTTGTAGCCTCCGGCCACGTAGGTGCCGGGGTAGTGGGTGCCATCGGCGTGGTGCTCCTCGGCCGCGCCTCGCGTGGCGAAGCACCCGTTGCCCAGGGTACAGAGCGCCTCGCGCAGCCCCTCATGCTCCACATCCAGCCCTTCGAAGCTGAGGATCCACGGGTCGGTCATGGCGGCGTCTCCTGGGTGAGCGAGGAGAGGCGGTCAAGAAACTCGCGGACCTCCTCGGTGTTCTGAAGCGAGTGGCTGGCTGCGGTGGGCCTTGGCAGCTCGGTGACGAGGATGCCCAGCCCCCGGCCAGCGATGGCTCCGAAGGCATCCTCGTCCGTCGTGTCGTCGCCAATGTAGAGCGGGAGGGCCGCCTGGAGTCCCGAGGCCTCCTGGAGCCAGCTCAGGGCCTTGCCCTTGTCCCAGTCGATGGCCGGGCGGAGCTCGAAGACCTTCTTGCCGTGGGCCTTCTTGAGCCGCGGGTGGCTGACCAGCACCTCACCTACGAGGCGCTCGAGCTCGGGGATGCGCGCCTCGGCGACGAGCCGGTAGTGGACCGCAACCGAGAAGCGCTTGTCCTCTACCAGCGCGCCAGGGATGCCATCCGTCCTGCCACGCAGCGCCTCGGTGGCCCGCTGCACCTCGCTCACGAGCCCGGGTTCGATCTCACGCCGGAGCAGAGAGCCATGAGGGCCAGCGATGTCGAAGCCGTGGCTGCCCGCGTACCCCAGCGAGTCGAGGCCCACCATGCTCCTCACGTCCGCCAGCCCCCGGCCGGAGAGGATCTGGGTCGGCCAGGCCGCCGAGAGCCGGCGCAGCGTCTGCCGCATCCCCTCCGAGAGGAGCGCCTCATCCGGGCGGCTGACAATGGGGGTGAGCGTGCCGTCATAGTCGAGGAAGACGGCCAGCGGCCGGCCAGCGAGGCGGGCCGCCAGCGCGGGCCATTCCGAGAGCGCGTTGGGCCGTGCGTGTGCCCGGGCCGCGAGGTACCCCTCGATGCCCTCGGGCGAGACCTGGGCGAGATCCTGGACGATCCAGTCCGCTCCTGCCTCGCGCAGCCGCATCCAGTTATTCCCCCGGTCCACGCCCAGTACCAGGCCGAACCCTCCTGCCTTCCCGGCGCGAACCCCCGCGGCTGCATCTTCCAGGACCACGGCGTGCTCAGGGGGTGCGTCCCCCAGGAGCTCCAAGCACTTGAGGAAGATGTCTGGGCGCGGCTTACCCTGGAGCCCGAGCTTCGCGCTCAGGACACCGTCGACGGTGGCCTCGAACAGGGTCAGCAAGCCCGCGCGGCGGAGGATTGACTCGGTGTTCCTGCTGGACGAGGCTGCGCCGACGCTGACCCCCCGGGCGCGTAGCGCGTGGATGAGCGCCACGGTCGCTCCATCCACCTCCACTCCCTCCCGCTCGAGCTGCTGTTGGAAGAGCGCATTCTTGCGGTTGCCGAGGCCCCCTTCCGTCTCCGCGTCCGGAGGATCCTCGAGGGAGCCTGCGGGGAGGTGGATGCCACGGGAGGCGAGGAAGGTGCGCACCCCCTCGTAGCGCGGCCGCCCATCGACGTAGGCGCGGTAGTCGGCTCCGGGTTCGAATGGGCGGAAGCGCTCGCCGAGGCGCTCGGCGCGAGAGCGAAGGTAGTCATCGAAGAGCTGCGTCCAGCTGGCAACGTGCAGGCGGGCGGTCCGCGTCACCACGCCATCGAGATCGAACACCGCGGCTTGCAGCAGACGCTCGTCCCCTTGCTTGGGCTGGCCATTCATGCCCCCAGCTTCATCCTTTCGCTCAGCAACACCCAGCATGAAGTGGCGCTTGTGAACCCCACAGGCAAGTCGCGACGAGGGAGAGGGGCTCCTGGCTACTTCTTGCCTGCTCACCCCAGCCGGGGCCCGGCGGCACGGACCTCTTCCGGAACGATTCCAGCGAATGCCTCGAAGTTGTCGGCGAACATGGCCGCGACCTTCCGGGCCTGCGCGTCGTAGGCGTCCTTGTCCGCCCACGTACCGCGCGGGTCGAGGATTCCAGCTGGCACTCCGGGGCAGGCGGAGGGGACCGCGACGCCGAAGGTAGGGTGAGCCTGGGTATTCACCAAGGATGGCCGATCCCTTGCAACGTAGCTGATCAGCATGCGAGCGCTGCGTCGGTGCGGGAGGAGGACGGACCTCAAGCCGCCCGGGGAAGCAGGCGCGCACCGCCAGCAATGGCACCGCAGGGGCAGCAGGGACAGCGACGAGGGGAAGAGAGGCAGTGCACCCCTACGTGACGAGGGCCGTGTCGAAGGAGCGCAGGGTGTACCAGAGTGCACGCCAGTACCCAGCGGCTTGCTGACCGATGACGAGGATGACGCGACGCGAATGCACCAGCAGTCGAGAGGCGACCTTGAGCACGCGCTGGCGCACGCGCAGCAGGCTCCAGGCTTCGCCAGTAGAGTCCGCCAGCAGCGCGCGCAGGGCGTGGACCAGGTTGTAGGCCAGGGCGTTGAGCAGCAGCCGCACCTGGTTGTGGGCGAAGCTGTCCACGGACACGGTGCGCTCGACAAGCCCGAAGGGCGCTGCGGCACGTGCCGTGGGAGTGGAGCAGTGAGGTGGAGGATCCCCGAGACAAGAGAGGCCAGAGGCACGCGCACCCCGGAGTGCTGGGGTACGCGCACCTGTCGCCCGAGGCGCGGGAGAGCGCGGTGCAGGAGTTGGATCGGCCCATCCCCCAGCCGCGCGCCGCTCTGGGCTAGAGACGCCAGAGGGGCCCATAGGGGGCACATGACGAATCAGAGGGCAGTAAAAAGCCCAGCAACCCGTTGAGATTGCTGGGCTTCTCGGGAGGGAGGCGGCGGGAATCGAACCCGCCTCCGGCGACTCCCGAGCCAAGGTGTTCAGCTTATGCTCGACCTTCAGCATCATCCTCACAGAGCATCTGGCAAAGTTCCCTCAACTCTTCAACGGCTGTGTGAGAGGTGAGGATGAGAAGGCGCGAGTGGGGCGCTCTGTTCCTGGTGTGGCTGACCGCCTGCGCTGGCTCGCGGAGCGTGGTGGCCGCAGAGAGGGACCCGTATGAGGCAGAGCTGGACGCAATCCGCTACGAAGTGCGCGTGCTCACCGCGGGGACGGTGAAGCATGAGCCGGTGACGGTGAGCGCGGAGGCGTTCCAGAAGGCCCTGCGGGTGCTGGCCCGGGAGTTACAACCTTCCGAGTTGCCCCGCGAGACGGCACGCTGGCTGCTGGAGGAAGAACTGCAAGCCACCGTGCTGGCAGAAGTGGAGGATGGGCGCGTGGCGCGCATGGTGCCTCTAGAGGAGGACAGCCCGCTGTCCGCCTCCTCCAACGAGGCACTGGTGGCCTGGTACCAACGCCTGTGCACGGAGCGGTACGGAGGGGGCGACTGCCTCGGGTTGGTGGCGGATGGCCCCATTCTGGACAGGGAGGACCGGCGCACCCTGGCGCTGGCCTTCGCCTTCGGCTCGGTGCTCCAGGAGACAGGCCGCTCGCTCAAGGAAATGGTGAGCCCGCAGGCGGTGCTGGGCCTTCTGGTCGGCATGGCCATGCTCTACTTCATGCTCTGGCTGGTGCCCGAGCCGGTAACGAAGGGCCTGGCAGCGCTCATGACGTTGGCCTTCATCGGCTGGCTGGGCGTGGACACGGTGTGGGGCCTGATGAAGGGGTGGGCCCAGTTGGTACATGACGCAGATCGCGCCATTACCCCCGAGCAATTGGAGGAGGCTGGAAAGAAGTTCTCCAAGGTGATGGGGGAGAACACAGCGCGCGTGGTGGTGCTGGTGGTGACGGCGGCCCTCGGCGGGGGAGCGGCGCGCTTCTCGCGGGGGCTGCCGAAGCTGCCCGGGTTCGAGCGAGCGGCGGCGCAGGTTGAGGCACAGGGGGTGAGGCTGTCAGCATCGGCAGAGGTGGAAGCGGTGGCAGCTCCCACCGAGGGAACCTTCAGCCTCATGGTGCGCAGCCCCAATAGCAGGGTGGCCGCGGCGTCCGAGGTGCGAGCGGGTGTCACCACCATCATCCGCCACCAGCAAGGCAACCGGCAGGTCTTCATCAACGGTCAGCGTTGGCACGTACCGAAGAACAAGTCCGTGAAGGACATCCCGAGGCAAGACCCTGTGGGCGACCAGCTTCAGGCCGCCGCCAAGGAGGCGGCCAGACGGTGGCGCTCAGAAGACATGAGCGGACCGGAAATAAATGCCATCAAGAACGCCAGAGCCAGGGGTGAGCACTGGAAGGCGAACCTCTTGGAAAGCGAGGCGCGGGGGCGTTTTGTACATCGTGAGGTGGCGCGGCAGTTCGAGAACTTGCGATGGACTCACAGAGGAGTCGACGCGGTCGACCCCAGGACGGGTTGCCGGTACGAGCTCCTCACTCGGACGGCCTCGAACATGGAGAGGCACGGCCGACGGATGGCAGAGGAGCTGTTCCGGATGATCGGCTTCTGAGGATCGACAGGGATGTGGCTCAACAACGTCATCATCGCGGACAAGGTCATCGAGAAGGAACGGCTGGAGCTCCGCGACAAGGATGCTCTCTACTACCTGGGGCCAAACCTCATCCTCCGTTCCTGTACGCTCGTCCTGCGAGTCCCCGCCAGACACCTGCTTCCGCGTGGGCTGAAGCTCATCGATTGCGCCGTGGAGGTGAAGAGGGAGCTGAAGGAGCTCTCCTGGTATGAAGCCCATCTGAAAGGCTGCCGCTTCACAGGGCGCCTCTTCGGCTGCGATTTCGGGCACAAGCCAGATCCCGGCCTGCCCCATCGAGCTGTGGGCGGCATCGAGGACTGCGACTTCAGCGCCGCGCACCTCCACGCGTGCCGCTTCGTCGGGTGTGACCCCAGCACCTTGCGCTTTCCTCGCTGGCCTCACTTCACCATTCTGGACCCCTTCCGCAGGGCACGCGAGTTCGCCTCCATGACCTGGCCGCGAGAGATTCGAGGCTGGTTCAGCAGCTTCGACATGTACCCGAAGACAACCGAGGCTGTTGTCTTCTCGGCAACAACTTTGGCAAAGGAGGCCGGCGTCAGCGAAGACAGGATCAGGGCCTTGCTCGAAGGCCACACGGGCGTGATCTCGTAAGCCTAGAAGAGGACGGTCATCGCGCCCTCGGGGACCCGGTCGAAGAGGGTGGCGATGTCCGGGTTGTGCATCACCACGCAGCCCCAGGAGAGCCGGCCGCCCGTCTCCTCGAGCGTCCACGCTCCCGCCCACCCGTGGAAGCCGATGCCGCTGCCCAGCCGCGTGGAGGCCTCCGTGGGCTTGCGCTCGGCCCAGGCGCGGGCGATCCGATCCCTCACCTCGCGCGTGATGAGCCCCCGGGCCAGGCCCCACTCCGCGTCCCACGCGTTGGGGTAGTTCAGGCGAATCCAATGGCCCCCGTAGTACCGCGCGTAGGGCCCGCTGAAGCCGCCTCGGTGCTTCTGCACCACGAAGTACATGCCCGCGGGCGTGCGGTTGTCGCCGCGCACCTGCTTGCGGCCCTCGGCCTGCCCGAAGCCCACCTGCGCGCGGGCCACCTCTCGCCCCCGCTCGTACAGGCGCAGCTCATGGCTCGCCTGGGAGACGAGCAGCAGCACGGGCTCGCTCGCCGGCAGCGGCAGGCGGGCGCGGGCCTGGGTGAAGCCTTGGGCCTCCGCGGCGGAGAGGCGCTCGCCGGCATGCAGGCTCACCGTGAGCCGCTCCTCCGCCGCCACCCGGCCCAGCCGCTGGCCCCGCTTCACGCGCTGGCCGGGGCGCAGCGCCACGCCCTCCAGCCCCGCGTACTCCGAGCGCACGCGCAGCAACTCGTGGTTCTCGTAATAGAAGTGCTCCAGCGTGAGCGAGCGCCCCTGCGCGCCCACCGCCTCCACGCGCCCGTGGGCCAGCGCGCGCACCTCGCTGCCGGCCCGAGAGCGTGCGGCGCCAGGCAGCGGCTCGAAGCCATCCGCGGGCGGCGCGGGCGGGCGGAGCCAGGCCTCGAAGGCGTCCGCGGCGGGCGCCTCGGAGGCCCGAGCGGAAGAGGACACCAGCGCTATCAGCAGCACCCCGAGGTAGCGCGAGACGAGCGAGGGAAGGAGCGGCACGCGAGGTGGACACGCGAGCCGGGGGCGTCGTTCCCGCTCCGCTGCCCGGCGGCCGGCCAGGGGGTGCTTGACAAGGAGGACGCCAACCTCGAATCAAGCTTCATGGCGAACGTCATCCACCACGCCACGGAGCCGCCCGAGCCGTGCCACTACCTGCCCGAGCAGCGCTCCTCGCTCGAGCAGAAGGTGATGACGGACGTGACGGCCGAGGAGTTCGAGGCGCTGCTGTCGCGCGGCTGGAGGCGCTTCGGCCCCATCTACTTCCGGCCGGCGTGCCAGGCGTGCGGCGAGTGCGTCACCCTGCGCATCCCCACCGCCACCTTCCGCCCCAACCGCAGCCAGCGCCGCGCCCAGGCCGCCTGCGCCCGCTTCCGGGTGGAGGTGCGCGTGCCCCAGGTGGACGCGGAGCGGCGGGCGCTCTACCACGCGTGGCATGACTGGCGGCAGCGCACGCGCGAGTGGAGCGCCGCGGAGCTGAGCGAGCGCGACTACTACCTCCAGTTCGCCTTCCCGCACCCGTGCGCGCGCGAGGTGGCCTGGTATGATGACGCCGCCGAGGGCGGGCCGCGGCTGGTGGCGGTGGGCATCTGCGATGAGACGCCCCAGTCCTGGAGCGCGGTGTACTTCTTCTTCCACCCGGACTACGCGCACTGCTCCCTGGGCACCGCCAACGTGGTGAAGCAGGTGGAGCTCGCCCGGGCGCGCGGCCTCCCCCACGTGTACCTGGGCTACCGGGTGCTGGGCTGCGCCTCGCTGCGCTACAAGGCCGCGTTCCGCCCGCACGAGCTGCTGGAGGGGCGCCCCGGCCCGGGCGAGGAGCCGCGCTGGCGGGGGGGGGACGAGCCGAAGCACGCTCCTGCTGGAGGCACGGGGGCAGACTGAGGCAGACTGGGGCCATGTCCGGCACCGCGCCGCTGCCCTGGTTCGCCTACTCCCTGTCGCTCGCCCCGGACGTGGCGCGCGAGCGGCTGCGCAACACTCCCGTCCTCGCCCTGCCGGATGGCGAGCTGGCCGAGGCGCTGGACGTCGAGCTCCTCCATGATGTGCCCTCCAAGGACTGGGGCGGGCGGGTGGCGCGGCTGGTGGATGCTCCCGGCCGGCGGGTGATGGGGCTGCTGAGGCGCATGCCTCCCCAGGTGTGGCCGCTGGTGGCGCGGCTGGAGACGGCGCTCGCGGTGGCCACCCAGGAGCGCTCGGTGCGGGTGCGCACGGCGACGGGGGCCGTCCTCGCCGCGAGGACCTTCACTCCGCCGGACCCTGGACAGCTCGCCCCGGCCCCGATCAGCGTGGCGTTCCTGACGGCCCAGGCCCGGGCCGCCGAGCGCGCGGGGCTGCCGGCCGAGTACGTGGAGCGGCTCCAGGCCGAGGCCCGCGTCGTCCAGCGCGTCCAGCAGGCCCAGTCCGAACGCATTCGCTAACCCCTTGTTTTCACGAGGTGAAGTGGCTTGTCCGCAACTTCTCGGAAGCCAAGGGAGATAATTGTATACCTTTCCCTTCCTTCGCTGGAGGGGGCCACAGGAGCTCGGCGCCATGCAGATCCGCTCGAAGAACGCTCGCGCTGACTTCCCGCTCGAGGCCTCCGTGGAGAACACGGTGCCCGCCTCGTCCGGGAGCTGGCGTCACTCGTTCGCGCGTGAGGTGCCCATCGCCGAGCTGCAGCGGAAGTTCGGCTGGGCGGACGGCAGCTGGCAGGCGGATCTCCTGAAGGCGGCGGACGCGGCCAGCACCTCCCACCAGCGCCGGGGCAATGGCAGCGTGTCGGCGGCGGAGGTGGATCGCTACCTTCAGAAGCCCGGGGACGCGCGCTTCCTCACCTCCACGGCGCTGCAGCAGCAGCGCGGGGCGCTGGAGGAGAAGCTGGCGGGCGGCGCGAGCTCCATCCCGGTGGATGCCTTCGACAGCCGCTGGCAGGACACGGTGGCGCGCCGCGCGGATCTGCTCGGCGGGGATGGGAACGGGCAGCTCACGCGCACGGAGCTGGACCGGTACTTCAGCGACGTCAAGGGCGGCGAGGTGCAGGACGCGCAGTGGGTGCCGGATCAGCAGGAGGCCCTGTTCCAGAGCAAGGTGGCCGAGAGCGCGGGCGAGCTGGATCCGCTGCGCCCCGCGGGCTCCGGCCAGGGGCTGACGCTGCTGAAGGAGTACATGCGGGTGTCGCTGGATCAGGCGAAGAACGTGCCCACCTTCGTGAGCCACATGCTGTCGGCGGCGGATCTCCAGGAGCGGCCGTTCGGGGTGGACCGGGACAAGAGCCGGTTCACGGCGGATCCGGAGCTGGGCGCCGCTGGGGTGAAGGACACGGACTACCGGGGCTCGGGGTTCGACCGGGGGCACATGAAGCCGGCGGCGGACTCGCCCACGCAGGCGGCGATGGACGAGAGCCACCTGATGAGCAACATGGCCCCTCAGCACGGGAACCTGAACCAGAAGTCGTGGGCCACGCTGGAGGACGCGGTGCGGGACCTGGTGAGCTCCACCGGGGGCAAGGCGCACATCCTGACGGGCAACCTGTACCTGGACGCGCAGGGCAAGCCGCTGCCGCCCGAGGCGCTGGACACGATCGGGACCGACGAGCGCCGGATCGCCGTGCCCACGCACAACTTCAAGACGGTGCTGCTGGAGCTGCCCAACGGGAACCTGAGCATGTTCGCGTACATGGTGCCCAACGTGAAGGATGCGCCGACGGACAAGGAGGACATCCCGCGCTTCCTGGAGGCCTCGCGCACGTCGGTGGACCGCATCGAGGAGCTGCTGGGGCAGGACCTGTACGCGCAGCTGCCGAAGTCGGTGCAGGCGAAGCTGGAGACGGACAGCTCCGCGCAGGTGGCGTTCCGAGAGGCCAGCCGGTACGAGGCGGCCTCGCTGCTGTGGCGACAGGAGCCGGGGACTCGGGGCTGAAGCAGGTCGCCAGAGATGCCGAACGTGTCCGGCTGTCTGACAGCCTGGCCCGGCTGAGCTCGCTCAGCGCGCGTCGGTCGCGTCTGCCTCCAGCCACGTGAAGAACGTGGGGGCGTGCTTCCGGAGCTCCCGCGCGATGAGAGGTGACGCCGGTGGGGAGCGCCTCGGAGCGGAAGGCGTAGCGCCGCGCCACCGGCTCTCCCTCGGGAGGCCACACGCTGGGCAGGGGCGGCGTGAGCGGACCGGTGTACGGGTTGACGGAGACCGCTCCGGGTTCACGCAGCACCTCCCGCGCGCGCTCTTCGACCTGCGCCACCGAGAGGCAGTCCTTCCCAGGTGGCACGGGAGGGACCGAGGCATCCGGTGTGCTCGCCTGGGCGGTGAGCACGAGGAGGGCGAGGAGGGAGCGCATGCCTCCTGATATAGAGCGCTCGGCCCGTCGTTGGGCGCGCCGCTCCATATATAAGGAAGGGCCTGGCCATGGCCCTCACCTCTTCCGCTGCTTCCACCTCGCGCGCCACGGCGATCGGCGCGGTGGCCATCCTGCTGTGGGCCTCCCTGGCGCTCCTGACGACCGGGACCGGCACCCTCCCGCCCTTCGAGATCATGGCGATCTCCTTCGCCGTCGCCTTCCTGCTGTGCGTGGGCAAGTGGCTGCTGCTCCGGGAGCGCATCGCCGGTCACCTGCGCCAGGCGGGCGGGGTGTGGCTGATCGGCGTGGGCGGGCTGTTCGGCTACCACTTCTTCTACTTCCTGGCGCTGAAGACGGCGCCGCCAGTGGAGGCCAACCTCATCAACTACCTCTGGCCGCTGCTCATCGTGCTCTTCTCGGCGTTGCTGCCAGGGGAGCGCCTGCGCTGGTGGCACATCGCGGGGACGCTGCTGGGGCTCTGCGGCTCGCTGCTGCTGGTGACTGGCGGGGGCCGCGTGGCCTTTCGAGTCGAGTACGCCGCGGGCTATGCCTCGGCGCTCGCCTGCGCGGTGACGTGGGGCGCGTACTCGGTGCTCTCGCGGCGCTTCGGCTCGGTGCCCACGGACACGGTGGGAGGCTTCTGCGGCGTCACGGCGGTGCTCGCCGCGCTCTGCCACCTCTCCTTCGAGCAGACCCTCATTCCCACCCCGGGCGAGTGGCTGGCGCTGCTGGTGATGGGAGCGGGACCCACGGGCCTGGCGTTCTTCGTCTGGGATGTGGGGATGAAGCGCGGAAACATCAAGGCGCTGGGAGGCCTCTCATACGCCACGCCGCTGCTCTCCACGTTGCTGCTCATCCTGGCGGGGCGCGCGCGCCCGAGCCTCGAGCTGGCGCTGGCCTGTCTCTTCATCGTCGGTGGCGCGGTCCTCGCGTCACGAGACCTGTGGGCGCGGAAGAGAGCCCAGCCCTTGGCGTGACACGGCGGGCAGGGCCGAGGCCAGGCCGGAGCTTCTCAGGGCAGCGGCACCTCGTAGTACGTGCGCTTCTCGCCCGGCCTCTCGCCCGGCCACACCGCCCAGCCCTCCCACGCGCCGCCTTGCTTGCGCAGGCACCGGGTGTGGACGCGGAGCCGCCGAAGATCGACTCAACCCACGCGAGGCTCAGAACCGCCCCGCGAGCCCGCCGAGGACTCCTCCCCGCGGCGTGGTGCCGACCACGGGCATCACCCGGAAGCCCGCTCGGGCCTCCAACCCGGGCTCGAAAGGCCGAGTGGCCATGGAATGGGAGACCTCGTAGCCGATGGCGGCGAAGAGGAGAGGACCCAAGGTGAGCCCGAGGGTGAGCGCTGCCGCGTTCTCACTGGCGACCCCAATGCCGCCTCCCACCGCCGCGCCCGCCAGCGCTCCGAAGAACGTCACCAGGCCGTCGCCCTGGCCGCCCAGCAGCTTGCCGGTGAAGGTGACGCCCAGCGTTACTCCCACCGAATAGGACAGCGAGAGCGCCGTGGCGATGGAGACCGCGCACGGGGGCTCATCCTCGAAATCCGTACTTGCGCAGAAGGGGATCGCGACGACGGCGCTCGGAACGATCCCCGCGAAGATCGCCACGAAACCTCCGACGGCTCCGCTCCCGGACGTGGCGATCAGGCGCAGCGCCGTCAGATTCCCGGACGGTCTGACCGCTGGCTCGGAGGGAGTGTTCTCCTCTTTGGCGAGAGCTCGCGAGGGCGCGGGCGGCGCGGGCACACTGGGCGGTGTCGGCGCCGGGACGAGCGGGGGCGGCGTGGTGGCCTCCGCCGCGGGCGGAATGTAGGGGTTCCACTCCTCGGAGCTCTGGGCAAACCCCACGCTCGGGGCGAGCAGGGTCAGGCACACCACGAGGCGGCAGAGGTTCATGCGTGACAGCCTAGCGAACCTGGGCCGCCCGCGGGGTGTCTTGGGGAAGGTGGCCCGGAGGCGCTAGCCTCGGCCGCTGTCAGCGGTGTTGGATCGCCGCGCGGGACCTTGAATGTCGTCGTTCTTCCTCGCCTCGTCGGTGGTCGCCCTGCTGGTGGCGCTGTTCAACGCGCTGCTGGCCGGCTACGTGCTCGCCTCGGGCTGGAGCGATGGGCGCAAGCGCCTCTATGCCCTGGGGCCCGTGGGCGTGACCCTCTTCGCGCTCTCGTGGTTCCTCCTCCTGTTGAACCCGAGCACCCGCGAGCCCCTGCGGGCCACCTCCTCCTGGGCGGCGCTGCTGTCGATCTCGGGCTTCACCGTGGATGCGCTGTGGGACATCAGGCCCTCCCGGGCGCGCCGCGCCCTGCTCGTCGTCCTGGGGCTCGGCGTGGCGGGCCTCTCCGGGCTCTCCGCCTACATCTCGGTGAGCTGGGACACCCCGTTCGATGTGCTACTCCCGAAGGCGCTGGCGCTGGGCGGGGTGGTCTTCATCGGCGGGGCTCGCTTGCTGCTCTGGCGGCACGAGAACGCGGCCATCCGGCGGCTCTCGCGGCACGTGGTGGCGCTCATCGGCGCCGTGCTGGTGATGTGCGTGATCCGCGAGGGGCTCGAGGTGATGCGCGGAGCGATGCCCGGCTCGGTGGCCATCCTGTGCGTCATCCTCGCCGCGGAGATGATGGCGCTCAGCTACATCCTGCATGAGCGGGTGGAGGTGCGGCTGCCGGTGGCGCGGGCGGTGACGTATGCCCTGCTGTCCATCGCGGCGGCGTTCCTCGTGGTGGCGGTGCTGCGGATGCTGGGCTACCCGGTGGATCTGGGCCAGCTCACCGTCACGGTGGGGGTGGCGCTCCTGGCCTCGCTGCTCATCGTGGGGCTGGGGGATCAGGTCAGCCGAGGCCTCGAGTTCCTCCTGTTCCCCAAGCAGGCGCGGATGACGGGCCTGCTGTCGGCCTCCCGCGCCGAGGCCGCCGCGCTGCGCAGCCGCCTGGAGCGCGCCGAGCGGCTCGCCATCGCGGGCGAGCTGGCCGCCTCCGTGGCCCATGAGATCAAGAACCCGCTGGCGGCCCTGCGAGGCTACGCGGAGCTGCTCGGGGACGCTCAGGCCCACGTCGCTCCCGAGCAGCGGGCGCGGTTCGAGAAGGCGGTGCGCATCATCCGCGAGGAGAGCGATCGCATCGACGCGAAGGTGGCGGAGCTGCTGAGCCTCGGGCGGGCGCCGAAGGGCCGGAGGGACGGGCGGCCGCTGGACGTGTCCCGCGTCGTGTTGGAGGCGGTGGCGGTGGCGGAGGGGGAGGTGGACATCCCTCGCATCGTCTCGAGGCTGGATCCGACGTTGAAGGTGGTAGGGGACGAGGACGAGCTGCGGGGCGTGCTGCTGAACCTGCTGAAGAACGCCGCCGAGGCCATGCGTGAGCGCCCGGGTGGCCGCATCGAGGTGGCGGCCCGGAGCGAGGAGGGGAGCGTGGTGATCGAGGTGCGGGATGAGGGGAAGGGGCTCGGCGAGGTGGACCGCGAGCAGCTCTTCCGGGCGTTCTACACGACGAAGGCGGGAGGGACGGGCCTGGGCCTGGCCATCTCCCGCTCGGCGATCGAGGCCGCGGGAGGACGGCTCAGCCTGCTGCCTCGGGAGGATCGGCCGGGCGCGGTGGCGCGGGTGGTGCTGCCGGTGGCCTCGGAGGGAGCCCCTGCGGCTCGGGAGGCGGTGCGATGACGGCGGAGGCGAGTGAGGTGAGCGGCCCCGAGGTGGTGATCGTCGAGGACGAGCGCAACCTGCGCGAGCTCTACCTGGACGTGCTGAGCGCGAGGGGGCTGCGGGTGGTGCCGCTGGAGTCGGTGGCGGCGGCGGAGGCGTACCTCTCGCGGCGCGCGCCGGAGCTGCTGCTGCTGGACGTGAAGCTGGGGGATGGGGATGGGCTGGCGCTGTTGGACAGGCTGCGAGGCCAGGGGCTGCGCGCCCCGGTCATCGTGGTGACGGCGTTCGGCACGGTGGAGCGGGCGGTGCAGGCGCTGCGGGCGGGCGCGGCGGACTTCCTCGTGAAGCCGTTCGGCAACGAGCGGCTCGTCTCCGCGGTGGAGGCGGCGCTGGAGGCGGGGCGGCGGTGGGAGGAGCTGGAGCTGGCGGCGCCGCGGCTCGAGGCGCGGAAGACGGCCGGAAGTGAGCTCATTGGCGCGGAGGGGGGCCTGAAGGACGTGGCGGCGCTGCTGCCGCGAGTAGCGGCCTCGGACGCCACGGTGCTGGTGCGCGGGGAGTCCGGCACGGGCAAGGAGCTGGTGGCCCGAGCCATCCACGCGGCCTCGCCTCGGCTGGATGGGCCCTTCATCTCGGTGAACTGCGCGGCGCTGCCGTCCTCGCTGCTGGAGTCCGAGCTGTTCGGCTTCGAGCGCGGCGCCTTCACCGGCGCGCACGCCCGGCGCAAGGGGCTCATCGAGGCGGCGGAGGGCGGCACGCTCTTCCTGGACGAGATCGGCGACATGTCGCTGGAGGCCCAGGCGCGGCTGCTGCGGGTGCTGCAGGAGCGGGAGATCACCCGCATCGGCGGGCGCGAGGTGGTGCGGGTGGACATCCGCGTCATCTCCGCCACGCATCGGGAGCTCGACGCGATGGCGGCCGGGGGGCAGTTCCGGGCGGATCTGCTCTATCGGCTGGCGGTCATCCCCATCCGCCTGCCGCCCCTGCGCGAGCGAGCCGGGGACGTGCCGGGGCTCATCGAGCACTTCCTGGAGAAGCACGCGGCGCGCAAGGGGCTGCGGGCGCCCCGGCCGGACGCGGAGACGCTGAGGCTCGCGTCGGAGTACCCGTGGCCCGGCAACGTGCGAGAGCTGGAGAACTTCGTCGAGCGCGCGGTGGTGCTGGGCCGGTTCGACGCGGAGTCGCTCCGGCCGCCGCGCTCCCCACAGGCCCCCAGGCCCGCGGAGCAGGAGCCGGCGGGAACCACCGCCTCCGTCCAGACGCTGCGAGAGGCGGTGGCGCGAGCCGAGCGGGCCGCCGTCATCGCCGCGCTGAAGGCGGCGGGGGGACAGAAGACGGTGGCCGCGAGGTTGTTGGGGGTGAGCTACAAGACCCTCTTCAACAAGATCCACGAGCACGGCATCCGCGAGGAGCTGCAGATCGGCTGAGCCCAGGCTGCGCGCGGAGGTAGAGCCAGGGGCACCTGGGTAACGCGTTACATACCTCTGCCCCGTGCTACCCGGACGCGCTCGAGCCAGGGGCTCGCCGCCGCAGGCGAGGCGCGTGAGCAGTGCAGGGCACGGTGCTTGCTCACTCCGAGAGCGGCGCGCTGATGCGCCACCCAACGGAGGGCCTATGGGCTCTGCATCACTGGGTGCGGCGGTGGATCGCCCGCACTTGATCGACTCCCTCTTGCGGCTGCTGGACAGGCCCGCGCGCTCGGCGCTGGAGCTGGCGCGCCGCCCGCTGTCGGCCACCGCGGCGCCGGCGGTGCTCGGCATCTTCCTCGTGTCGGCGGCCTCGGCCCTGGCGGGCTGCATCTCGCTGTCGGGCTTCCGGCTCGTGCCTCGGCTCGACGTCCTGCGGGCCGTCTTCGAGTCCCTGCTCGTCGTCGTCCCGGGCACCACCGTCTTCGCCATCTACCTGCGCCTGCGCATCCCGGCGCGCGCGTTCCTGGCCTCCACCGCGCTCGGGCTGCTGGCGGCCGGAGTGGTGGCCGCCTGTGTCCTGCCGCTCATGGCGTTCATCTCGGTGATCGCCGTCAAGTCGCACACGTACGTCCCCGTCCCCCTGCTCTTCGTGCCCGGCCTCGCGCTGGCCACCGTGGCGGCCGTGCCGGCCCGGGTCATCACGGCGCTCGACTCCTCGAAGGCCGCGCGGTGGCTGTCGCGGGCCTTCATCTTCTTCCTCGGCGCCGTCTTCGTCCTGCGGATCAACACGGCGCTCCTCAAGATCCACACCTGGCTCTGGTGACTCCCATGCGAGTGATGCAATCCCTGCCCGAACCGCTCTCACCGTTCGTCCCCTGGTCCTCGGAGGATCGCACCCCGCTGCCGGAGGTGGAGGCCTCCCCCGCCACCCCGGGCAGCCAGGCCCTGCTGGTGGATCTGCTGAGGGAGCCGGCCTCCATCACGGAGCGGCTCCTGGAGCCCACGCGCGTGCAGGCCGTGGTCCTCGGCTCGGCGGGCATCATCGCCGGGTGCACGAGCTTCTTCGCCGCGGCGGTCAGCGTCGCGCGTGGCCAGGAGGCGTGGTGGGGCGCGGCAGCCCTGACTTCGCTGAACGTGCTGATGTCGATCGCGGCCTCGCTCGGCCCCATCTACGCCACGAGCATCCTCCTGGCGGCCCGCGTCCCCCTGGCGCGGCTGGTGGCGGCGCTGCTGGCGGCGGCCGCGACGGGGGCGCTGCTGCTGGCGGGGCTGGCCTCCCCGGTGTACCTGATGTGGAGGCTGGACGCCGAGTGGGCCGGGCCGCTGATGCTCACCTCGGCGTTCCTGCTCTCCGGAGCGGCGGCGGGTGCGCGCATCCACCGGCTCCTGAGCGTGATGGCCGAGACGGTGACGCGCAAGGCGCTGGGGGATGACGACGCGAAGCTCGGTGAGGAGGACGCGTTCCGGGTGGGCATCCTCGCGCGCATCTCCTGGATGATGTTGGCGTTCACCCTGGCCCTGGGCTTCTGGG
>JAFGNZ010000213.1 GCA_016926755.1 Myxococcaceae bacterium | reverse complement strand
TCCTGATCCAGGGATGTGGGAGCAGATCCCGCGGTTTGCCCGCGGTCCCCGCGATCGAAAGCCCGCGTTTCGTGAGGATCGTTTCCAGATCAGCTCAAGAACCCCGACCAGCTTGGCGCCTACCGGGTGATGGGCGAGGAGATCTGGCAGCAGACGGAAGGCAGGGTCGACGCCTTTGTGCAGAGCGTGGGAACGGCCGCGTCGGTGCGCGGTGTCGCCGAGAGCCTGCGCGCCAAGCGCTCCGGGATCCACATCGTGGCCGTGGAGCCGAGCGAGTCGGCCGTGCTGTCCGGGCGCGAGACGGGCGTGCACAAGATCGAAGGGATCGGCGTCGGCTTTGTCGTGCCGTTTTGGGATCCCAGCGTGATCGACGAGATCGCGACCGTCTCGACGAGGGATGCCAAGGAGATGGCGCAGAGGTTGGCCCACGAAGAGGCGATCCTGGCGGGGACGTCGACGGGAGCCAACCTCGTGACGGCGCTGCGGGTCGCCGAGCGGCTCGGGCCAGGCGCGACCATCGTCACCGTGATGTGCGACTCCGGCATCAAGTACCTGTGAAGGCTGCTCCGGGGCACACCATCGCGGGGCACGCCTGCGCACGCATTGCAAGGGCTTTCTTCCGCGGGGAGTCGGATGGGCTGGTTGCTCTGTTAGATGCGTGCCACTAGCCTTCGGGCCCTCACTTTGAGGGAGGCACTCCATGGCCAGGCAGGTCTCGTTCTTTCTCAACGGCAGAGCCGTCACGATCGATGATCCATCACCCGATCTCCTGCTGATCGACTACCTGCGGTCTCCCGAGATCGCCTTGGCGGGCCCGAAGAAGCCCTGCGGCCAGGGCGGCTGCGGCGGGTGCACCGTCATCCTCTCCAACTGGAACGAGAAGAAACGCCGCGCCGAGCATCGCGCCATCAACTCCTGCCTGCGTCCGGTCCTGGCCCTGGAGGGCCTGGTGGTCACCACCGTGGAGGGCACCGGCGCCGCGCGGCGTCCCAACCCCGCATTCCTTGCCCACTCCTCCACCCACTTCCGAGCGGCCGCAGTGCCGGAGATGTCGAACCCGCCCCCGCCGACGCTGGTGCAGGCTCGGGCGGAGTCCGACAAGAAGCGCCTCGAGGTGATCAGGAGCGTCAACAAGGCCATCGCCAGGCCCAAGATCCCGACCGTGCAGCTCCGCGAGGAGGTGCCGGAGCACCCCTCGGAGTTCTCGCATGAGGGCATGAACCCCGTGGCCCACCGCCTGGCCCTGAACAACGGCTCCCAGTGCGGCTACTGCACGGTGGGCTTCGTGATGAACATGTCCGAGTTCATCGTCAACAACCCCAAGGCCACCCAGCGCGAGATCGAGGACATCTTCGACGGCAATCTCTGCCGGTGCACGGGCTACCGCCCCATCCTCACCGGCATGAAGACGTTCGCCTCCAACTGGACCAAGGAGGACGAAAGAAACCGGATGCCGTGCGAGCCCGATGAAATCGCCGCGCAACAGCGCCCCACCCCGAATGTCGTGATTCCGTTCCCGCCCGAGGCCCGGGCGCCCGCCGGCGGCGTCTCGCTGGAAGGCGGCTCGCGCCTGTGGCTGGCCCCCGGGAGCCTGGCCGAGCTCTCCCACCTCATGCGCCAGCACCAGGGCCGAAAGGTCCGCCTCGTCCACTCCAACACCTCCTACGGCATCTACAAGGAGGAGTACCTGGAGGCCGAGGTCTTCCTGGACATCCGCCTCATCCCCGAGCTCAACGCGCCGCCCAAGCTGGTGGACGGCGGGCTGAGAGTCTCTGCCGGCATCAACTACAGCGAGTTCATCCGCGTGCTGGAGAGCACCATGCTTGAGCGGGGCGAGGCCAAGCCCCGCAAGGACGGGGAGATGGACTACGCGGACACGACAAGGCTGGGGGCCACCCGCTTCATGGCGCGGCGCACCGCCGGGCGCATCGTGCGCAACGCCGCCTCACTGGGCGGCAACACCATGCTGGTGCTCAAGCACATCGCCGCAGGCACCGGCGAGCCCTTCCCCTCCGATGCCTTCACCACCCTGGTCGCCATCGACGCGGAGATCGAGTACCTGGACACCCAGCAGGGCGAGGAGGCCAAGCCCCAGCGCTGCACAGCCCAGCAGCTGGTGGAGCAGGTCATCGCCAGGCCCGCGCTGGCTGACTCCCTGGTGCTGATCGCCTACACCGTGCCGTTGGGCAAGCGCAACGAGGTGGTGCTCGCGCAGAAGGTGGCGCTGCGCGACGTGAACGCTCACAGCATCGTCAACACCACCAGCCGCCTGCATCTGTCCAAAGCGCTCGTGGTGGAGGAGGCCATGCTGGTGTTCGGCGGCATTGCTCCCTACCCCTGGCGCGCCCAGAAGACGGAGCAGGCCATGCAGGGCAAGCCCCTGTCGCTGGCTTCCGTTCCCTCGCTGGTGAAGGCGCTGGCCGCCGAGGTGGACGCCGAACTCAACCGCTGGGCCCCGCGCATGCAGGGGCTGCCTTCCGAGGGCTTCACGGAGAAGTACCGCATTCAGCTGGCCACCGCCTTCCTCTACAAGGCGGTGGTCAATGCCCTGGTCGAGCGCAACGGCGAGGTGCCCAAGGCGCTTCAATCCGCCGGAGAGATCACCTGGGGTCACTGGCCGGTCAGCGATGGCTACCAGAACTACGAGAAAGAGGATTGGAAGGCGCCCGTCGCGCAGCCATACATCAAGAACACCGCGATGGAGCAGGCCTCGGGACAGCTGCACTACACCCATGAGCTGCCAGTCCCTCCACGGACGCTCAATGCCTCCTTCGTCCAGAGCCGGCGGGCGCTCGCCACCTTCCACTTCGTCATCCCCGGCAGTAACAAGGCGGTGGACGTGAGCGAGCTGCGCGAGCATCTCTCGAGCCGCTACGAGGGCTTCGTCGACTTCGTCGACTCCGGGATCTTCCACAAGCACCAGATCAACAAGCAGGGCATGGGGAACGATCAGCCGATCTTCGCCGAGGGGCAGGTCAACTACGTGGGCCAGTCCATCGGGCTGGTGCTCGCGGAGACGGAGCAGCAGGCCGAGCGCATCGCGCAGTACGTCACCCAGAAGTGCGTCGCCTATGGGCCGATCAAGCTCCCGTCGGGCAGCCCCTCCTGGTGGGCGCAGCCCGTGTTGAACCTGGACGACGCCATCCTCCTGGGGAGCATCTACCCGGACTATCCCACCCAGGCTCCCTTCGTGTCCCACGTCTGGAGGGTGACGCGCAATGGGAGCCGGTTCGACTGGGTCACCCCCAAGGACAAACCCGCGCAGCAGGTGGACCGGACGATCATCAACCGGCAGGCCATGGTGGATGGCATCCCCTGCCAGGTCGTCGAGAGCACGCAGACGTGCGGCGGCCAGGTGCACTTCTACATGGAGCCGCAGGCGGCGATCGCTGAACCCCTGGATGGCCGACGCATGCTCATCCGGCCCTCCTCCCAGAGCCCCCTGGAGATGCACGACACCACCGCCAAGGCGCTGGGCGTGCGCTACAACAGCATCGACGTGCAGGTGCCTCCGGTGGGCGGCGGCTTCGGCGGCAAGACGGAGCAGGCCCGCTTCGTGGTGGGAGCCGCGGCCATCGCCGCGCACTCGCTCAAGCGGCCGGTGCGCTTGGTCCTCTCGCGCGAGCAGGACACGGCGATGATCGGCAAGCGCCACGCCTACTACAGCCAGTACCAGATCGCCATCGATCGCGGCGAGGTGAACCCGGAGGACAAGGGCATCATCCGCGGCCTGCTCAACAACATGTGGGGTGACGGTGGCGCCTTCTACGACTGCTCGTACATCGTCTCCAACTGCATCCAGGCGCGCTCGGACAACGCCTACCGGATCGCCAACTTCCAGTCGCAGATCGACGTGTGCCGCACCAACACCGCGCCGAGCACCGCGTTCCGGGCGTTCGGAGACATCCAGGGCAAGCTGATGCTGGAGAACGCCGTGGATGACGCGGCCTTCTCCATCGGCATGCTGCCCGAGCTCGTGCGCGAGAAGAACCTCTACGAGCGCGGGGACGTGACGCCGTTCGGTCAGGCCCTGTCCTACTGCTACATGCGCGAGGTCTGGGCCTTCCTTAAGAAGACGTGCCACTACGAGAAGAAGCGCGGCGAGGTGGACGAGTTCAACAAAGCCAACCGCTGGCGCAAGCGCGGCCTGGCGATGATGCCCGTCAAGTACGGCTCGGGCTACAACCTGACGATGCTGGAGCAGGCAACCGCGGTCGTCTCGGTGTTCCAGGGTGATGGCAGCATCATCATCCACCAGGGCGGCGTGGAGATGGGGCAGGGCCTGCTCACGCAGGTGCGACAGATCGCCGCCTACGTGCTGAACGTACCCATGGACATCATCCAGGTGGAGGCTCCGAAGACGGCCGTCACGCCCAACCCGTCCAGCACCGGCGCGTCGACTGGCACGGCCTACAACGGCGAGGCGGTCAAGCGCACCTGCCAGGAGCTCAGCGCGCGCCTGATGGCCTTTGCCAACGAGATGCTGAAGGAGAACGGGAACGACTGGTGCGTGGAGCGGGGCGTCGACTTCTGGAACGCCGGCCAGGCGGGCTGGAACAGCGAGGTGGAGATCAAGGGGCAGAAGAAGCTCCGGTGGCAGTGGCTGGTGGCGCTGGCCTACCAGTACCGCGTGAGCCTGGTGTCCACCTTCACCGCGCCCATCCGCGGCGGGGAGACGCCGGTGCCGGTGCTCACCTACAAGCCGCATGTCGACCAGCCCAGGTTGCTCAACTACACGACGACAAAAGGCGCCCCTCCCGGCGCGTTCGACTCGTTCGTGGGCTTCACCTACTCGGCCGCGTGCTCGGTGGTGGAGGTGGACATCCTCACCGGTGAGGTGAAGGTGATCAGCTCGGACATCGTCTACGACATCGGCCGGAGCCTCAACCCGGCCCTCGATGTGGGCCAGGTGGAGGGCGCCTTTGTCCAGGGCATCGGCTACGTGCTGTCCGAGAAGCTGGCGTTCGAGACGAAGGGCGAGGAGGCCGGCCGGCTCAACTCGCTGAACACCTGGCGCTACAAGCCGCCCGCCATCACCAGCATCCCGCTGGAGATGAACGTGTGGCTGTTCCCGCGCAGCCTCGCGAAGGACGTTCCCGAGAGCCCCACGGACGGCATCTTCTCCTCGAAGGAGATCGGCGAGCCGCCGCTGGTGCTCGCCACCAGCGTGTTCCTGGCGGTGAAGGAAGCGATCCGGGCCTCGCGCCTGGAGCGCAAACTCAGCGGCCTGTTCCGCTTCGATGCCCCGGCCACCGTGCAAGAGGTGCGCAAGGCCTGCGAAGTGAGCCCCGACGATCTCAAGTTCAAGGCCTAACCCACCCACCATTGCAACCCAGGAAGCACGACATGAATTCAAGAACCCTGGCCGTCCGGCCTCACCGGCACGGTTTCTCGTGGTCCGCCCTGCTAGGGGCCACGGTGGCACTGTCCGCGGTATGTGACGTGGCGCATGCCCAGGCCACCGCGCCGGCGGCTCCGGCTCAGGCCGAGGCGCCGGCCCTGCTGCGCAAGCCCGAGGGCTACAAGCTCAAGCAGAGCCCCTTCCCGGACTTCGGCTTCATGGTCCCCGTGGACGAGTACCTGCAGAAGTACTCGGACCAGCCGCTCTTCCGGCTGAAGACGGATTTCCCCACCACCAAGCCGAAGAACCAGCCGGACTTCGTCCAGAAGATTGACTTCCGGAAGAAGCCGCTGGAGTACCTGCTCGCCGTGCGTGACTACGCCTTCGACGGCAACCTGCCGGACTGGGATCCCCACAAGAACAAGAAGCGCGGCTGGTACCACATCCCCTGGCTGCACCCGACGGCGACGGGGCCCAACGCCTACCCGCCCAACGGAGGCACCGAGGGCTTCCACGGGCTAATCAAGGAGGCGCCCATCAGCCCGCTGCAGCTGGGGCCGGGCCAGAAGGGCAAGAAGGGCAGCTACTCCGTCTATGCCATCACCCTGGTCAACGACATGGCGGGGTACACGCTCGGGCAGATGTGGAAGGACCCGATGAACCCGGACCCCAAGGCGACCGATGCGCGCTATGGCGGCGGGTTCCCACCCGGCACCGTGTTCGCCAAGCTGCTGTTCACCGACGCGCCCCAGGGCGACGACAAGATCCCCTTCCTCGAGAACCCCCTGCAGTGGACCGCGTACATCACCGAGAACTTCTCCGATTCGGCCAAGCGCGTGGTGGGCAAGGTCAACCTGCTGCAGATGGACATCGCCGTGCGCGACGTGCGCGCCGAGGGCCCGGGCGGCACCGGCTGGGTGTTCGGCACCTTCGCGTACAACGGCCAGGTGAAGAACCCCAACAAGTTCCTCAACCTCGTCCCGGTGGGGATCATGTGGGGCAATGATCCCGACAACACGGTGAACGCCACCACCCCGTTCCCGCCCACCCAGACGAAGGTCAACCCGGACCTGAAGCAGACCATCATCTTCCCCTCCAAGGAGCTGCCGCCGCAGCACCTGGGCTGGAACGGCCGGCTCAACGGGCCCGCGGACCTGAACACCACCTCGTGCCTGGGCTGCCACATCGCGGCGCAGTACCCCGCCGTGACGGCGCTGGTGCCTCCGGGCGCCGTGCCGGACGGCGGCCCCAACCCGCCCAAGCAAGGGGGCTCGAAGGAGTGGATGCAGTGGTTCCAGAACATCCCGGCCGCGACCTCGATGGATCCGCGCGTCTACTCCACGGACTTCTCGTTCCAGGTGGCCATCAGCCTGCAGAACTTCTACACGGTGAAGACCGGCCTGGTGCAGGGCTCATACGCGAGCGACTACCAGCTGGATCCCATGCCCATCATCCGCAGTGGACTGCCTGAGTAGCGGCACCCGTTGGAGCCCTCCCCATGAGCTCTTTTTCTCGTCGTGACTTCCTGAAGGCAGGCACTGGCCTGGTGGCTGGACTGAGTCTGTCCCACCTCACCGGCTGCGGCGATCCCGAGCCCTCCGAGCCCACGAAGCTCGTCCCCCAGTTCGCCAGCCTCACGCTTGGAAACTACAGCGTGCGGCTGCGCACCTATAACGGCGCCATCCCCGGGCCGACCGTCCGCACCCGGCCCGGCGCGAAGCTCACCTTCCAGATCGACAACCAGCTGCCGGAATATGACTCGTCGGCCTGGCACAGCCTCAGCGGCCTGTCCCACCAGGTGATGATGAACATCCCGCACGATCTGAACACCACCAACTTGCACGTGCATGGGCTGGAGGTCATCCCCCACCTCTTCGAGCCGGTGGGGACCTCGGATCCGGCGGCTCACATGATCGCGATCAAGCCTGGGGAGAAGTATGAATACACCTTCGAGCTCCCGGAGGATCACCCCACCGGGCTGTACTGGTATCACCCCCACCACCACGGCTCGACTGCCGTCCAGGTGGCCAATGGCATGGCGGGCGTCATCATCGTTGAGGGGGCCATCGACGAGGTGCCTGAGATCGCCGCCGCCAAGGAACATGTGATCGCGGTGCAGGACGTGGGCCTCTTCCCGGATCCGGACACGGGAGTCTGGAGCTACGATCCGCCGCAGAACGCGATCTGGGACACGTTCGCCGGCACCAGCTCCGTCAAGGACGCCCAGGGCAACGTTGTCTCGTCCGCGAACAGCGGCTTCACCACGGGCGACTACCCGCTGCGGTTCTTCCTCGTCGACGGCAAGCCCGTCTTCAAAGAGACGCACAACGCGCAGAACCCCATAAAGCCCGCGGGCCAGCAGCTCGACGTGGAGACCTACACGCTGCGCCCCGGTGAGGTGGTTCGCTTCCGCATGCTGAACGGGTGCAGCGACAACATGATTCCCCTGCAGGTCCAGGGGCACGCGGTGTACCTGCTCGCCATGGACGGGGTGAACTTCCCGGCGCCGCGCGAGCGCCCCTACAAGGACGGCGCCGTGGACGGCGAGGAGCAGGTGCTGCTGGCCCCCGGCGGCCGCGCCGAGTTCCTCATCAAGGGCAGCACCACGCCGGGCATCTATGAGATCAGGCAGCTGGCGCAGACACAGCAGTTCCTCGAGAGCGAGGAGAAGGTGCTAGCCAAGATCCAGATCTCCGGCGAGCCCATGGACATGGCTCTGCCCAAGAGCCTGCCCCTGCCGAAGCGGCACTACCCGCTCATCAAGCCGGAAAATATGATCGAGCGCGACATCAGTTTGGACATGATGCTCCCCGCCATGCAGAACAAGTTGGTGGGCCTGGACTTCGCCATCAACGGCGCGCTGTATGACGAGACGGCCGTGCCTATGGAGCTGAAGCTTGGCACGGTGGAGCAGTGGACCATCCACGACAACGCCGACCACTCGGGCGGCTCGACCGAGGGGCATCCCTTCCACCTGCACACCAACTCGTTCGAGGTGATCTCCATTGGCGGCCAAGCCGTGGAGCCCGGGACGATCCAGGACACCGTCTGGGTCCCCCACAACGTCCCCGTCGTCATCCGCATCAAGTTCAAGGAGTGGACCGGCAAGGACGTCTTCCACTGCCACATCATTCCTCATGAGGATGCCGGGATGATGCAGAACACGCTCTTGAAGAAGTAGCAGGCACCTTTACGCAGTCCAACGGGAGGGACACATGACGAGGACGAAGTGGGCGCTGGCCCTGGGAGGCGTTGCGGCAGCAGCCACGCTGTGGGCGTGCGTGACGACGGGCAAGCCGGGCGGTGGGGCTCAGGGCGGGGAGGGGACGTGCTCGGGGCCATACCCCAGCTACTGGCAGGATCCGAAGTTCACCAGCACGGGCATGTGGATGGGGCAGACGATCTCCAACCAGCCGCCCGCCGACTGGAAGGGGCCCATCTTCCAGCTGAGCCAGCAGTACCCCTCCACGCTTCCGAGCGGGGAGCCCGAGCCGTGGAAGGCCTTCAACCCCTTCAAGGAAGGGCTGAGCCAGGAGGAGATGCGCAAGCAGGCCCACGAGTATTCCTGGGCCGTGCTGCGCTACATCCAGGAAGGCAACGTAGATGAGGGCGCCTCGGGCGGCGACATCGAGAAGGACTGGACGCTGTGCAACAACCGGGTGCGCCCCTGGGTCCATATCCCCTTCCAGACCTACGAGCCATACAGCGGGCGCGAGTTCATCCACGGGCTGACGCGCGAGGCGCCGGTCACCTTCACCATGAAGGATGGCAGCAAGCTGAAGAGCACCGTTTGGGCGGTGGGCTTCTACGATCCCCGCGCCGCCTATACGGTGGGGCAGGTGTGGAAGCCTGACGGCACGGCGGTGTTCCCCACCAGCAACGTGGCGTTCCCGGAGGGGGCGGTGATCGGCAAGCTGCTGTTCACCACTGCGACGGACAAGGATATCCCTATCCTGTCCAACATGCCCAAGTGGAAGGCCAACATCAGCGCCGCGAGCTTCTGCAAGTGCGAGGAGAAAGATGAGCAGAGTTGCTCGTTCCAGGAGATCAGCCAGAAGTGCCAGCGCACCGTCGGTGAGGTGACGCTGATGCAGGTCGACATAGCGGTGCGTGACAACCGGTCTCCCTCGGGTTGGGCGTACGGCACCTTCGTGGCGGATGGGCAGGTGCATGCCTCGGAGAAGAACCCGTGGAACCGCTTGTCCACGCTCGGGCTCATGTGGGGCAATGACACGCCGCCCGCGGGGACACTGGCCGTCTCCAACCCGGTGGATCCTCGGAAGAACGGCTTCAAGCAGGAGGTCATCGAGTGGGATATCGTGGATCGCTGGAACGCGACCACGGACGGTGGCCACCTGGGCTGTAACAGCCGACTCGATGGCCCCGCAGATAGCACGCGCAGCTCCTGCCTGTCCTGCCACATGACGGGATCAGTGCCGGACCAGGACAACGAACTCCCCGCTTTCATCGTCACTCCCAAGGACGAGCCCGCCAAGGGCCAGTGCGCGGAGGCTTCCGGAGATCCGGCGTTGGATGCGACGTACTTCGCGGACCTGAAATGCAGCACACCCTTCTCGGGCGCTGGCGTGGCGCAGCCGCAGTACCCCAGCGGTGCGACGCAGTGGGTGTCCACGGACTTCTCGCTGCAGCTGTCCATCAGCATGGTCCAGTGGCAGGAGTGGCAGACGGACCAAGTGAAGGAAGCCACCGGGCGCCGCGTGATGCAGGGCGTCCTGCCGGGACGCTGAGCCCGCATCACGGGTGGAAGAATGGGGCGCCCTCCTCCTGGGGGGCGCCCTTTTTCCTGCTCGGAGGGCAGCAGGGGGCTTGATCCGATTCTGAGCATTGGACAAAGCTAGTACTACAGCAGCACTTCGGCCCTCGTGCCCATCGTTTGCTCGAAGCATGCCCAAGATGATGTGGCTCCTCGCCCAGCGAGCAGGCACAACGGGTTGGGGCGGGAACTCATCTGCTGCTGTAGTACTATGACAGGAAGGTCCAGAATGCCCATTGAATCGAAGACCCTGAAAAGCTCTCTCGGCAACAACTATGAAATCGTGACCGGTTCTTCGCACTCGGAAATCGCCCCGGAGGTGACTGAAGGTGCCACCAACGCCTCCTACACCAACTTCATCTGCGAGAAGCCGGGCTCTCCCGGCTCCGCCAAATGCGAGCTCGCCACGGGCATGCCGATTGGATCGAGCGTCACCATCAACAACAGCACCGAGCTCCAGAAGTGGATCTATCGCGCGAACAACGGAATGGTGTTCGAGATCAGTCTCAACAAAAAGAAGTACCTCGTTTACGATTGGCTCGTTTACGTCAAAGCGCAGGGCCCGGACATCGGCCTGACCACCAGTCTCAAGCTTTACTTCACGGACATGACGGGTGACGAATACTCGCTGGACATCATGAGCAGCAAGCAGAAAAGCCATTTTCTGTACTTCACCTCCGACAACCCCAACATCAAGTCCATTCGCTGGCATGACGCCTGATCCGCGCCGCCGGGTTCCCGCGCGCCCGGAGCCAACAGGGGCCCAGTCCTTCCTCGTGACGACTGGCTCAAAACATGCGGGGCGAACACCGCCTGCAGGAAGAGAGCGAGGACGTCGGAGAACAGTCCCGCCTCCTTCAGCAGCACCCACCGAACCCGGTGCGGAAAGGACAGCGTCCACTGCCGGTAGGGCACGTGCGGCAGCACTCGCTCTACCGGGTGCACCGCCGTCACCTGCGCGTGCTTCGCGTTGCAGGAGGGGTACACCCCTCGCCCCTTACACGATAAGGCGATGAGAAACTCGTCCTTGCAACTCTCGCAGCGCACCCGCGCGAACCCGTGCGCCAGCACCCCGCACTCCAAGCGCCTCTGGTTCTGTCTCCAGAATGTCTCCAAGACTGGAGGGGACTTTGGGGGACAGGTGGGACTGCTGAGGATTGCCCCGTGGACTCGAAGTACCCGGATTCACTCACGATTCAGCGAAAGGCGTGCGCCGTCGCGGGTTTAGGGCACCCCTCCTCCACGGGTTCAAATCCTGTCTCCCCGACCATTAGAAGCCCAGGAGTTTCGCGGACTTACAGCGAGGTTCCGGGGCTTTTTCTTTTCCCGTGGTCACCTCCAGCAGCAAACCAGCAGCAAGCAGCGGGGGCTCACCGCTGACGGCAGTCCGGGCCGGGCCTTCGTTGTCCGTGCATGGGGCGGGGCTT